>NZ_CAUTEG010000071.1:0-12573 GCF_963537195.1 Oribacterium sinus | reverse complement strand
GGCAAATAAGGCCGGAGGAAAAGAAAATCATCTGGGGCGTTTTTCGCAATTTCCCGATTTGATTTTAATGGATGGAGGCAAGGGACAGGTCGGTATTTGTGAATCAGTACTGGATGGTCTGGGGATTTCCATTCCTGTTTGCGGAATGATTAAGGATGAGCATCATCGTACCAGAGCATTGTTGGTTGGAAATCAAGAATACCCCTTATCGGAAAGAAGTGAATGCTTTAAACTTCTTACCAGAATTCAGGATGAAGTACATCGCTTTGCCATTAGCTATCATCGCTCTTTAC
The DNA here is from genome assembly GCF_963537195.1 of Oribacterium sinus. GTDB lineage: Bacteria > Bacillota > Clostridia > Lachnospirales > Lachnospiraceae > Oribacterium > Oribacterium sinus_A. The sequence continues at coordinate 12,280 of NZ_CAUTEG010000071.1, read as the reverse complement.
GAGGAAAAGAGCAGATCCATTCTCTTCTGGAGGATATTCCGGGAATCGGTCCGGTGAGAAGAAAAGCATTGATGAGAAAATTTAGAGACTTGGAAGGCGTGGCTAAAGCCGATTTCGAAGAGCTACTTTCCTGTCCGGGAATGGATGAAAAAAGCGCCCAATCGGTATTGCATTTTTTTAAGAACAGAAATAGAATGGACGATGAAATGGTCTAAATTAATTCTTACGAAATTGCCAGATATTCCCAGTGTTTTAGCGCTTTTTCTTGCTTTTTAGCCAAGCTAAAGAAATAGCAAGGATTTATATCGTATGATAATAAATACTTGTAAAAACCGAATTTTCGCCGTAATATTACTAAAGAATTAACAATCTTTTGTAGAGGAAGGATGAGTAACACTTTATCGTGTCAGGCGATAATAATCCATAATATCAGTAAGTTGAAGAAGGAGATGGGAAAAGTGGTTAAAACAATTTTACTCAGACAGCACATCGGTGCACCTGCTACACCGGTCGTAAAAGTAGGGGATTCCGTTAAAAGAGGAAGCTTGCTTGCTGCACCGGAGAAACTTGGCGCCAATGTGCATTCCAGTGTGGATGGTGTGGTAAAAGAAATTACCGAGGAGGCGGTCATCGTCGAGGCTTCCGAGAAGCAGAGCGATGATTACGTAAAGATTGAGGGCGAGAATACTCTTGATTTGATTAAAGCCGCAGGAATCGTGGGAATGGGCGGTGCAGGATTCCCTACTGCAGTGAAATTAAACATCGACTTGAAGGGCGGATATATTCTGGTGAATGCAGCGGAGTGTGAACCTTTGCTGGAGCATAACATGAAGCAGATTATGGAACAGCCCGAGAAGACTTTGCGGGGTATTGATTACTGTATGAAGGTAACCAATGCAGCTAAGGGCGTGATTGCCATTAAGAAAAAGCATGAAGAAGAGATTAAAGTTCTTCTTTCTTTACAGGACAAGTTCCCCAATATCTCTATCCATTTACTGCCGGATATTTATCCGATGGGAGAAGAAAGAGCTGTTGTTCGTGAGGTTCTTGGTAAATTACTTCCTCCCACTTCCCTTCCTTCAGAAGCTGACTCCGTTGTTATTAACGTAGAGACCTGTCTTCGCATAGCAGAGGCAATTGAGGATAAGAAGCCTTGCTTCTTAAAGAATATTTCCGTTGGCGGAAAGCTAAAGAAGGGAACTAAGACTCAGGTCTTTATGGATGTTCCTGTAGGCACTACCGTAGGTGAGCTTATCGAGATGGCCGGCGGTATTGACGGGGAATACGGAGAAATCGTTTTAGGAGGTCCTTTCACCGGACATGCTGTAGAGCTTTCTACACCGATTACCAAAACCAGCGGCGGAATTCTGGTTACAGAACCCTTTAAGGATTTAAAGGGAGCAAAGATGGGTATTCTTCTTTGTGCTTGTGGCGGAAATCTGGAGAGAATGGAAGATTTGTGCAAGAAGTACAATGCGGTAGTTACGGATGTACAGGCTTGTAAGCAGGCTGAAGATGTTCGAGGAACACTGAAGTGCCAGAACCCCGGAAACTGCCCCGGACAGGCACAGAAGATTTTACACTTCAAGAATGCAGGATGTACCGATGTCATTATCGGAAACTGTAGTGACTGTACCAACACGGTTATGGGATCTGCACCGAAGATGAATCTGAATGTTCATCATCAGACTGATCATATCTTTGAAACCGTGGGTATGGAGCCTATGCGTTACTTAACCAAGTCCAAGGTTGTAGAGCAGCTACCGGTAGATGACAAGGGTCGCCAGCTTCCTTTCCCCAAGGAAGAGGAAAAGACAGAGCAGGCAGTGGAGCAGGAATTCAGCTTTTCTACCATGCTGGATGATGGATTATTCCATATCCATGTGGAGGAAGGCCAAGATATTCATATAGAATTTTCATAAGAAAGGAAGCAAAATATGTCTATTTCAGCAGAGTATGCAGAAGAGCACAAGAGCAGTCCGGCGGTGTTATGCTGTAGGGCTGAGGAGGGAGTAGTTCTCTCCAGCCACAACTTGGAGGATCCTGAAATCTTTGATGATTTGGTAGATCAGGGATTGTTGAAGTTGGATGGTTGTTTAACCATTGGCGATGTTTTAGGGGCTAAGCTTTTAAAGACCTGTGATTCTCTCACACCTCTTACAAAAGATTTAGTAGCGCTTGCCGATAAGCCTGCAGAGGCAGCTAAAGAAGAGGCTCCGGCAGTAGTAGCCCCGGCAGCTTCAGTAGGAGCAGTAGCAGCACCTGCCTTAGGAGGAAGCTTGAAGATTCACATTGGTGAAGGTAAGGGAATCGACATTCAGATTCCTGTAGGTGCTTTAGGCGGCGCATCCGGCGTTCCTGTAGTATCTAATGCAGCACAGGCTGTAGCAGGTAATGCAGGTGTTGCAGCTCCCGGAGCGGTTGCTACAGATGAGGAAGTGGTAGTTCGCAGTCTTACCAGAAAGCACTTCAAGATTACTGAAGTTAAGAGAGGTCCTGAAACCAAGTTAGAGGGTACCGTTCTTACCATTCGCGAAGGCATTGAAAAGGAATGTGTTGATTCTCAGAAGCTTGTAGTGGATCTGAAGATTGATATCATTACTCCGGATCAATATCATACCTACTCCAACACCATCATGGATGTTCAGCCTATCGCAACCAAAGAGGGGGATGATGAAGTTGGAACCGGAACAACCCGTGTATTAGACGGCGTTGTTATGGTGGTTTCCGGAACTGATGAGAATGGTGTTCAGATTGGTGAGTTCGGATCCTCCGAAGGATACCTTGATGAGAATATTATGTGGGGACGTCCCGGTTGTCCTGACAAGGGAGATATCTTCATTAAGACCAATGTAACCATCAAAGAGAAGACTAACATGGAGCGTCCGGGACCATTGGCTGCTCACACAGCAACTGACTTAATCACCGATGAAATTCGTAAGGTATTAAAGAAGGCTGATGAGAGCTTGGTTGTTGATACTGAGACCTTTAACCAGGTAAGAAGACCGGGTAAGAAGAAGGTTGTTATCGTTAAGGAAATCATGGGACAGGGAGCAATGCATGATAACTTACTCCTTCCTGTTGAGCCTGTTGGTGTACTTGGTGCTAAGCCTAACGTTGATATTGGAAACGTTCCGGTAGTAGTTTCTCCATTAGAGATTCTTGATGGATGTATCCATGCATTAACCTGTATTGGACCTGCATCTAAGGAGATGTCTCGTCACTACTGGAGAGAGCCGTTGGTATTAGAGGTTCTTCATGATCATGAAGTGGATTTAACCGGTGTTGTATTGGTTGGATCTCCACAGATTAACGCTGAGAAGTTCTATGTTTCTCGTCGTGTAGGTATGACCTTAGAGGCTATCGGACCGGATGGTGCATTTGTAACCACTGAGGGATTCGGAAACAACCACATTGACTTTGCTTCTCACATCGAGCAGATCGGTAAGAGAGGAATCAAGGTTGTAGGTATGTCCTTCTGTGCTAACCAGGGTGCTCTGGTTGTAGGTAACAAGTACATGACCAGCATGGTAGATAACAACAAATCTGAAGGCGGAATTGAGAACGAGATTCTTGCTAACAACACCCTTTGTACTGAGGACGCTATCCGTGCATTAAGCATGTTGAAGGCTGAGATGGCAGGCGAAGAGGTGAAGAAGGCTGAACGTAAGTGGAATCCAAACGTAAAGACCCAGAACATTGAGTTGGTTTCCAATGTTACCGGAAAGCCCATTGAGCTTGTTGAGAATGAAACTTCTCTTCCAATGAGTGATAAGTTCAAAGAGAAGTACATGAACGCATAATTATGGCTAAATACACAGATAAGATTATTTACATGGAAGGCATTATCGTGGAGGTTCATGATGGTGCCGTGGGGATTGACTTAAAAGGTCGTTTGGGCTTTTTAAAAATTCCCATGCGGATGCTCATTTCCGATTATGAAATTAAAGTCGGTCAGGAGGTTGGTTTCAATATGAGTTTTATTGAGCAATTAAGTCCGGATGTAAATGAAAAATACATTAGTAATATTCAAAAGCGCCAAGAGCCGTAGAATAATTACATAAAAAATTTATGAAAGGAGAAAGACATGGGTAATACTGTAGTAAAAGGGATGCAGTCTGAAATCTTCGTACCTGTTACTCCTCCACCTGTATGGGCTCCTGTCACAAAGCCGTTAAAGGATATGGTTATTGCCATTGCAACGGCCGCAGGTGTGCACCATAAAGATGACAAGCGTTTTAACCTGGCTGGTGATTTTACCTTTAGAGTTATCAAGGATACAATGCCTTCTAGCGAACTAATGGTATCACATGGTGGTTACGATAACGGTGACGTTAACAAAGATATCAACTGTATGTTCCCAATTGATCGTCTTCATGAGTTGGCTAAAGATGGTGTAATTAAGGGGGTAGCTCCTGTACACTTCGGATTCATGGGCGGTGGTGGAAACCAGGAAAAGTTCAAAAACGAGACAGGTCCTGAAATTGCCAGACAGCTGAAAGAGGAGGGCGTAGACGCCGTAATCCTCACCGCTGGCTGAGGAACTTGCCATCGTTCTGCCGTGCTTGTGCAGAGAGCTATTGAGGCCGCAGGAATTCCTACAATTATCATTGCTGCGTTACCTCCTGTCGTAAGACAGACCGGTTCCCCCAGAGCAGTTGCTCCTCTCGTTCCGATGGGTGCAAATGCCGGAGAGCCAAACAACAGAGAAATGCAATACAATATCGTAAAGGATACCTTAGAGCAGCTTGAGGAAATCGAGTCTGCAGGTAAGATTGTTCCTTTGCCATATGAATACGTTGCGAAGGTATAATGCCAAGAAATGGAAGCATGATCTTCATGCTTCCATTTTTTTCTAAAATTTCCTTGGAGGATAGAATGAGTGAAGAAAGAGTATTGAGACAGTTAGCGATTAAAGCTTTTCATGTTCGTGCTGTTTCAGAGGGAGAGAAAGTCTCCTTGAAAAAAGAGGAAAATAAAGAATATAGCTTGGTGATCAATCCCAATCGTTTAAAGGACTTCGCTAAGCAGGAAGAGCTGATTGAAGATTGCAGTCTAAAAATCATTCATAAAAATGAAAGACACATTCCCATTAATTCTATTATGGATATAATGCCTATTTCTACCAAAGTATTAGGAAAAATAGGAGAGGGAATTAGCCATACTTTAACCGGAGTGTATGTAATCCTTACTGCTACGGATACGGAAGGCAATTATGTCTCCGCTTTTGGTAATTCCGACGGATTTTTAGATGAGCAGGTGGTTTTTGGCCGTGTTGGGACTCCGGGCCCTGAGGATATCATCATTCTAATTGATGTGGTATTACAGGCGAAGGCCGGATATTCCAGACCGGGGCCTGATGCCTGCCATAGACTATGTGATCATTTCTGTCAGGAAATTCGCGAAGTATTGAAGAAAACCAATGGTTCCTTCTGTACGGAGCGTCATGATTTTAAGGATGTAGAACGTCCGGGTAAGGATAAAGTGGTTTTGGTGAAGATGGTTTCCGGTCAGGGAGCTATGTATGATACCAGATTTCTTCCGGATGAACCTTCCGGATTTATAGGATCTCATTCAATTATTGATATTACCGGAGCGCCGATGATTATTTCTCCCAATGAGTATCGTGATGGCGCTATTCGAGCATTATATTAAGAGGAGGAGCTTATGGGAATTGGACCATCAACCAAAGAAACCACCTTGCATCATTTTCGTGACCCTCTGGTAGAAGAGCTTTGCGATGATACTGACTTGGATTTTGTAGGTATTATACTTGCCGGAATTCCACAGGATAACGTTAATAAACTTTTTACCGGTAGTCGTGTAGGTGCTTGGGCTGAAGCCCTTCGTGTAAAAGGGGCAATTGTCAGTGAGGACAGCTGGGGAAACAGCAACGTGGATTTTGCTCAAGCCATTGAAGAAATCGGTAAAAGAGATATTGCGGTTGTAGGAGTTTCCTTTGTGGGAACCCAGGGTGCCTTTGTGGTTACGAATCAATATATGAACACTATTGTGGACTTTAACAAGAGTGAAGAAGGCATTGAAACCAACGTTGTCGGGGAAAATAATATTGTTGCCCAGGATGCAAAGAAGGCAAAGGCACTTCTGAAGCTGAAAATGAGAGCAGTTAAAAGATAAGCACCTTAGAAAGAATTCCTAAATGGAACATGGGGATTCTTTCTTTTTTTGGCCTTTTTAAGGCAATCCCTCGATTTTCCTAAGATTATCTTGTATGATAAAAAAGCTATGTAAAAATAAGCGAAAAATTTACTTTGAAGATAATGTGCGTAGTATGAGAGTAAATTTGAAATAGAATATATACTGATTGACTTAAATCCGGAACAAATCTTTTGGAAATACTATGGAGTAAATAAAACTTATGGAAAATACGCAGAATCTTGATGTTCAACAATTATCCAATGTAGAAAAGCCTGAGGGAAAAAAAGAATCAAAGCATCTGATTATTGGAACTGCAGGGCATATTGATCATGGAAAAACCGCCTTAATTAAGGCATTAACCGGATATGATGCGGATCGACTAGAAGAAGAAAAAAAGAGAGGTATGACCATTGAGCTGGGCTTTACCTCATTATCTCTTCCGGACGGTCAGAAAATTGGAATCGTTGATACTCCCGGACATGAAAAATTTGTAAAAACCATGGTAGCCGGAGCTGTGGGAATGGATTTGGTTATGGTGGTTATCTCCGCCAAGGAAGGTATTATGCCCCAAACCAGAGAGCATCTCAGTATTCTGTCTCTTCTTGGAATCAAGAATTTTATTATCTGTCTAACGATGATTGATCTTGTTTCTCCGGAAGAAGTGGAACAAAGAAAAGTGGAAATTACCGAGTATCTGGAGAAGCAATTTTCTTTTACCGTACCGATCTTTCCCCTTTCTTCTTTTAGCAAAGAAGGGATTCCGGATTTAATAAAATATCTGTCTACTTTGCATGAATTTATTCAAGGGAAGCCGGAACAAGGAATTTTCAGAATGTTTGTAGACCGGGCTTTCTCTATTGCAGGAGCAGGAACCGTTCTTACCGGAACGGCAATGTCCGGAAGAATAGAGTTAAAAAAAGAGTATGCCCTCTATCCGAAGAATTTACCGGTAAAAGTCAGAAATCTTCAGGTTCATGGCAAAGACAGTGACTTTGCGGTTGGCGGAGAGAGAGTTGCCGTGAATTTATCCTCAATAGATAAGTCTCTTTGTCAAAAAGGAGATGTGCTGGCGGAGAAGGACTTACTTTATCCCAGTTCTTTATTGGATTGCAGAGTTCAAGTAGACAATGCCTTAGAACAATCCATAAAAAACAACAGAAAGCTGGAACTTCTTTTAGGGACAAGACATGTGCTCTGCAAGCTTGTCTGCTTGGAGGGGGGGGAAATCCCCAATAAGAGCTCAGCCTTGGTTCAGTTGCAGTGTGAAGAGCCTGTTGTAGCCTTAAGCGGAGACCGATTTATTCTAAGAGACGAATCCCAAAAGCTAAGCATTGGCGGGGGAAAGGTGATAGATCCTTTACCAAGGGGGAGGCATAGAAGAGGGCGTTTTCAAACGGAAAGACTGAGAAGCCTGGAAGATGCGGATGAAGGAAGTTTGCTTCAGAATTTCTTTCACAAGAAAAAAGGCATTTTTTTGGCTCTCTCCGCTATTCGAAAAGCTTTTCCCGGATATGGCAATATCGAAAATGCCTTAAGAGAGAAGGAAGAAAAGGGAGAACTTATCAGCATCCTTTTGCAAGGAGAAAAGTATCTGATTCCCGGGGAAGATTTGGAAGAGAAGGAAAAGCAAATTCAGTACTATATGAAGGATTTTTATCAAAGAAATCCTTATAAAATTGGAGAAAAAACATCGGTATTGTACAGTCGTTTTTTTAGCTCTTACAACAGAAACATTTATAAAGCACTTCTGGAATATTGGCGTGAAAAGGAAATTTTCAGAATATCTCATGATATTCTAGCCATAAAAGATTATAAGATGAAAAAGGATGAAAAATACACCAATATTGCCAATACCTTGATTACTCTAATGCAAAAGGCTAAATTTTCTTTCCCGAAAATTACGGAGCCCTTATGGAGCAAGGAGGAAGAAAAAATCCTGTTGGATATCGTTGCTTGTTTGGAAGAGAAGGGAACCCTGGTGCAACTGGAAGGGGAATATTATACTTTGGGTAATTTATTTTCCAAGTTAAAAGAATTTACTTTGGAAAAATTACAGAGCAAGGGAGAAATCACTGTAGAGGACTTGAGAGAAGAATTTTCCTTATCCAGAAAAAACACTAAACTATTTTTTAAAGCTTGTGATCGATTGCATATTACCAAGGACAACGGCTTTGAAAGTGCAAGGAAGCCCTATCCTAAGCTTGACGAGACAGAGTAGGGGTTATAAAATGGCATTCGTTATCATAGAAAGTTCGAGGTGAAAAAATGGCTAGATATAATCATGCTGCCGTAGAGAAGAAGTGGCAGGAATTTTGGGAGAAAAATCCCATTAACCCAAAGGACGAGAAGAAAGAAAAATACTATTGCTTAGATATGTTCCCTTATCCCTCCGGTTCCGGATTGCATGTAGGACACTGGAGAGGCTACGTGATTTCCGATGCTTGGTCACGTTATCAGGTCATTAAGGGAAAGTATGTGATTCATCCCATGGGCTGGGATGCCTTCGGCTTGCCTGCTGAAAACTATGCCATTAAGATGGGAATTCATCCTTCTATCACCACAAAGAAAAATGTGGAGAACATTAAGCGACAGTTACAGCAGATTAATGCCATTTACGATTGGGACATGGAAGTGAATACTACTGATCCCAAGTTCTATAAGTGGACCCAGTGGATTTTTGTGAAAATGTTTGAGAAGGGATTGGCTTATGAAAAGGAGTTCCCTATTAACTGGTGTCCAAGCTGTAAAACAGGACTTGCCAATGAGGAAGTAGTGGATGGTAAGTGTGAACGTTGCGGTACGGCAGTTACCAAGAAGAATTTAAGACAGTGGATGTTGAAGATTACCGAATATGCAGATCGCTTATTGGATGATTTGCAGGAATTGGATTGGCCGGAAAAGGTTAAGAAGATGCAGGCAGAGTGGATTGGTCGTTCCTACGGAGCGGAGGTGGACTTTGCCTTAGAGGGAAGAGAAGATAAGATTACTGTTTTCACCACAAGACCTGACACGCTTTACGGAGCCACCTTCCTTGTTCTTGCCCCGGAGCATCCTATGGTTCAGAAGATTTGTACGGATGCCCAAAGAGAAAAGGTAGAAGCTTATATTTCTATGGCAGCCAATAAGTCCAACGTGGAAAGAATGGCGGTGAATGACAAGGATAAAACCGGTGAATTTACGGGAGCCTATGCCATTAATCCTTTAAACGGGGAGAAGTGTGCTATTTGGATTTCCGACTATGTATTGGCAGATCACGGAACCGGAGCCATTATGTGTGTACCTGCTCATGATGCCAGAGACTTTGCTTTTGCCAAGAAGTTTGACCTTCCCATTGTTCAGGTTATTTCCAAGGACGGGAAGGAAGAGGTATTGGAAGAGGCATATACAGAAGCCTCCGGTATTATGATTAACTCCGGAGAATGGAATGGAAGAGAGTCCTCCGAATTAAAGGTGGAAGCGGCTAATGAAGTGGAGAAAAGAGGCTTCGGCCGGAAGACCGTAAGCTTTAAGCTCAGAGACTGGGTTTTCTCCAGACAAAGATACTGGGGAGAGCCGATTCCTATCGTACATTGTGAGAAATGCGGAAATGTAGCAGTACCGGTGGAAGAGCTTCCTTTAAAGCTGCCTGAGGTAGAAAACTATGAGCCTACCGGAACGGGAGAATCTCCCTTGGCCGGCATTACTGACTGGGTAAACTGCACTTGTCCAAAGTGTGGAGGTCCGGCAAAGCGGGAGACCAATACAATGCCTCAGTGGGCAGGATCTTCCTGGTATTTCCTGCGTTATGTTGATAATCATGATGACAAGGCTTTGGTCAGCAGAGAGAAGGCTGATAAATATTTGCCGGTGGATATGTATATCGGAGGCGTGGAGCATGCAGTATTACACCTTCTGTATTCCCGTTTCTGGACCAAATTTCTCTATGATATCGGTGTGGTAGGATTTAAGGAGCCCTTTGTAAAGCTCTTTAATCAGGGAATGATTTTAGGGCAAAACGGTATTAAGATGTCCAAGTCCATGGGAAATGTAGTTTCTCCCGATGATCTGGTTAGGGATTACGGTTGTGATGCTCTTAGACTTTATGAGCTTTTTGTAGGTCCTCCCGAATTGGATGCGGAATGGGATGACAGAGGAATTGATGGAGTTTATCGTTTCCTGAATCGTTTCTATAATCTTGTGGAAGAATCCAAGGATAAGAACATCAGTCCTACAAAAGAGATGATTCGTGTACGGCATAACTTAATTCATGATATTCAGCTTCGTTTTGACAGCTTCAACTTAAATACTGTTGTTTCCGGCTTTATGGAGTACAATAACAGCCTCTTGGATCTGGCAAAGAAAGAAGGGGGCGTAGATTTGGAAACCCTTCGCACATTCTCCGTGCTTTTGGCTCCATTTGCTCCCCATATTGCAGAGGAGTGTTATCATTTGGCAAAGGGAGAAGGCAGTGTATTTGCCGCCGGCTGGCCTGAGTACGATAATAAAGCCATGGAGGCGGATGAAATTAAGCTTCCTTTACAGGTAAACGGAAAAGTAAAGGCGGTACTGGAGGTTCCCAAGGATTTAAGCAAAGAAGAAATTCTTGCTAAGGCTAAGGAATGTTTAGGGGATAAGTTGGACGGCACTCTCGTAAAGGAAGTGTATATTCCCGGAAAAATCGTGAACTTTGTTGTCAAATAACAGAAGATTTTTTCTTACATTTTTGTAAAGCCCTATAGATTTTTTTTAGGATTCTTTTCTATACAAATGAAAAGATTATGGTATGATAAAAAGGTGCTGTGTTTCAGCACCTTTTATTCTTGAAGAATATCGCCTGCAAAATGAGCGGTATCTTCTTATGAGCCGATGGTATAGGCAAAGCCTGTCCTATTCGGATTATCAATTAATAGACATATACAAAGGATGGAATATGATAGCCAGCGAAAGAAGATTATCTCAAGGAATCAGTAGAGCAAAGGGCGGTTCAAGAAGCAGAAGTGCCCAGTACAGCTATGGCGATAAAGGGGCACGTAGTGGACGAAGTAATGGTAGAAGCGGTGGACGACGCCCCAAGAACAATGGCCATCTTCCTATCATTATAGCCGCAGTAGCCCTATTCGGAAGTGCAGCTGCAGTCTTTGCTTTAAGCCGGAACGCCGGCTTTTTTCATGAAGCGGAGACCACTGCTACGGAAACGGAGTACATAGATCCCAATGCAATTCATGAGGATTTGTATTTGGATTATTCCGCCTTTAAACCGGGAGCGGAGCTTTTAAATCTAAAGGGAATGACCAAGGAGCAGGTAATTGATTTCTTGAAGAAATCTTACACTTGGCATCTTGTGGTAAAAAACGCCAATCCTAATATTGATTATTTTTCCATGCCGGAATTTCCAAAGGCGGAAGACAATAAAAGCGAAGACGGTATTGATGATCAAGGAACGGAGGAAGTGGTAAAGGTTAAGAATACCCTTTCCGATGTAACCATTCGTCCCAATAAGAGTGACTATGAAATTCCGGATATCTTATCCGACAGCATTACAGATTTTGTAGACCAGATTTATACCAAATATCAGGAAGAGAAGGCTTCGGAAAGCAGTACGGAGGAGAGTTCCACAGAGAAGAAAAAGAAGAAGAAAAAGGCGGAAGAAACCACTGCGGAAAGTTCAACTGCCATTCAGGCGGATTATATTCTGCAGCTTCCCGATTTTAGCGATAAAATTAAAGACTATGTGAATCAGCTTGCGATTGTTTGGAAGATGGCTCCGAAAAATGGAGACATTACCAAGTACAATAAATCTACCGGAGAATTTGAATTTGGCGGCAGCAAGGACGGTTATGCCATTAATGTGGATGCTACCGCGCAGGATATTCTGAACGCCCTGAACAATAAAGAATTTTCCTCCGAGATTAGTACTGAGGGAGAGAAGGTTCCCGCATCCACCGCATCCATTAAGGATCAGTATAAGATTATTGCCAGCTTTACCACCAAAACTACTTCCAATGAACTGAGAAATACCAATGTTCGTCTTGCGGCAGAGGCGGTAAACGGTACTGTTCTTCAGCCAGGATATGAGTTTTCCTTTTAATGTGTAGGAGGTCAGATAACTGCAGAAAAGGTCTATAAGGCGGCTGCGGCGTAT
>NZ_CAUTEG010000070.1:0-12703 GCF_963537195.1 Oribacterium sinus | reverse complement strand
ATAGCTTTGTGATACGGGGTAATCTGAGCCCGTGGGTACTTGCGAAAAACGAAGGCACTGAAGTTTTTCGCTTAGTACCCCTACGAGGCGATGTTAGCGAGAGCGTGCCCCGTGTACAAAGCTATACTGCAGAAAAGCAATAACATAATTGTTTTACTCTCTATCCTTCTCTTTCTTTGACCTTTGATTCCAAAAGAGCATAGACCTCTCCTTCCGGAAAGTCTTTTCCGGTCCATAGCCGGAAGGACTCCGCCCCTTGATAAAAGAGCATGGGTAAGCCGTTCATATAAGCTAATCCCTGTTCCTTTGCCTGCTGTAAAAGTTTCGTTTCCGAGGGATGGTAAATACAGTCTGCTACAAATAGTCCCTTATGAAGCCAGCGACTATCCTCTACCAGGGAACAGACCTCTTTCATCCCTACGGAACTGGCATTCACCAGGATATCACTGCTCCCGCAGGCTTCTTCCAAATCCCTTTCCAGACTTTTTAAAGAAATCTTTCTTCCGGATTCCTTTTCGCATCGTTCTACAAAGTCTTCGTACTTTCCCTTACTCGCTTCTCGAACCAATACTTCTATTTCCGAAAGCTCTGTTCCGATGCCATAGCTAAGGATGGCCTTTCCGGCACCTCCTAATCCTAAAAGACTGAGCTTCTTTCCTTTTAAAGCAAGTCCCTTTGCTTCCAATCCCCGAAAGAAGCCTTTACCATCGGTACTGTGCCCCTCAATCTCTCCATTATCCCGGAAGACCAAGGTATTGACCGAATGGGCAAGTCTTGCTTCCTTGGAAATGCTGTCACAAAGGGGAATCACCGCCTCCTTTAAGGGCATGGTGAGGTTACAGCCTTGCAGCTTCATTTTCCGAAAAACGGGTAATGTGCCCGGTAAATCCTCCTTTTGTAAATCAAAGGCAAGATAGCGGGCATTGATTCCCAACAAGCGGAAGGCTTCGTTATGCATGGCAGGAGAAAGGCTATGCTCCACCGGACTGCCCAAAAGGCCGAAAAGTCCGGTTCTTCCGTCAATTTCCCAACAATTTTCTTCTCTACAAGCGCTCATTGGCCCTACTTTCTTTTCCTTCCTCTTCATTCTATCTTTTTTGTTCTTCCTTTAGCTTCTATCTTCTTTTATCTCGTTTTATATCTTGCTTTATCTTGCTTTATCTTGCTTTATCTTGCTTTATCTTCTTCGTTCGTCCTTTATCTTTTTATCTCTTCTTTTATCTGCCTTGTTCTTCCTTTAGCTTTTTTGCTCTCTCTTCATAGCTTTTATTGTCCAAATGTAGTTTGGCCCAGAGAAAGAGATGCAATATCGTCATTCCGAAAATGCAGTAAAGTCCGAAAACCTTTGACAAAAGCACCGCCGCCAAAACACCGGAAGCGAAGGCAAGAATCATCAGGCCGTGTCTCTTCGCAAGTCTGGCGGATTCTTCATTTTTGAAAAATAAGGCTTGGGTAAGATGACTTCCCATTTGCCGGATATGGTTGGTGCAGAAGGTGGTGGCCATGGGAATTCCCTCCGCTTTTCGGAAAATATTGAACTGCATGGCACAGATAAAGCTTAAGCTTAATTGACATAACTGATCCGGCCAACTCGCCGGCATCAGCCCCACAAGGAAGCAAACCAACGACTCAAAAAGGAGAATTTTCTCTTCAAAATCTCTCTTCTTTAGATTTTTATGGTTTTGCCCAATATACTCCGATAAAATCACACCTAGCATATAGGCGGTAAAGGGAGCCAAAGAATACAGGGCTCTCCCCCATTTTCCCTTTCCCAAAGACAACATCATGATGACAAGATTGGCCGTCTGGGCATTGGCAAACACCTGTCCTCTAAGACTGTAAGTATATCCACCATAAAAGCCCCCCGAAAATATCAGGAGGGCAAAAAACCAAAGCTTTTCATGAATTTTCCAGGTTGCCTTAACTTTATCCATTTTGCAACAGCCTCTGTCTTACAATTTCATAAGCCAAAACACCGCAGGCCACGGAAGCATTGAGGGAATCCAGCTCTCCCTTCATGGGAATGGAGGCCTGCATATCACAAGTTTCCTTTACCAGACGAGAAACCCCTTCCCCTTCATTTCCCAGTACCAATCCAATTGAACCGGTCAGGTTCAGCTTATACATGCTTTCCCCACGCATGTCTCCGCAGACAAACCACATCCCTTCTTTCTTCAGCTCTTCCATGGTCTGCACCAGATTGGTCACCTTACAAACCTTGGTATAATTCAGGGCTCCGGCGCTGGTTCTGGCTACGGTTGCGGTTAGGCCTACCGCTCTTCTTTTCGGAATAATCACCCCATGGGCTCCCGCAAGATTTGCGGTACGAATCATTGCCCCCAGATTATGGGGATCCTCGATTCCATCCAACAGAAAGAAAAAAGGCGCTTCTCCCTTATCCTTCGCCACCTGTAATAAATCCTCCAAGGGCGCATATTCATAGGCGGAAAGATAAGCAATAACGCCCTGGTGCGTTTCTCCTGAGGACATCTCATCCAAACGGGATTTCTTCACAAAATCAATCACCAAATCCTGCTTCTTCGCCTCTCGAAGAATACTTAAAATAGGGCCGTCCTTTAAACCGTCCTGAATAAACAGGCGGTCAATGGTCTTTCCGGCACGAAAGGCCTCCAGCACCGGGTTTCTGCCGATTAGGGTATATCCCTCTTCTCTCATCCTCTTCCTCTTTCCTACTTCTTCCTATTTCTATGCTCTGACACTTTATAAGTGCTTTTCTATATAGCTTTTCTATATAGCTTTTCTATATAACTTTTCTATATAACTTTTCTATATAGCTTTTCTATATGGCTTTCTTTATAACTTTACTTATTCCTTGGCTTCATTCTCTGCCAGTAAATGCTCCAATCCCTTCTCCACCAGGCTAATCAGTCTGGAAATCTTTCCGGCATAATAAAGATAGCCTAAAAATGCCTCAAATCCGGTGGCTCTCCGATAATCCGTAATGCTGGAGTTTTTGGAGTGGCTTTGGGACTTATGGTTTCTGGCTCTTCGATAAACGGAAAGCTCCTCTTCCGTTAAAAGCTTTTCTTCTATTAAATATCCCATCAAATCCGACTGGGCCTTGGCACAAACCAGCTTGGTCTTTCTGCTGTTTACCCGATTCAGGTTTTCCTGATATCTTCTGCAAAGGAAATCTCGCACCCGAAAATCATAGATGGAGTCCCCTACGTAGGCTAAAGCCAAAGGGGATAAGTTCGGAGCTTCATCGAAGGCACCTTGTTTCTCCATGGATAAGGTATCTTCCAAAAGCTCTTCCACCATAGCACATTCAGCTTGCGCCTCTGAAGAGCCTGTCTTCTTAGCACTTCGACTCTCCATTTCGCTCTCCTGAAAGCTTAGATTCTCTAAACTTTCTGCCATTAAATCTTCTGCCATTCCACACCGTTTCTTGTATCCTTCAACTGAATACCCATGGCCAAAAGCTCGTCACGAATCTGATCCGCTTTAGCAAAATCCTTGTTCTTTCTGGCATCCTGTCTTTGCTGAATCAAAGCTTCCACCTTGGCGCCAAGCTCCTCTTCTTTCTTCTCGGTACGAATACCAAGAACTCCCATCAAGGTTTCCAGCTTCTGTAGCAGAGCTTCGCCGTAGGCCTTGGAGGAATGTTCCTCCACAGTGGCATTGGCAAGACGTACCAGCTCAAAAATCTGGGTAATCGCATCCGCTGTATTTAAGTCGTCTTCCATCTTCTCGGAGAAAATTGCTTCATAGCTTTCGGCAGTTTTCACATTTCCCTCTTCTTCCTTGGAAAATGCCTTCTCCTCCAAACGAGGAATCAAATCCTGCAAACGCCAAATCGCCGTAAGAATTCTTCCCAAAGAAGTCTTAGCAGCTTCCATTAAATCCTTTGAGAAATTCAGTGGACTACGATAATGAGCGGAAAGCATATAGAAACGAAGCACCATAGGATCAAACTGGGATGTAACATCTCTTACGGTAAAGAAATTTCCCAAGGACTTGGACATCTTCTTATTGTCAATGTTGATAAAAGCATTGTGCATCCAGTAACGGGCAAATTGCTCGCCGTGAGCCGCCTCGTACTGGGCAATTTCATTCTCATGGTGGGGGAAGACAAGGTCCTCTCCGCCGGCATGAATATCCAAAGCACCCCCGCAATATTTCGGTGCCATAACACAGCACTCGGTATGCCAGCCCGGACGTCCCTCGCTCCATGGGGAATTCCAGTAAGGCTCTCCCATCTTCTTGGGCTTCCAAAGTACGAAGTCCGTGGGGCTTTTCTTCTCCTCTTCTCCGGAGACTTTCAGTTCGCGAAGACCGGAACGGAGATCTTCCATATTCTTATGAGACAACTTTCCATAGGAAGGAAATGCAGTGGTGTCATAGTACACCGTACCGTCCACCGGATAAGCAAAGCCCTTCTTTACCAGCACATCAATGAGATTCACCATTCCCTGAATTTCTTCCGTTGCCTTGGGATGGGCGGTAGCCTCCATAATATTCAGATCCGACATGTCCTTTTCCACTTCGGAGATGTAGCGCTCGGTGATGGAAGAGCAATCTGTGCCTTCGTCCATGGCAGTCTTAATAATCTTGTCGTCCACATCCGTGTAGTTGGAGACATAGCAAACCTTATAGCCCTTATATTCCATAAAACGACGGAATGTGTCGAATACAATCATAGGACGGGCATTTCCGATATGAATTAAATTATAAACCGTGGGGCCGCAGACATACATCCGAATCTTCCCCTCTTCAATGGGGACAAACTCTTCTTTTTGCTTCGACATGGTATTATAAATTTTCATTTTCTTGCTTCCTTTCTACGAAGACAATCTTCTCATAAATGAGGACAAATATGGTTTTAGTGTATAGTTTTTCCCACAGTTCGTCAAGAAATGCAGGGAAATAATTGACGTTTTAGTTCTCTTACAGACCAATTAGCATTCTCTGTTTCTTTCTCATAAAAGCTACGCTTGTCATTATCTTCTATAGATAAAAGTTCTAAATAATGTGACCAAGTTAATTTTCCAGACAGCGTCTGGAAAATTGGATATGCCAAAAGTAAAAAGAGATAGTCTTTTGAACCATCTCTTTTTGAAGAAAACTTTATTTATCCCAATTATCTCTTATACTCATTAAAGAAATCCTGGAACTGCTTATAAAAATCCTCTTCCTCCTTGGATCTTCTCTGCTTTCCCTTGGATTTTCCTTCTTGCTCCTTGGATGGTGCGGAGCTTTCCCCATTGTCCCCGGAATTTCCTTCCGGTGCATTTTCCTGAGGAGCCTCTCCTTGAGAATTACCGCCTTGCTGTTGCTCTCCGGAGGATGCTGAGCCGTTAGATGTTTCGTAATCTGTTGCGTTGGCTTTTCCAAGGGTAACGTGTACTTGTACTTCGTTGTACTTACCGCTGCCATCCTGACGCATTACGGTTAAAGTAACATCTTCTCCTATACGATACTTGGAGAGAAGGGACTTCAAATCTGCGGTAGTAGCAATGCCCTGTCCGTCCAGCTTGGTAATAATATCTCTTTCCTGGAGCTCACTGTTCTGTGCTCCGGTATCCTCTAGGATTTTAAAGATATATACGCCCTTAGGCATTGCAAAGCTTTCTGCGGTCTGGGCATCAATATTCTTCACCTGTACCCCCAGCACTCCCTGCTCTTCCTTGGGAACATCCTCCCTGGTGGCCAGAGTGGAAAGGGATTTCAAAATGCTTTCCGCCTTGGAGGATGGGATGGAATAGCCCATACCCTCTACATCCGTGTCGGAGTACTTGGCCACATTGATACCGATTAATTCTCCCTGCATATTCAGAAGAGCTCCGCCGGAATTACCGGGGTTGATAGCCGCATCCGTCTGTAATAATCCCTCTGCGGTTCCGTCTTCCGTCTCCACGTCTCTATCCTTTGCGGAAATGATTCCCTTGGTTACGGATTGACCATATCCTAAAGCATTTCCGATGGCTACTACCTGGTCTCCCACCTCCATAGCATCGGAGGAACCGATTTCAATCACTTTAATCTTATCTCTGGTTTCCTGAGACAAGTCTGAAAGCTTCACGGAAACAAGAGCTAAATCCACCGTGGCATCGGTACCCTTCACCTGAGCCTTGGCGGTACTGTCGTCAATGAAGCTTACGGTTAAGGAATTGGAGTCCTGAATCACGTGATTATTGGTGGCAATCAAAAGTTCCGTTTCATTCTTTCCAACGATGACACCAGAACCGCTGGCAGGATACTCTGTTTCTCTCTGGATATCCCCGAAGATGGAAAAACCGTTTTCCTGATAACGCATCATATTGGTAATAGCTACAACGGAAGGCATAGCCTCCTTAGCCACCTGACTGACAGAGCCGGAATCCGCCTGCACCACCGTCTTTTCCTTCTCTACATCGGAAGCGCTGGTCTTTTTCTCCTGCTTTTCTTTCTGCTTTTCTTCCTTGGATTCCTGAGTACTGTCTTGCTTCGAATTCGTCTCATTATCCTGAGAAAGCTCTCCTTCCGCCAGAATATGATAAATCCCATTGGATTGAGCAAGGTAATTGATGCCCACCATACAAGTTCCGGCAATCACTCCGAAAAGCAAAGCCGAAAAGACTATCCCCATAAAACGTTTCATCTCTTCTCCCCCTTAAAACATTTTCCCGTTAAAAATATTGCAGAAAAACACTATCTTCCGCCTACTGAAACATTATCTTATATAAAAAATATCTCTTTATTCTAAAGAGATATTGTGTTCAATTTGTGACAATGCATAAAACTTCCGAAGAACTTTTCTTTTCCGAGAATTCCCTTCATTTTACCATAGTTTTAACGGTTTTCCAAAAGGACAATGGCCTTCGCCGCAATCCCCTCGCCCCTTCCGGTAAAGCCCAAGCCTTCCTCCGTTGTGGCTTTCACGGAAATCTGTCCTCTTTCACAATGAAGTGCCCTGGCGATGCATTCTTCCATCTCCGGAATATAATTCTTGATTTTCGGTCTTTCCAGTAGGATACAAATGTCTGCATTTCCCAGAGTATAGCCCTTCTCCTGTACCAAAGCATAAGCCTTTTCCAAAAGCAGGACGGAAGAAATTCCCTTATAGCGTTCCTCCGTATCCGGAAAATGTCTTCCGATATCTCCAAGAGCTGCTGCCCCCAGGATGGCATCGGTTAAAGCGTGCAGCACCACATCCGCGTCGGAATGTCCCAAAAGTCCCTTTTCATAAGGAATCTTTACCCCGGCAAGAATCAAGTCTCTTCCTTCCACCAGCCTATGTACGTCATAACCCAGCCCAACTCTCATTTTCCCTTTCCTTTCCCTAAGACCTTTTCTCTTCTTCCCATCTGTTTTAAATTTGCAGCCGCAATCTTCCGGGCATACAGGAAATGGAGAGATCCTTTTGTTTTCCCAAGGATTCTCCATCCACATGGAAGGCCACCTCCTGCTCCAAATGAATCTCCATCTTCTTAAACCGGTAGCAATGCACCCCGGGAAGACTTTTATGCTTTCCGAAAAGTGCCGCAAACATAATGTAAAGCAATCGCAGCTTTTTCTTGGTGCTGACCAAGCATAAATCCAGGACGCCATCTTCTCCGGAAGCTCCACATCCCAAGGCATAGCCGGATTCATAGGGATGATTATGGATGGACAAAAAGAGGATATGCTGGAATTCCACTCGTTCTTCTCCATCCAGGAGAATACTTCCTTTGATTTTCTTTGCCCGTTTTAATTCTTTCACAAAAGCATAAAAATAGGAAAGAGCCTTGGAACGAATCCTCTGTTTTTCTTTGGGGCAAATGCTGCAACCCATACTGAGCAGCTCCTGCAGGACAGCTGCCTCAAAGCCCAGTCCCACACTGACCACAAAACGTCTGTGTCCTCTTTCTCCCTCTACAATGCCGTAATCTACTTTTCGCTCTTCCTTGGCAAAAAGGGCAGAAAGACTTTCCGGAATCTTATAGCCCTTTTGCAGTGCTCTGGCAAAGTCGTTGTCCCTATGTACCGGCAAAAAGGAAATCGGGAAGGAATTGTTGTCCAGCATAGCCCCGTCAATCACTTCATTTAAGGTGCCTGTTCCGCCGATGACACAAATCCTATCCTCTATAGAGACAGCTTTTGCTTCTCTGTTCCTTTCTCCGGAATAATCTCTATGAATCTCTTGTTGGGTTTCTTTAGGATTTTCTCCGGTGATTTCTCTATGATTTTCTTTATTGATTTCTCTGGTGATTTCTCTGGCAAAGAGTCTGGCATCTCCCTGTTTTTCCGTAAAGAAAACGGAAAAGCCTTCTTCTCCCAACAAAGACTTTCCTTCTTCCTTCATTTTCTCCCAAAGTCGTAACCCCATTCCCTGTCCCGCTCGGGGATTAACGATAAAAAATACCATGCCTCACCATCCATTACTGTTCATCTTCTGATGAACTGAGTATATCATGGGCTGTTTTTATCGTGTATAAAATTAATATAAAGACTCTCTGCTGCTTTTCTTAATTGCAGGTCTTTTGTTCTGTCCCGAAGATAAGTGAATTGATCCGCCTCCGGCATTTCCACCGTAAGATCCGGTGTAATTCCCTTCTTGTGGATGTTTCGTCCTGCCGGCGTAAAGTAGTAATGGGTGGTAAACTCCACCGCAGATCCGTCCGGGAAGCTTCGTACCGTCTGCACAATACCCTTTCCGTAAGACTGGGTTCCGAAAACCCAGGCTCTGTCATAATCCTGCATGGTTCCTGCAAAAAGCTCCGAAGCGGAGGCGGAGTTTTGATTCATTAAAATGATGATGGGCAGATCCACTTCGTGTCCGTCCTTGGCATACCAGTCCTTTCCCTTTCCCCACTTATCTTCCGTATAAAGAAGAAGGGTCTTATCCTTTTCAAATTGGCGATTGGGGTTGGGAGTGACTTCCAGGACGGAGGGGGAAGCGCTTTCGCCACCGTACTGTGTGTTACTCCCTTCTGTACCGGTAGCCTGCGCATTGCTTGTTTCAGGACTGTTCTCCTGCGTTTGTAAAGGCCGGCTGTCCTTTCTCTTCGGCTTCTGCAAATGATCCGGCAGAAAGTAATCCAGCAGTTTGGTTGCCGTTTCCACGTCACCCCCCGGATTTCCTCGTAGATCGATAATCAAAGCCTTCTTCTTTCCGTCAATATCGGATTCATACTGGGAAATGAAGGAATCCACCGCCTCCATATAGAAGCCCCTTAAGGAAAGGTAACCGATATCTCCAGGCTGTAAGCTTGCTAAGACACCCGTGCCGGCATCAGTCTGCTTTTCGCCGCCATTATGTGACACTGTTTCGTTTTGCTGTTCTGCGCCGCTTTGTGCATCCACTACGGCCTGCTGTTCTGCATCGCCAAGCTTTAACATCTCTGCCACATCCCCGACTTCCGAGCCGGGAATGACCACCTCACCTCTGGTAATCCGCAGAGTGACTTCCTCACCGTTTCGATTTACCACCATTTCCAAAGAGCTTCCCGCCAAACCCTGAATCAGATTCTCCACAATATAGTTTAGGCTAAGGCTTTCCACGGAAATGCCGTCCACCTTCAGCACAATGTCTCCCGCCAAAAGACCTGCCTTTTCCGCAGGAGATCCGGGATAAACATACTCTACCAAGGGGCCGCCTTCCTTTTCGGATACCGCCGCACCGATTCCTTTGTATATTCCCTTTTGACGATTTCTGGTCTCCTCTATCTCTTCCTTTGTATAGTAAGCAGCATAGGGATCCTCTTGCAGAAGGCTTGTCAAAAAGCCCTTGTAAATCATCTCCTCCGCATCTTTTCCATTTTCCTGATAAAGGTAGCTGTCCGTCAGCAAATCCTGAATCTTCCTAAGCTTCTCCGTAACTCTTGGAAGGTTAATGGACTCCAAGTTCTCCAGATTGGAGTCGGAAAGGGTGGAAGAACTGGCCGCTCCATTATGAATGGCCTGATTTTCTTGTCTTTTTGGAAATCCGAAGAAATAAAAATAGCACAAAAGCGCACCAAGAACAAAGGAAAGGGTAAAGCACAGGAAGAAAAATACCACTCCCTTCCAAAGCCCTTTTATATTCTGTTCCGGCTCAGCTTTCTGCACTTCCTCCGTTTCCATCCTCGATGTCTCTATCCGTGCTTCCTCCGTCTCCGGCCCCCATGTCTCTATCCGCGCTTCCTCCTTCTCCGGCCCCGATGTCTCTGTCCGCACTTCTTCCGGTCCCAACTCCAATGCTTCTTTCTCGGGTTCCTGCCTTGATTCCTCTTCCCTCAAATGCTTCTCCTCATTTGCGTCCATCTATTTCTCCTAACTGCCTTTTCACTCCATTTCAGAAACGAGATATCGCACACTACGCGTGCGATACTCGTTAAGAATAAACGCCAAAAGCTATTCAGCTCTTGGCGTTCTTGGGAAAATCTGCTTTAAAAATCAAGAGTTTCCATATACTTCATATATTTTACAACCATGAGGGCAATCTTGAAGGTAATGGCGTCATCAAAGACTCTTAAATCCAGCCCTGTGGAACGATCCAGCTTATCCAACCGATACACTAAGGTATTTCTATGGATATACAACTGTCTGGAAGTCTCGGACACATTCAGATTGTTCTCGAAGAACTTGTTAATGGTGGACAGAGTTTCCTCATCGAAATCATCCGGGGAAACGTCCGTAAAGATTTCCTTAATAAACATCTTACAAAGAGGAATCGGCAACTGATAAATCAAACGACCGATACCAAGGGCATTGTAAGCAATAATCTCCTTGTCCACAAAGAAAATCTTTCCTACCTCCAGAGCCATCTTAGCTTCCTTATAGGAACGGGAAACTTCCTTAATCTCGTTCACAATGGTACCGTAGGAAATCTTTGCTGAAAGCATAAGCTCGGAAGACAGCATATCCATCATGCTCTCCGCAACCTTCTGCACCTGCTTATAATCATCCTCCGGAGCAAGCTCCTTCACCACGATAATGTTCTTCTCATCTACCGCGGTCACAAAATCCTTGGGCTCGGAAGAGAAGAAGCTCTTTAAAGCCTCCTGTGCGGAACCGTCCAGGTTGTCCTTGGCCTCTACCATATACACTACACGACGAACGCCCACTTCGATATGAAGCTTCTTCGCCCGGTTATAAATATCTACCAGAAGCAAGTTGTCTAAAAGAAGGTTCTTAATAAAATTGTCCTTATCGAACTTCTCACGGTATGCCACTAAAAGAGTCTGAATCTGTAATACGGCAAGCTTTCCTACCATATATACATCATCCGTATCTCCATGGGCAATCAGAACATATTCCAGCTGGTGCTCATCAAAAATCTTAAAAAACTGGAAGCCTCCCGCTGCCTGGGAATCCGCCTGGGACGCCGCAAAAGAGACGACCATCTCGGATACATCCCTATCCTCTTGGAAAGTTGTGGCTAATACTTTTCCGTCAATGTCTGCAATGGCAATATCCAGTCTGGCGATTCCCTTTAAGGAATCAATTGTACTTTGCAAAACCTGATTTGAAATCATCTCTACTCCATTCTTTCATGAACTACACCGGGGGGAAGAATGCAGCCTTTCCAATCACGTCTCAACCTTATCTCTTCTCCCGACCTTATCGTTTTTCCCCATTACTATAATCAGTTTATTTCCAATTTTCAAGCATTTTAAAAAAAGACAGGGAAAGAAAAGTTCTTTTCCTGTCTTTTTTACCAGTTTTTCAGAAAACTTTTATTGCTTTTCTACAAAGCCAAATTCTCTTAGTTGGTAATAGTCTGCTCTGTTTCCTTATCGAAAATATGAATCTTGTTCTCATCCAAAGCAAAGCGAACGGTATCTCCTGTTCTTGCCTTGGTCTTGGGATTCACTCTTGCGGTCCAAGAAGCATCTCCGATATCGAAGTAGAGTAAGGTCTCCGCTCCGAGCATCTCGTATACACGAATTTCTGCGGAAATCACGGACTGTCCATGCTGAGAAAGATAATCTTCCTCGTCATGTAAGTCTTCAGGACGAATTCCTAATGTGACAGTCTTTCCGATATAGCCCTTATCCTTTAAAGCAGCTGCTTTCTTTTCATTTAAGGTGATGGTGTTTCCTGCAAAGCTTAACTTTACAGCGCCGCCCTCTTCTGTGCACTCCGCATCAATCATGTTCATCTGGGGAGATCCGATAAATCCTGCTACGAACTTGTTGCAGGGGGTATCGTAAAGGTTCTCCGGAGTATCTACCTGCTGAATATAACCGTCCTTCAAAACTACGATTCTGGTTCCCAGTGTCATAGCCTCGGTCTGGTCATGGGTTACATAGATGATGGTAGTCTCTAAGGACTTGTGGAGCTTTGCAATCTCTACACGCATCTGTGCCCTTAACTTTGCATCCAGGTTGGAAAGAGGTTCATCCATCAGGAATACCTTCGGACGACGAACGATGGCACGTCCCATAGCCACACGCTGTCTCTGTCCTCCGGAAAGAGCCTTAGGCTTTCTGTCCAGCAAGTGCTCAAGATCCAAAATTCTTGCAGCTTCATGCACCTTCTTATCGATTTCATCCTTTGGTACTTTTCTAAGCTTCAGTCCGAAGGCCATGTTATCGTATACAGTCATATGAGGATATAATGCATAGTTCTGGAAAACCATGGCAATGTCTCTATCCTTCGGTTCTACATCATTCATTCTCTTTCCGTCGATGAAAAGGTCTCCGGAGCTGATGTCTTCCAGTCCTGCCACCATACGAAGGGTAGTAGACTTACCGCATCCTGAAGGTCCTACGAAAATGATAATTTGATTATCTTCAAT
>NZ_CAUTEG010000069.1:0-12881 GCF_963537195.1 Oribacterium sinus | reverse complement strand
AGGAAAGAAAGGAGCAATAAAGCAACAGGGAGCTTCCCTTCTTTCCCCTTGGAAGGCAGATGCTTGCCCGAAGCCGATGCCCCAAAAGCTTGTCCTAAGGGAACTTGCTTTCCGGAAGCTTCTACGCCGGAACTTTTCGCATCAAAAGCTTGCTCTCCGGAAGCTTTTACGCCTGCAGTCGGCGCCGTAGAAACTTCCAACCCGGCCACCGGTGTATTTCTGTTTTGTCCCTCATGCTCTGCCATGCTTTCCCTCCCTTTCTCTGCGAATATATTGCCGTTTATTTTGTAATCTTTTCTCCGATCCGGAGAAGCTTTTAATATCAGAGGTTGGGAAATACCTCCTGGGTAATATCCCTATAGGCTCTTTCCTCCGGAACTTCCTTTAAAACAAGGCTGTTGTAGAAGTTCGCTTCCGACGGAAGTGCCCTAAAGTCCTTGATGAAATGAATCTTCGTACCCTGTCCGGACATTTCCGGATCAAAGACCTGGAAGAAAGTATCTCCGTAGAACTTACTCATCTTGTAGTTATTTTCCAGGATATACACCTGCTTGCCTAAAACATAGTCTCGCCCGTACTTTCCTATGGTCTGCTCTGCCAGGGAGTTCATCCGGTCCTGATCCTCCCAGAAGTAAATTCTGGGGAAAGACTCACGATATTTCATTTCCGCAGGGAATCGCAGGCAAACGAAGAGCAGGGCAAAAAATGTGGGAATCGGCATGCCGGTATTTCCCAAAAGATAGGCGAAATACAAAAGAGATGCCGCAAAGCTTACATAAACCCAACGCATTTCCACGCGAATGGTAATGGAGGAGCAACCGATGCAAAGGGCAATAAAGCATAAGAACAAAAGATTTTTTCCAAAAAACTCTTTTTTCAGCTTGCCCTTACGAATGGCAAAAACCAGAGCCAAAAGAATGCTAAAGGCTAAAACTGCAATGGAAGCATAAATGACATAGCGATGCTTTCTGCCTACTTCCTCCCAGGGAATTCCTGCAAGGTAATCCGGCCCTGCCTGAATACCGAAAATATAAAATACCTGAGAAAAGGCATGGGACAGAGCTTTTGTTAGAGAAAAGCCGTCCTGAACCTCCGTTCCTCCCGTTCCCTTCGGCACAAAGGAACCGATGGCCAGGCTGCGAATGCTGAAGAACAAAAAGGCCTGTACAAAAGGCAGGAAGAAGGGAAGAAGCTTCGGTTTTTTCACAGATTCCCTATCCGACTTATCCTGTTGCCCTATACTTGCACTTGCACTTGCACTTGCACTTGCATTTGTATATGCACTTGTACTTGCGCCGGTATTTACACTTGTACTTTCACTTTCGCCCTGCTCCACTACAATATACTGCTTTCCCGCGGTAGCAATCTCTGACAAAGCGGACTCCGAAGCTTTTGCATAATCTGCAGCTTTCGCACCATCTAAAGCTTTCGCATTTTCCGATTCTCCGGCTTCTCTTAGTCCTCTATTCTGCGCCACGACACCGGTATTTTCCCCCGCCTTCTTTCCTCTGAAAATCAGCGGAATGTAAAACAAGGGCAGTAGAGCCACATATCGCTCATGGGTGAAAATTAAGAGGAAGAAAAACAGATGAGAAAAGAGCAACATTTTCCCAAAAGCCCTCTCCTCGCAGTCGATTTGCCGGTAAAGGAAATACAGCGTTAAAAGGGCAAAGCCCAAAGCCAGGGTTTCCAAAATGCCGATGGCCTGCCCGATCTGGTAGTAGGCAAAGTGGGCGGACAAAAAGAGAAGCCCAAGGGACAGGGACAGGATGCGCTTCTTCGTCATTTTCAAAGAAAAGAAAAAGAGAAAAAAGGCCAGCAGGCTGTTCAGAAAAATGTTGAAATGCAAGTAACGGTTGGGATCTGCCCCAACCAAAGCCATTTCGGTATAGGAAATCGCCCAATACACCGGGCGGAAACGTACCGCCTGCCCAATGGGAAAGCTGAATTCAAAGAAATTTTGCTCCCGGAAAAAGGAAAACAAATACAGGTCGTCCATGTAAAGGGCCTTGATGTGAATCTGCCGGTTAATCCAATAGGCAGCGCCTAATAGCAGGAGAAAGGCCAGCAAATAGCCTCCCAGCGGTATTCCTTTTATAAAAGCTTTATTTCCTTCTTGTTTCATTTACTCCTTACCTTTCTATTAGCGGATTTCGTAATACAATCCGCCTGTTCTTTATTCCCTAGAGATATAGCGAAGCCGCCACTTTCATCCTACTGTCAACTACCGCTTTCATGCCTTCGGAAACCCTATCGCAAATACTCCGACAGCAACTGCACAATCTTATCTTTTTCTGCTATTTCTTCCTTAGTCAAAGCGGGATAGGGCTCTTTGTTCCAAGGATATTCTAAACGCTCTTTCCGAATCTGTAAAAGTAAAAGCTGTTCCGCCCTTTCGCCATTGGATTTTGAAAATGCCTTTACTCTATCAAAAGGCAGGATTTCATTCTTCTCCACCAGCATGGGGCTTTGGAAAATGCCCTCCTCCGCCATTTGCAAAAGCATCTCCCTAGCCCGCTCTTCCCTCTCATCATGCAGGAAGCTTTGCTCCAAATACACATAGTCGGTGCCGGACCATTTTAGGAACCAGGCAAAGTAGAGGGGGGAATCGTAAAGTCCCGGACTTCCTCCGGAGCCCTCCACGTCCGTAATACTTTGCACATTGCAGGGGATTCGATAGCATTCCGGTGTCTCTGCAAATGCCAAAACATGGTGTCTTGGATTTTTTGCCATTTCCGAAAAGGCAGGAAGACTTCCCTTTTCTCCTTGATTTTCCAGCTCCACCAAGGCATGGTCATAATAGCCCTTGTTGGCCAAGTCAATGGGGGTGAAGCCCACTGCCCCCGCCCAGCTGGTGGTAATGGTAGTAAGAAATACGGCAAGATAGAAGGGGGAGAAGGCAAAGGCTTTTAAAAGAAAAGCCGAAAGCTTGGAGCCCTTTGCATTTTCTTTCTGAACATCTTTCTGGAGCGTGATTTCCTCTTGATTGATTACTTCCTGATGGATTTCCTCCTTATGGATTCGCTCTTGATATATTTCCTCCTGATTGATTTTCTCCTGATCGCTTTCTTCTTGAGAACTTATTTCCGAAGCACTTCCCATGCTAAAACATAGCAGTAACGCCAGACTTTCCCATAAAATATAGTAATTTCCGTCAATCTGCCAAAGCATCATAAAGCTCAGCAGAGAAAATGCCATTATCACAAGGAAAGACAGGGCAAGGGGAAGGTAGTCCCAAAGGGAAGTGTCCCCGCTCCCCCTACAAAGAGAGGCTTCTCTTCCCGATAAACTTTTTCTTCTAAGTAAACTATTTTTTCCCGGTAAATGATTTCCTCCCGCTAAACTATTTCTTCCCGGTAAGCATTTTCTTCCTAAGGAAAAGCACTGCCATATCCCGAAGAATAAAATCAGCGGAAAAAGCACGCCGCTCCAGGCAATGGCCACATGCTCCATATCCTCTCCCACCGGATAAAAAAGGAAAGAAACGAGTCTACGGAAAAAGGAGAATGTACTTTCCGAAAGGGAAAGCTCTCCGCTGTAATCCACATGGGCATCCAGATTAAAGGGCCAATTCACATGAAAACCGATTGCCTTGAAAATGCCGGTAAATGTGGTGGAAAAGGGAAGCCCCGTAATCAAGAAAGTCCGAAGGGTAATCAGTCCTGTATAGACTACAGAAAACAGGACAAAGGGAAGCTCCGAAGTCCACTTCTCTCCCTTGGCCTGAATCGTATTAGGATTTGTGTTGCTATTTATGCCGGCATTCCCATTGATGTTGATATTTTCTTTCGTATTCACCTTTGTATTCCTCTTCCCGAAACACTCCAAAAGCATGGTGAAGAGAAAAACGATTCCCAGAAGGGTAGAAAAAACCACCGCTGTAGGTTTAAAGCTGTAGCTGAAAAAGAGCAGGAAGCAACTTTGCAGTCTCTTTCCCTTTAGGAAGAAATACAAAGCGGAGAGCTGCAGCAAAAGGGTGAATAAATCCGTTTTCATAGTAAGGGACATATTTCCCACAGAAGACAGTAGGAAAAAACAAAGTATGCCGATATAAAGCTTCTTTCTGTTTTTCTGAAAATGAAAGAGAAGCAAGCCAAAAACCAGAGCCAAGGCTAGATAGGTCCAAAGACTTAAGGACAAAAGAAAGCCATAGCCCGGAAGGTAATTTAAGGGATAGGTCAAAAGCTCCAGTCCTTTGGGATAGCTGTAAACGCTGTTGATTTGTCCGTGGGCAGAGAAAAAGCCCTCCAGAAACAGGACATACGCGCTTCTAAGCCCGTAACGAAGGGAGTCATAATCCAATGCCACATTGCTGCGGTTCATTTGCAGGATAAAAAAGGGAAGGGCAAAGACCAAGGGACACAGCGCCCCCTCCTGAAAGTCCTTTTCTAAAAAGGAAAAGAATTGTTTTATGTCTGCAAATATTTGCAGAGGCCTTCCCGTAGTACAAAAGCGAAAGAAAAGGGCAAGGACAAAAAACCATAAGCCGGAAATAAGCATTGGCAAAAGCATACGATGAAGGTAGGCAAAAACCAGCGTTGGCAAAATAAAGAGAAGAAAGAGAAAGCTAAGAAAAACTCTATTTAATGCTTTTCCTGAAG
Organism: Oribacterium sinus; assembly: GCF_963537195.1. Classification (GTDB taxonomy): domain Bacteria; phylum Bacillota; class Clostridia; order Lachnospirales; family Lachnospiraceae; genus Oribacterium; species Oribacterium sinus_A. The sequence goes on along the minus strand of NZ_CAUTEG010000069.1, from coordinate 8,280 downwards.
CTTCCCTTCTCGAAAAATCCCCTTTCCCCGGGGCATCCTGCATTTTCCTTTTGAGAATAAAGCCCATAAGACAGAGAAAGAGATAGGCAAAAAGCCAAAGCATTTCCCGGAAAGCAACTTGTGTTTTCTCTTCGAAAAAACGCTCCAGATTTCCCGAATCACGAAAAAACAGCAGAAAAAAATAAAGGGAAAGAAGACCGATTCCTATACCGGCGATTGTTTTTACAATGCTTCCTCTTCTTCCCTCTGTCATTTTATTTGCCCTTTCTATTTCTGCACTGATGATAACTTTTCCTTGCATTTTATTGTATTGTAGCGTTTTTTTCAAGACAGCGCTAAGGAAGAAAAATGCTCCAAAAATGTCTTCGAGGATAGCGAAAGCATAAGGACAAAGAAAGCCAAAAATATTAATCCATCTAGAAAAGGAGCATATTTTATGCCTTTTTATATCAAAAAATAAATGCAAACCTTGAAACTATGTTATTATTGTAACAATTGTTCTATATGGAAAAAAGAAAGGAGATTTTATGGGTGCAAATTGGGTTGTTTGTCTTGAGGTGGTGATTTACCTTCTGGCCATGCTGTTTATCGGCTGGTACTCCTCCACAAAAATCACAAGTAACACGGACTTTATGGTCGCAGGGCGTAGGTTGGGTCCGCTGCTGATGGCAGGAACTCTTGCCGCAACGGAAATCGGAGGGGGTAGCTCTCTGGGCGTTGTGCAAAACGGAATGTCCGGCTATGGCTTAAGTGCCGCCTGGTACATTATCACCATGGGAATTGCCTTTGTCATTCTCTCTTTCATGGCTCCCAAGTTCCGTGCCGCCACGGTAAAAACCGTACCGGAGTACTTCCGGAGACGTTACGGAAAATCCTCCGGATTGGTGACGGCAATCATTATGCTGCTCCCTCTAATCGGTCTTACTGCAGGACAGTTTATCGCTTCCTCCGTTATTCTTTCCACTATGCTGGGACTAAGCTATAAGCTTTCCGTAATCATTGTTGCGGTGGTGGTAACGGTTTATTCCATTATGGGCGGTCTTTGGAGCGTAACCCTGACCGACTTCGTACAGGTTTTCCTGATTATCATCGGTATGATGGCGGCAGTGCCCTTCGCCCTCTCCCATGCCGGCGGCGTGGAGGCCGTGATTCAAAATGTTCCTAAGGAAAGCTTGAATCTTTTTGCGGGCTATGACTTCTTCGGGATTCTGTCTCTCGTCATTATGTACGTAGGAACCTTCTCTGTAGGACAGATAGCGTTTTGTCAAGTACCTTTTTTTATTTATTGACGCTTTTATTTTAAAAAAATGAATTAAAAAAACAGCAAACCTTTATGATTTACTGCTTCTAAAATTGTTCTATTCAATTAGACAAACTGGGATTTATTAATAAATCTTTGTCTAAAATACTTTTCGAATTTAATAATCTATAATTTATATGGATTAAAATCACTAATCTCATATTCATTTGGATTAATTGCACGTTCAAGACTTTCTACAATTAAGATAGCCATATTGCGAAAAAAATTCAAATGTTTATCAGTAATAGAAATAACAGTGTTCTCAAAAGGTGATTTGAAAAATATCTCTTCTGATGATTCTATAAACATAGCATTACTAATACTCTCCAATTCCTTACTATTTTTACTTATTACTTCTTCCATTTTAGCCTTCATTCTTTCTGTGGTTTGTCCTCCTGCATGAGCTAAGGTATGTCGAAATAACGTATAATATCTCCATGCAGATATTATTTCGTTTTGAGATGTAATAATTGAAGAAGAACCGTTTTTTAATTCCTTAATAAAGTTATCTTTTAAATTGCTTTTTCCTAATTCATTAAAGAGAATATATAAGAGTTTATCTTCTTTTATTTCTCTACTATTATTCCCTTTAGAAACTAAATATTCTTTAACAGCTTGTTCGCATATAGCATATACCATTAAGAATTCAAATGCTTTTATGTGCCAATCCAACGGATCTAGATTCTCTAACTTTAAGCAATTAAATAATTCTATAGATATGCCTCTATTCTCTTTCCTTTTCCTCATTAGTCCTTCATTCATTATTCCTGCTCCAAGACTAAAAGCCACCGCCACATCTATATCTTCATGTGCGTTATTAAGTGTATTTAGTAATTCGTCCTTCTCCTCTTCTGCAAGATGTTCTTTCAGCAATCTTAAAAAAACATCATTGACTTGAATGAAACAAAACTGATTATAAAATTTAGCATAAAAACTCTCACTTGCATCCGTAGGAACTAATGGACTAAATGTTGCTTCTAACATTCAAGGTTATCTCCTTCTTTTTAAACGTTAGTTATCTAATTGTTTTACTTATGCTGTCCTGTAACATAAAGATTCTTAAATTCTAATTTGTTTCACTTAATATCTTAAATATTATATCATATTTTTACTAAGTTTTACAGCCCTAACTCTTGCTTCTTTACCTTTGTTAATCCTCTCTTTTCTTGCAGTAATTTATCTATACAGCGTCTAACACTTTCAGCCTGTTCCACTTCTTTTCGTATATCTGTGATTTGAGAATATAGAGTATCTTTTTCTTTCCTCAAAGTGCCTATTTCTGATTTCCATTTGGATATATTTATGGTTTTGCTTTCTCCTAAATGCTCTTTAAATATTTCTTAGAACTTTCAAATAAAATAATCTCTGTCGTATGCTCGTTATAAAAATAATCCTGTTTACTTTTCTTTAGTTTAGTATAGGCTTTGTAGGTATCTTTATGCTTCAAATATTTATCTGCTTGGTCGATAAGCTGTACTTTACCATCTATTTTCATTTCAGTATCTTTAATGGCTCTTGTGGTCTTGTAATTCTTATCTCTTAATGCCGATATACTTTCCTTTAGTTCAGATAAGGAAGCAATGTTTTTCTCTTTAAGGAATTGATAGCTTTCAACATACTTTTCTAAATCTGTGTTATTACTATCTGCTTTTTTATGGATAAGATTTTCAAAAACGGATATTAGATTTTCTTTTGGCGGGAGGATGGACTTTGTATTTTGAGTTTCTGCTTTTTCTTCTTTTCCAATTCCCCTTATCCAATTTATCAAGGCTTTTATTCTTCTTGAGATTTCTTTTAGTATCTTGTTTTGATGTTTTATTTCTCGGTTGATATTTCCTCTGTCGGTGGTTATGCCTTTCTTCTCCATTTGACTTGCTGATACTCCTAAATGAATAGTCGGTACTTGTTCTATACCTTGTCTTTGATAAGAATGATGGTCAACTTTTTCCTGTATACTGTTTTCTTCAAGATATTTATTTGTAATATCTGCCCATGCTTTTCGCCACTCTTCTGCTTTGTCTTGCTCGTTCCAATCTACTGTTTCTATTTTTCTTGTTTTGTAATTGCCATTTTTGAGTTTTACTTTTTCACCATTCTCATCAAGGATATATTCCTTTTTTGATTTTGCTCCCCATGTTGTATCTTCATTGAACGGTCGCATAGTGAGTAAGATATGAGCGTGTTGATTTCCGTCATTTTTGTCGTGTAAGGCAATATCGGCACACATACCGACATTTACAAAGTTTTCTTTTACATACTCCCTTACCAGTTCAATCTGTTTTTCTCGGTTTAATTCTTTGGGTAAGGCGATTTCTATTTCTCTTGCAAGTTGTGAGTTTTTACTTTTTTCGATTTTCTCCACGCTATTCCATAAGACAGAACGATTTACAAATTCCTGTGGTGCATTTTGTGATAATAGGATTTCGGTATGAGCAATTCCTCCTTTTCTCGTAAAGTCATGGATTATACCATCATATTCGTTTTTTATCTTTTCGCCACTTCGATAGGCGGAAGCTGCAACTGCACTCTTGCCTTTGCCTCTTGAGATAATTTTGATACTAAGATGATATATTGCCATAAGAGAAAACCTCCTTTCGTTTTTCTGATACTTTGATGTGGCGATGGATAAGACTTCCTAAAAAAATCGGATAGCTCTTTATCCGATTTCTTTTGGGAAGTACACAAGGGGTAGGAAATGTATTTCCGTAGGGGAGTGTAGCTCCCCTGTATCAGCGAACGCTGATATGCTCTCTGCAAGAGCCTTCGTAGAACGCACACACCCTTTAGGGTGTATAAGTGCGCCCTTGTAAACAAGGGACTATTCCTCTGTGTCGGTTTCTTCCTCTTGGTTTTCTGTATTTGGGTTTTCTCTTTCTTCTCGCCTCTCTATGATTTTCTTGATTTTTTGATTGATTGCTTCTTTGATATTCGGGAATGTAATTAGTTGATAAAATTCGTCTTTGGTGAAGTCTTTGCTTGTGGAAAAGATACTTTCAAAGACTGCTCCTTTTTCATAAATACGTCTATCTCTCTTTTTTCGTTCTTCCTGTTTCTGTTGACTGATGAGCTTTTTTCTTTTGTTTTGTAACTGCTTGATTTCTTCTTCTGTCATTAAAATTTTTTCGTCTATATTTTTCATTTTCTGTTTTCCTTTCTTTCTAATTTTGAGCAATAAAAAACAGTAAACCGATTTGATTTACTGTTTTGTGAACTGCTATGTTACAGCTTGTATTTAGTTGTTTAAGTTAGATAAAAACTGGGAGTTGTCAGCTAATAAGTTTACTTGCCAACTTGTACACTTGATTTATTTCTTTGCTTTCCAACTTCCAGTTATTAAGTTCAACTTTAATTAACTCTGGAAATTTTTTGCTAATATCCCTTAAAGCATTTCCTACTGATTTCCTAACATATTCACTCGCATCTTCTTTTAAGTTGGCAATTCGTCTAATAGCTTCATTCGGATTATCTTTGAAATATGGTCTACTCGTCCATATTCTCAACCCCTCTGTAACTGCTCTCCTCGTATTCGAATTATTATTTTCTAACCATTCATCAATGATTGGAAGTGCTTTTTCATACCCTGTCTTTTTACAAAATTCATCAAATGCCTTTGCTAATACTTCTTGAACTCTCCAATTATCATCTTTAGAAACTTCATCTCTCATAAATGCCAGAATATCATTTTGTTCTGACAAGTATCCAAAAAGAAATACGCCGTACATTCTTACTTGATATGTGTGAGATTTATAAGCTAAAAATGCCAACTTCTTGATATATTCTTTATCATTAGATTTATAATCGTTTAAGGCTCTTTTTTCTTCCTCTTTGAAACCATTTTCAATGACTTTTTTCCACTGTCAGATTTCCTACTTGACCTCAGGAATTCATCAGGACATACAGAAAAATAATAGAAAAGATAGATACAAAAATTATCTTTTTCCTTTATTCTTTCCGTTCCGCTTGCACTATCTTTAACAGCTTATCTTGAAAGGTATCCTTGCTCTCTTTATTAAAATATATCTCGCTTACAAAGGTCTTTCCTCTAATCTTTTTTATTAAAATGCCATCAGGTTTTCGGGATATGGCTCGTTCATCTTTAGTCTGTGCTTCTTGTTTTTCTGTCATTCAATTCCTCCTTTTTACTTGCACAAAAAAGATTTCCTGTAATTAGGAAACCTCTTTTCATTTTGATTGATATTTAATTTTAGGTTGTTGTTTGTAGCTTCTTTCTTGCCCTGTATTCTCGTGCTTTTATCCGTTCATACTCTCTGAATTTTTCAATATTTTTAGCTCGGTATTCTTTGGAATATGCTCTATGATATACTCATGATTTTTCTTTGCTTCTTCGATTTCTTTCCTCATCTGTATCATTTCCTGTTCTGTCGGCTCAATTTCTTTTGTGAGTTCATTTTCAAATTTTCCGATATAGTTAAAATACACTTCTATTCGCTGAACGGCATATTTTGCTCTTTTAACATCTCGTTCATGCACTACAATTTTACTGATAAATTCATTGATGGCGGTAGGGGTAAGTTCTTCAAAGTCTGAATAGCTTTCAGCAAGCCTTATAAAGTTCTTGGCTCTTTGGTTGGCATTTTCAAACTCGGATAAGCATTCCTCGATTTGCTCCTGTTCTGATTTTAAGCTGTAATATTCTTCTGCATATTTTCCCGATAGCTTTTCATAGCGTTTCGGTTCGATATTTCCCAGTGCATTATCCTCATACAGCTTATTCATAACTCTTTCTATCTGTTCCATTCTGCCTGTGATTTGTGGGATACGCTTTTTCTGTTTTTTGATTTCTTCTGTCTGTTCTTTAACAAGACTGCTTTTTACCAATACCTCAAATTCTTCTTTATTTGCTAATGAATACTGTGCTATCTTTCTCAAGACCTCTGTGAGATTTTCCATCACATCATCGACATCAATACGGTGGGGAGAATAGCATTTCGGGTGTTTTGCTTTTCCTTTGGCATATTCACTGCAATAGGTTACATGCTGTACCTTATTGTTCTTGTGTATGGTGCGTATGTGCATTTTTGTACCACAATCTTTACAGTACATCAGTCCGGAAAGTGCGTGAATTTCTCCATCTCCGTTTGGTCTTTTGACAGGTGCGTTTTTTAATATCCGCTGTACATTTTCATAGGTGGCTCGGTCTATGATTGGTTCGTGTACATCAGGGATTATTTGCCACTTATCTTTATCGACATAGTGATTTCTTTTATCTTTATAATGCTTCTCGGTTTTGAAGTTAACTACATCGCCACAATACTCCTGCCTTTGCAATATGCGTGTTAGGGTTACTTTATTCCAGTTATAGCGGTTTTCTTCATTCAGCTTTCTGTTTTTCGCCGTTCCTCTGTCTTGCTGTTTCATATAAAAGGTTGGGGTTAGTATTTCTTTCTCTTTCAAGTAAACGGCTATCTGATTTCTGTTTTTCCCATCCATAAACAGTCTAAAAATGAGTTTTACGACTTCGGCAGCTTCTTTATCGACTATCCAATAATCTTTGTTATTTGGGTCTTTTATATAGCCGTATGGGGCTTCTGTTGCAACAGGCTTTCCGCTTGCTCCTTTGGTCTTAATGCCTGTTGTAACTTTCTTGCTGATGTCTCTTGCATACCACTCTGACATGATATTGATAAATGGGGCAAATTCCAATGTATTTTGGTCTTTACTGTCGATACCGTTGTTGATGGCAATAAAGCGTACATTATTTCTTCTAAATATCTCCATAGCGTTTCCTACTTGAAGATAATCTCGTCCCCATCTTGTCATATCTTTCATAATGACAATATCAATTTTTCCGCTTTCTACATCACTTATCATCTGTGTATAGGCGGAGCGGTCAAAGAACCTACCGCTTTCATCATCGTCGATATAGTAGCGAATATTCATAAGCTTATGCTGTCTTGCATATCGCTCTAAAAATGCCTTTTGATTTACAATACTGTTGCTTTCGCCACCGTCCCTGTCCTCATCACCAACTGAAAGGCGGGAGTATAGCGCAGTGATTTTGGTTGCATATTCCATCATGGCGTTATCCTCCTTTTCTGTGTCTATATATCACTCCTGTTCAGTTAATATTATGCAACCCAGGAAGCGGTTTCCCGTTTCTATGCCGCAAGAGATGAAAAGGCGGCAAAGCAGGGTGCTTGGCTTGCCGCACTGTTAAACTTTATTTATGCTTTTATCCCTACTGTTTTGGGACTGATTGTACTGGCACTGATTAATATGGGAAAATTCTCCGCCGACGAATTTGCTTCCGTTGGCGCACGGTATGCCTTGCCGATTCTGGCGATTCGTACCATGCCGGCCATCATTTGCGGCCTGCTCTTCTCCGGTGTTATTTCCGCCACCATGTCCAGCTCCGATTCAGACCTTTTGGGAGCAGGCTCTATCTTTGCCAATGACATTTTCAAAATCTTCCTGAAGCCAAATGCCAGCAGCAAGGAAGTTATGAACGTGACCAAGATCACCATGGTTTTGGTGGGTGTGGCTTCCATGTTTATCGCCCTTTTCAATACCCAGAGCATCGTTTCCATCCTGATGTTCTGCTTTACCCTCCGGGCTGCCGGTTCCTTCTTCCCCTATGTACTGGGACACTTCTGGAAAAAGGCCTCCACAGCAGGAACCATTGCTTCTTTGGTGCTGGGAACCATTACCGTAGTTTATCTGGAGCATGTGTCCAAGGGAATGCTCTTCGGCATCCACTTTAGTCAGGCCATTATTCCCGGACTGATTGCCGCATTCATCGGCTTTATGGTTTTCTCCATCCTCATGCCTCCCGCAAAGGAAGGAACAGAGCTGGCGGAGGAAGCAGACGACTAATCCGGCCACAGGCTTCCTATAGTGACAAAAGAGAGGGGAAGAACATTGAAGCACTTTCCGACAGATAGCTGTAAAATTGGGGCACGCTCTCGCTAGCTTCGCCTCGTAGCGGTACTAACTTCAAGCTTCGCTTCACTCGCTTTCAG
>NZ_CAUTEG010000068.1:0-12955 GCF_963537195.1 Oribacterium sinus | reverse complement strand
CAATTTTAGAGCATCGGACAATACACAATGCTCATACATTACTCTAAGGAACTAACCAAATTCTAATGAGCTAACATCGATACTTTTCTTCGAATTTCTATAACTCACATGTCCATATGAAAATCCTTTTTCTTCAAATATTCCTTCAATTTAAAGGCACAAAAATAGGGGAAGGTATAAATCTGATTGGCATATCCCACATTTACATCTCCAAGTTTAATACCAAAAGAAATATCCTGATATCGCTTATTGCTAATTAAGGTGGAAAGAGCTTTCGACTGATTGCTATTAGCCTTCACCTCTACCGGAACCAAAGCATTTTGGGTACGCACAAAAAAATCTTCCTCCAGGCTGGCATTTTCCTTCTTATAGTAATAGAGTCCTAAGCCTTGCTTCACAAAAGCCTCTGCAACAAAGTTTTCATACAAAGCCCCCTTGTACACCCCCAGGTTCTTATTGACTCTAAGGTCCTCCTGCGCCTCCTCATCCAAAGAAGAAATCAACAGACCGGTATCCATATAATATAGTTTGTATTTGCTTTCTTCGATATTTCCCTTTAAAGGAAGCTCGGGGAATTGGAGGCAGTTACATTCCATGATGATGCCTGCATCCTTCAACCAGTCGATGCAGCCGCTATATTCCCGGGATCTGGCATTCTTCGCCACCTTATTAAACTGAAACTTCTTATTTTCCTTAGCCAGCTGGGCGGGAATGCTTCGATAGACACTGATAATCTTTGTCTGATCCAAGCCCTCTGCATACTTTCTGACATCCTCTTCATAGTCCAATCGAATCTGATTCTGCAAATCCAGAGTACCGGAAAATGTCCCTGTCTCCAAATACTGCTTTACCACATCCGGCATTCCCCCAAGGACTGAGTAGGTGAGAAAGAGCTCTTTAAAAATGGAGAGCTCATTCTCGTTAAATGACTTGTTTTCCAGCATGTGGCTAAGGATACTGCCAATCTGCTCCTCCCTATAGCCCTTTGCCCAAAGAAATTCTTCAAAATCCATAGAAAACATTTCATAGTCCGTTTTAGAGCCAACGCTATTACTGTGAATTCTTTTATAATTTATGCCCAGCATGGAACCGCTACAAATCACATCATAATTTCCATCTCTATGGAAGGATTTCAAGGTAGTCGCCACATCAGGATTTTCCTGTATTTCATCAAAAAGAATAATGCTTTCCTTCGGAATAAACTGAATAGACGGGTCTGCCAAGGTGATATTTCTGGTCACACTTTCCACATCATACCCATCTGCTAAAATCTGCATGAACTTTTTTTCCAGAGCAAAATTGATATAAACGATACTTTTATAGTTCTGTTTTGCAAAATGTAAAATGGATTCCGTCTTTCCTATTTGTCTGGCGCCCTTAATAATCAAAGGCTTATGCTTGGCATCCGCCTTCCATTCCTGCAAAAAATCATCTATCTTTCTTTTAAAATACATTTTTCACCCCTCCATAGAGGGATGGTATCACAAAAAAATAGCCACTTCAACGCCTTTCATCACATTTCATGAGCCACTTTTCGCCTTTTTCTCACATTTTATGAGCCATTTTTTGCCTTTTTCTCACATTTCATGAAAATGGCACAAAATATCCTTACTGTTCCATCATAAAGAGCGAGTAAAAGTATCCCTTCTTTTCCATAAGTTCCGAGAAGATTCCTTCCTCTACGATCTCCCCTTCTTTTAACACACAAATCCGATCTACACGACTTAAAATTCTGGCATCCAAATCATGGAGTACCAAAATCTCCGTGATATTCTCCAAGGATAAAAGGGAATCCAATACCAGATAGCTATTTTCCTTATCCAAAGCTGCAGTAATCTCGTCTGCAAGAAGAATAGGAGTTTTTCGAAGAAGACTTCTGGCAATATTGATTCTTTGCCGTTCTCCACCGGAAAGAGCCGATCCATTTTCCCCGCAAGCATAGTCCAAGCCTTTCTCCGAAATCAGAGTCTTTAAACCGGACTTTTCAATGGCCTGCTTAATCTCCTCTTCACTGTATTTTTGAAAGAGCGTGATGTTCTCATAGATACTGCCGTCAAAAATAAAGACCTCTTGTTGAATATAGGAAATCGAACGAAAGAGGCTTTCCTCGGGAAGGGTGGAAAGAGCTCTATTACCAATGGAAATCTCTCCCCCTTGACTTCCCTCAATTCCCATAAGAAGCTTTAAAATAGAGGACTTTCCTGAACCCGAGGCTCCCAGAAGAATCAGTTTTTCTTCCTCCTTTACCCGCAGCGTAAAGTCCTTCAAAACCTGCTTTTCCGAAGTATAGGAAAAGGAAATATGGGAGAAGCAAATATCTCCCTGTAAAGCCGGGATGGGAAGGGCTTTCTCATGGGAGTCTGTATCGATATGTTTGTGATAATCGTCCTTAACGATTTCACCGCTCTTCTCCTGCTCCTGCCTCTCTTTCTGCTCCTGCTCCCCTTCTCCTATCTTCTCCCAAAATTGTTCGGAAAGGGCGTAGGCGGTTCTTGCCTTGCTAAGCATTCCGGGAAGCTCTGTCACCGGGTCAATGATATAGTTAATCAGTCGTGAAAAAGCCAGCACGGTTCCCACGGAAATGCTTTTGCTTCTATAGGCCACAACAGCGCATAGGAGCAAAATGGCAAACTGGGTGATATAGCCGGAAATGGCGGCAAAGTAATTGATTTTCTCCACGCATTTTTCCCGCTCTTCCATGCGGCGCTCCACCTTTTGGCAGATTCTATCATGAAGGGCAGAAAAGATTTCCTCCACCTTATAGGACTTAATGATGGTAAAGCCAACAGCAAAATCCTTCAAAAAAGCTAGATATTCCGCATTTTCCTGGGATAAGTTCTCCTCAATCTTCTCCATATTTCTTCCGGAGAAAAGAGCGGCAAAAAAGGGAATCAGGGAAATGAGACAGGCCATCATGGCTAAAAAGAAATTGTAGCGAATCATCACCAATACCGCCCCGATTCCGCAAATAACGATTTGAGAAAGTATGGGAATCTGGTCTAAAAAATCCTCTTTGATTTTCTGTAAATCCGTATTCAGGGCGGAAAGATACACCGCCGTATTCTGTCCGTAAAACTCCGTTACCTTCTTTTGGGAAAGATAATGATAAGCCGTTTTTCGGTACTGCAAAACAGCCTTGGCGCTGAACTTCGTTCGAAAATAGTAGGTACAAAGACCGGAAAAGCTCACCATCAGTAAAACCGCTATAGCCATTAGGACGATTTGATGCATATTATAACGGCGATTTCCGGATAGGAAATCAATCAAAATCTGCATCAGTTGGGGTACTGAAAGAATACCCACGGACAAAACCGTGGTGCCCAAAACCGCCATAAATAGATTTTTCCGATTGCCTTGAAAAAAGCTTTGACTTAAGGGATTACGCCGCTTCATAACTTTTCCTTCCTGCTGTCATACTCTATTGTCCTATTTTTATACCCTTACGTACTCTCTTGTCACGCTTCTATACTTTTTCTCTATACTTTATCTCTATACTTTATCTCTATACTTTTCCTTTACACATTTCCCTTGTCCTTTTGGAAAATAAGCTTCCCTCTCTCCCCCTGTCGGTGTCTGGAATACTGAAGCTCTATCCCTTCCCTTTCCAAAGCTTCTATCCCTTGAATTTTTCCCCTTGTAAGCTTCTCTCCGGGGAAAAGTAGGGGGATTCCGGGCGGATAAAGGCTAAGATATTCCAGGCAAATGCGACCTTCTCCGTCACAAAGACTAAGCTCCTCTCCTTCTTTTAGGCCTTCTGAAATTTGCAAACTGTTGTCCGCTACAGAAATTTGATAAAGGGCAGAGGATAGGAGTTTAGAACGGAGTGGCTTTCCCTTCTCCTCCCCAAATCTTCTTTCTATATCCTTTAGGGCCAAAAACAATCTATCCAGTTCCTCTTCCGAAATAAAAGGACCTGTCATCAAAAGCAGATTTTCTCCGCTATGCATTTCCGATTCAATACCGTAATCTTCCCGAAGAAGCTTAGCCAAGTCCTTACCCAGTCTAAGCTTGGGAATTCCTAGGGCTCGCAGGAAAATCTTAGAAAAATCCATAGCAAAGCAAGCTTCTTCCTTCTCCCAAAGAAAGGAAAAATAAGAAAGTGTCCTTGCCTGCTCCCGAAAGCTCTTCATCACTTTCTTCCAATGAGAAAATAGTGCTTCTCCCTCTCTTTCCAAAAATGTCGTAGCCTTTTCCAAAGAAAGCATCAGAGGATAGGAGGGAGAGGTCGTTTGAAATACGGAAAGGTAAAAAGACAGCTTTTCCCTGCTGTATCTTTCTCCGTTTCCCAATATCCAGGCGCTCTGGGTTAAGGAGCAAAGGGTTTTGTGGGGGCTTTGCACCACCAGGTCCGCCCCTAGGGATATGGCGGACACCGGAAAGGAAGCTCCCTTTTTCGGAGAAAAATGGGCTCCGTGGGCTTCATCCACCAGAAGGGCAAGGCCATTTTCATGGCAGAGCCTTGCAATCGCTTCCACATCGGAGACCACCCCCTCATAGCTTGGGCTGGTAAAAATCAAGGCCTTACTCTTTGGAAACTCCCGCAACAGTCTTTCCACTTCCTTCAGAGAAACCGAGCCGAAGCAGGAAAAATCCTCCCAAAACTCCGGCAGAAGAAAATGAATCTTTGCCTTTCGGAGAGATAAGGCATAAAAAACAGAGCGGTGGCAATTTCTTGCCACCACTACCTCATCTCCCTCTTCCAACAGAGTGAAAATGCCTGCCTGTAAACCGGAGGAACTGCCATTTACAAGATAGAAGCAATCCGAACAGCCATAGTAGGCGGCAGTGCGATTCATGGCTTCCTGCAAAACTCCTTCCGGAGCATGGAGATTATCCAAGTCCTCTACCTCTGTATAATCGTAGGCATAGGGAAGGGCTGTGCCCATTTCCGCCTTTCTTTGGTGCCCCGGCATGTGCAGGGGCAGGAGATTTTTTTCATTGTAGCGCTGAAAATATTTTTCTAAAGGAGAGGGGGAAAGGTTCCGCCCCTCTTTCGATTTATCCTTCATTTTCTTTCCTTATCTAATTGCTATTCATCAAATCTCAAGAGAGATATAGCCTGCTTTACGGCATCTTTTGAACAAATCTTTTCTCGCTTAGATTTAAAGATTCTTCTCCAAATCCTCTACAATCTTCTTAATGGTCCCCTCTTTAAAGGGATTCATCAGACCAACCTTTTCCTCCAGTTCTGTAAAGAACAGGGATGCGGAGTACTTGGAGAACTCCATATAGCTCTTCCATGCCCCCTGAAAATCCTTATCCATCCAAGCCTTGTACTGTAAGGCATTGATGCCGGCAATGCAGTAATCAATGTAATAGTAAGGCAGGTCATAGATATGATGCTGCTTCTGCCAGAAGCCCCCCTCTTCCATAAAGGCATTGTCCGCATAATCCAAATGAGGCTTATACTCCTGCTCCAGGGTTCTCCAAAGCAACTTTCTCTCCTTCGGAGTCATTTTCGGATTCTTATAAACAATGTTTTGGAACTCATCCACCATGGTGCCGTAGGGGATAAACATCAGGAACTCTTCAAAATGCATGGAAAGGTAGTCCTTTGCCCGATCCCCGAAGAATAAATCCATCCAAGGCTCGGTAAAGAATTCCATGGACATGGAGTGGGTTTCCGCCGTTTCCATGGTCAACTGATTATGCTCATGAATGGGTAGATCCGCTGTAATATAGCCCTGGAAGGCGTGCCCGCATTCGTGGGTAATCACGTCACAGTCTCCGGCTGTACCGTTGAAGTTGGCAAAGATAAAGGGCATGTGGTAGTTGGGAAGCATTTCCATATACCCGCCGGTTCTCTTGTTCTTTCTGCCCAGCACATCGAAAAGCTCCATTTTCATCATATCCTGCATAAACTTGGAGGTTTCCGGAGAAAGAGCATCGTACATCTTCTGCCCTGCTGCCAGGATTTCCTCCGGTGTTCCGATGGGAGCCGGATTTCCCTCCTTGAAAAATACCCCTTCATCATAGTAATAAAGCTTGTCCAGCCCAAGGCGCTCCCTTCTTCTCTCATGAAGCTTCTGAACAAAGGGCACCAAATCCCGTTTTACCTGCTGACGGAAGGAGGCAATCTCCCTCTCCCCATAGCAGTTTCGATTCATTCTGGCATAGCCGATTTCCGTGAAATCCGGATAACCCATCATTTGCCCCTGCTCGGTACGATTCTTGACCAATGCATCATAGATAGAGTCCAGCTTCTCCGCATTGTCCTCAAAGAACTTGGTATACGCCTTCCATGCCTTCTTACGCACCTCTTGATCCTCTGCGGTAAGGTAGGGTGTCATGAGGGAAAGATTCAGGTTCTCCCCTTCCCAGGGAATCTTTGCAGAAGCCAGAAGCTTACCGTATTCGGTGGTTAGTTCATTTTCTTTTTGCATCAGGGGAATCAGGGAAATGTCTACCGCCTTCTGTGCCAGCTCCATGTTTTTAAAGGCCACATGTCCCAGCTTTTCTTCCATATAGGCTCTGTGGGGAGAATGGTAAACCCGCATTTGATAGTCCACTAAGAGATTTCGGAAAATGGGCATATGGACATCATAAAAGGCTCTCTCCTTCTCGTAGAAGGGATCCGTCATGTCAATGTCGTTTCGAATGCTGGCAATCACACTTTCCGTCATCACATCATCCACCAGCTTATAGTATTTTTGATGCAGGGCAAAAAGCTCCTCTCCTGACTCCGCCTTATCTACCCCCTCGCACAGTTCCAAAAAATCAGCCTTCAGTTTATCAAAATCAATTCTCTCATAGGGAAATTCGGTAAATTTCATATTTTCCTCCAATTCATATATTACACTCTACTACAATCGGTATAAGCATAACATTTCTATGGGAATATTCCATAAGTTTTGTGCTTTTCCTTTATCCTTTTGCATAGAAAAAATAGGGGATGTAAAAATCAAAATGATTTTTACAGTCCCCATCTATTAAAGTCGTGGCGCTATAAGACCAAAGAAAAAACTCATACTTATGTTTGCTTGTGTTATTTTCACACTATCCAAAATCCGAGAGATCTATAGGTTCTGATACGTATCCTTGTTTATAATTGCTGATAGCCTTATCCATATCTTTCAAAGTACGTGCAGAAATAGTATCCGGAACCGTCAATTCACGAGGCTCTAGCATAATACAACCATTTTCATATTCCTTAACGTTATAATACTGATATAAAGCACCGCGCAAAGTAACTCTCTTTTTATTATCAAGGTGAACATTATACTCCTTTGCAGCTTTCATCATTTTCCTCCTATTTGACATTTTTCCAAGGTATTTTTAAGCCAATTTTGACACTTTTCCAAGGTATTTTTGCCCTGATTCTGACACTTTTCCAAGATTTCATAGCGATTTAACGTCCATACACCGAAAAAAGGCCGGCGAAAAATAGTTATACTATTTCTACCGACCTTTTCTGAAAATACAATCCTAAAATCCTAACTCTAAAAGTATAACACTGGCCTTAAAGGACATCCAGAGCAATATCTCATAGCTATGTGCCAAAAATATAAAGAAAAATAAGGCCAAAAGGGGCTTAGTCATAGAGCTTCGCTCTAAAAAGCGTTGAGAACAGCGATAGAGACTGATACCGCCCCCTATAAAGCTCAGTACTTTCACTAAAATCAATCCCAAAAACGCAAAATCCATATTCATTAAGCTTAGAAACACGATCAGCATAGAGAAGGAAACTAATCCAATAAATACAATCCCCTCTTTTCCCTGCTTACGAATATTTCTTCCTCCGGCTTCTTCCTGTTCTTCCGGCGGATAGAAAGCCCCCTGTACCCTACGAAGGTAGAAAAGATAAGGAATAAACAAGGCCAGAAGAAAAAGAGGAAGAAGATTTTTCCCTGTAAGCGTAGCAATAGTCCAAGAAAATGCCACCGGAACCGCCAGAACATAGCAAAAAATCAAAGTCAAATTTTTGTGTAACATTCTATTTTCGTACATACTTCCTCCTCACTTTCTACAGGAATAAATCTATTGATTCCAGTTCTAATATCTTAGACAGATGCAATAAGAAAGACAAACTAGGACATCCACGCCCGCACTCCCAACTAGAAACCGTTTTATGACTTATGCATAACAGCCGTGCTAATTGTTCTTGACTATACCCAAGTTCCTTTCTCCTTTGAGCTATTCTTTTACCTAGTGGTATATCCTCCATCTAGTCACCTTTCCTTTCTATGCAGTATTACTACTGTTTAAGAACTAAAATAATAACCTTAATCCTAGATTCCTCCTTTAAAAATCATGACACTTCTTTAAAAAATCCTGATTATGAATGAATACAAATTTGTTCTCCGTTCCTGTTTCCAGCACATTTACTCTATTCGTGAAAACTGTCTTTAGTAGTTATAGTAACATAGTACGGAGTTAAAATGTCTCGTTCTTGCATATAATAACCCACGTTATTTATATAAGTAGAATAGGAAGATGAAGATGATCTTTTCCAAGCCCAATACTCAAAATTATATTTGTCTTTAATGGTTATTTCTACATCCCAATACTTACTATTTCTCCGTTTATTACACTTTACTGAGTAGTCTACACGATTAAGGGCAAGATGTAAATCTGTTGTACTATTTAATGTGATGCTATCAGAAAAGTTATAAGTAGATATTCTTTTGTTTTTTACATTGTTCCTTGCCCTATCAATTATAGTCTTATACTCTCTAGAATTCATAATTTGCTTTGCTTCATAAGAAGTACTGCTAAAAGACAAATTACTAGGATTTTTTGTAGCAGAATGAGACAATAACTTTCCAGCCAATTTATACTGAACACTTGCTACATTCCCTAGATAAAAAAACATACTCCTTACAAGACTATTTCGTAAATCTCTTTTTGCCTTTTCTGTATTTGGAATACGTCCTTTTCTGATTTGTTCATAAATATATGTATTAAGGTAATCTGGAGCTACTGGAGCCATTCTTAGCTGTGAGGAATTTGCAGTTTTACTTTTTTCATCCTCTATAAACTCTAAATAATCTTTGGCTAGTTCTTCAAGAGTTAATTGCTCTCCTCCTATAGATACCAGTTCTTTTTTTATTTTTAGCTCATTATTTCCATAGATATACTCAGCTCTACGCATAGCACTAGCTTTTGAACCATCTGGCATACTTATATTCTTACTTGCAAAAGCAGAAATACCATAAGTCATAATAAAGAAAAGCGTGGCAAGAAAGCACATTGTTTTTTTCATACTTGTCTCCTTTTTTCAAATTAGCCTTTGTTCTTTGAATGCATTCAATTTTCTCTATAGTAATAATATTTTTTAATTTTTGCACTATTTTATTCTCTATAAAATATAGGCTCATTTTACTTGACTAAATATTTATATTAGCCTAGAATAATTAAATGTTTTTAGAAAAAACTATTATTTTCATTTTGGATAATAGTATTTAGTACATTAATTGCGCTTTACTTGATATATACACTTCATCAATTGCCAGTTTACTTATGTTTTTTTGAAAAATAGATAAGTACAGGTTCAATCCTGTTATCTAGATTACAGAATTGTACAACTATTTTCATATTCCTCTATCTCTTTTATAAATCAAATTAGAATCCCATTTCCAAAAGCAAAACACTGGCCTTAAAGGACATCCAAAGCAATATTTCATAGCTATGAGCCAAAAACACAAAGAAGAATAAGGCCAAAAGGGGCTTAGTCATAGAGCTTCGCTCTAAATAGCGTTGAGAGCAGCGATAAAGACTGATACCGCCCCCTATAAAGCTCAGTACTTTCACTAAAATCAATCCAAAAAACGCAAAATCCATATTGATTAAGCTTAGAAACACAATCAGCATTGAAAGGGAAATCAAGCCAATAAATACAAGCCCCTCTTTTCCCTGCTTACGAATATTTCTTCCTCCGGCTTCTTCCTGTTCTTCCGGCGGATAGAAAGCCCCCTGTACCCTACGAAGGTAGAAAAGATAAGGAATAAACAAGGCCAGAAGAAAAAGAGGAAGAAGATTTTTCCCTGTAAGCGTGGCAAGTGTCCAAGAAAATGCCACCGGAACTGCCAGAACATAACAAAAAATCAAAGTCAAATTTTTGTGTAAAATCCTGTCTTCGTCCATAAATACCGTCCTTTCTCAAAAAAGATTGAAGATCATTCGTTACTTGTTTTTTTGTGCAGCTAGAGTATATTTATTTCTCTCATTATATCTAAGAAAAAATAAAAGTCATTCCCAATTTCTTGAGAATGACTTAAAAAATTATTAGAAAGGATGGACAATTTTCTTTGTAAGAGAAAACAAGCTTTTCATCTATGGTTTATCTTACTTCTTCCAATGCTGCTGCAAGCCATTCTTTTTTTGCATCCATCGCATTCGCTACTGCACTTTCTACTGTCTCGCCACAGCTAATACAACCGGGTAAATCCGGAAAGGAAACTACGAATCCGCCTTCATCCTTATCTTCTACAATTTCCATACGATAAGATATTGCCAAATAATCATTCAGCGTCTTCATCATTTTTCGCCTCACTTTCTACAATCTGCCGCACCATTTCTACATATACCTTCTTAATCGGTTCGTGCTTTAGATTGCAAGAAATGCCGGTATACAGATGCTTCAGGCATCGTAACCTCATTTATACAATATCCTTCAGTATCTCCAAAGGAAATGGCTCTCCCACCTTCTCTACGGAAAGGTCTCTTAGCGTAAAGTTTGACTTCCTTAGAGTAAGTGCCGGGTTATAGTAGGGATCTCCCTGTCTCAAAATCTTCGGCCAATGCTTTGCCAGGCAGACAATCTCTCCGTTGAAACGCTTTACCTTCTCCGGATTGTCCTCTAGGCCTCTGGACTTGGACTCATAGTGGGTAAAAAGAGCATAAGGGGTATACACCACCCGCTTTCCAAGGGCGCGAATCTTTAAACAAAAATCCACATCATTAAAGGCTACCGCAAGCTCTTCTCGGAAACCTCCCACCTTATCAAAGAGGGATTTCTTGGTCATTAAAACGGCGGCAGTTACAGCTGAATAGTTTTGAATGCAGGCTGCCCTATGCATGTAGCTGTTTTCCGTTTCGTGGGTACCGATAAAGGTGGCTCCGGCAATCCCGCCAAAGCCCATGACTACGCCGGCATGCTGAATCATCTTATCCGGGTAAAGAAGCCTTGCACCGCAGATGCCAACTTCCTCCTGCTGCACAAACTGGAGCATTTCCTCCACAGAATCTTTCTTCAGGCACTCAATATCATTGTTCATAAAGAGGAGATATTCTCCGTGGGCAAAGCTCACCCCGAAGTTATTGATGGCGGAGTAGTTAAACTCTCTTTCCCAGCGCACCACCCGTACCGCCTTCTTTTGGAAATCTCCGTATCGTGCCGGGAATTCCTCCTGAATCTTTTCATAGTAGGCAAATGTCTTTTCCTCTACGGAATTGTTCTCCACCACAATCACTTCCAGATAAGGATAGCTTCCGGCGAAGAGAGAACGAATGGCCAGATCCAAATCCTCACTATGGTCTTTGCTGGGGATAATCACGGAAATAAGAGGAAGCTCCCCTTCCTTTTTCTCCAAGGCATAGTGGCAGTGATAGTAGCCATAGGTGATCCCCCGCTCCACCTTTTCAATGGGAAGCCCCAGGCGCTTTGCATGGTCGAAAACCGCCCGCTCTCCGGCAGTAAAGGCATAGAGCTTTGCCTCCGGATTTTGTGCCGTGGAAAGCTGGTGAGAGCGCCAATGGTAGAGGACCTTCCTGATATGGATAATGGTGGAAGAAGTGAAGACTGCCTCTTCCTGCGCCTTCTTCTCCTCTTCGCTAAGGCCTGCCGCCTTTTCTCTTCTTTCCGCCTCTTCGCATAAACGTAAAATCAGGTCATAATCCTGGGCACCGTCATATTCCTTTTGCTCGTAAATCTTCTCTCCCTCTTCTCCCTCCTTTGCTACCGCCTCCAGCAAAGAACGTTTGGCAATCAATAAATGGCAGAAATAATTTACACTTCGGAGAAGCTCCGGACTGTAGTCCGGCTTAAAGTGGGGCTCAAAGTAGTAAGCGGAAGCAAAGTCAATCTTGTCCTCATCACTATAGAGAAGCTCCGCCTTGGGATGCTCCTTGATGGTTTTCGCAATGGTATATAAGGCATCTTCCGTCAGCTCATCATCATGGTCGGAGAAAATGATGAAATCTCCCTTGGCCATGGCAATGGCAGCATTGGTATTTCCGGAAATGCCCAGATTCTTGGGAAGGGCAGTAAAACGCACTCTGCTGTCCTTCTCCTGATACTCCTTTAAAACCGCAATGGGGGACTTTTCTCCATTTTCCAAGGAATCCTCGGAAAGCTCGGAAGCATCCGCAAGGCAAATTTCAAAATGGGGGTAGGTCTGGGATAAAATGCTGTCTAAGAGTCTTCGTAAAAAAGCCTCCTTGGGACGATACACCGGAATCACAATGGAAAAAAGCAGGGGATTCTCCCAAACTTCCGCTCTTTGTCTCGAAAGCTCTTCCGCTCCGGTCTTTTCTTTTTTGTACCACTCGTTATAGTCGTAATCCTCTTCAATACTCTTTAGCTTTCGCACACTCTTATGCCAAAGAGCGGAGAGACCGCCCTTTTTCAGGGTGTCCTTCACCGCCTCCACCGTTTCCCATTGGAAAAGGGCCAGGAACTTCTCCATCTTCTTGTGGGCATGAGAGTTAAAGGACTCGATTTTTTTATCATCAAAGGCAAAGCGGCGAAGCTGATGATCCACCTCGAGCAAAAGCTCCACCCTTTCGCCCTTCGAGAGCTCATAGGGTGTGTCTATAGAAAAGCCCAGCTTTCTTTTGATTTTCTTCCCGTTTTCCTCCTCGTACTTCGGGAAATAGGCCTCATTTACGGTTTCCCGCTCCACTTCCTCATAGGAAAATTCTCTTTTTTCTCCCTGTCTTCCCTGAATGGACAGTTTCACAGGAGTCTCCGGATTTCTTCCGAAGGCCCAACCCTGAATATGCAGTTTTCCTTCTC
>NZ_CAUTEG010000067.1:0-13390 GCF_963537195.1 Oribacterium sinus | reverse complement strand
CTGCACAGTCTATGCTTTCTCAGGCTAACCAGCAGCCACAGGGAGTTCTTTCTCTCCTTAGATAAGCTTTATAGTATTTTTAAGACCATCGGATTTGAAAGAAAAAAGAAGAGGCAAAGTTTATCTGCTGATTCTTTTCTTCCGGTGGAGTCCCACTTAAAAATAGAATGGATTATTATGTCTATGGAAAGAAGTTATCATAGTTTAACTATGGTGACTTCTTTTTTTGTTCTATCTTATATTGAAAGCGATCTATCGAAACATCCCCATCGGAACCGATCTATCGAAATATCCCCATCGAAACCGGTCTATCGAAATATCCCCATCGGAACCGATATATCGTGAAAACGGAGGAACGAAGGCTTGGTGAAAGCTAATGCCATTTCCTCGTAAAGAAAGAGAAGAAAGAGGAAAAATAGTTAGATGGAACTAACTTTCAGTATTTTTTAAAAAACAAAAAAATTTTCAAAATCCGTTGACAAGGACAAAAAAAGAGATTATAGTATGCCATGTTGATAGTAATTATCAATTTTGTTTTTTGAAAGCCTCAGGAACTTTTGAAAGACAAAGCAATAAAAGAAAGGACGGCCGATGAATTATTCACGACAGCGTGCAGAGGTACTGGATCAGATTAGGGAGCATGAAGACCATCCTACTGCAGATGTAATATTTGCAGAACTACGCCAAAAGGATCCCAGCATCAGTTTGGCAACGGTATATCGGAACTTAAAGTTACTTTCGGATTTAGGAGAAATTCGGAAACTTAGCTTCGTATCAGGAGCGGATCGTTTCGATCCTACCGTAAAACCCCATTATCACTTTGTATGTGAGAGATGCGGGAAGGTTTATGACATTCCTATGAAGGTTGCGGAAGCACTGGATTCGGAGGCGGAAATGTATATTCCGGGAGCCATTACAGGTCATGATTTGGTGTTCCGAGGAATATGTGATGAATGTGGAGCTTTGGAGGGCTTCAAGGATTCACAAAAATAAGTTGAGTTTGAGCATTTGCCTTAAAAAAGGCGGAAAAGGAGAGAAGTTATGAAGACTTGGGTTTGTTCAGTATGTGGTTATGTTTATGAGGGAGAGACTGCTCCTGAGAAGTGTCCTGTATGTAAGGCTAGCAGCGACAAGTTCGTTGAGCAGAGCGGAGAGCTTACATGGGCAGCAGAGCATGTAATCGGAGTAGCTAAGGATGTTTCCGAGGATATCAAGAAGGATTTAAGAGCTAACTTCGAGGGAGAGTGCTGTGAGGTTGGTATGTACCTTGCTATGAGTAGAGCAGCTTACAGAGAGGGATACCCTGAGGTTGGTGATTACTACAGACAGGCTGCTTTCGAAGAGGCAGATCACGCATCTCGTTTTGCAGAGCTCTTAGGAGAGGTTGTATCCCCTTCCACAAAGGAGAACCTTATCGCTCGTGTAAAGGCTGAGAACGGTGCTACTGCAGGTAAGGTTGATCTTGCAAAGAGAGCTAAGGCTCAGGATTTGGATGCTATCCACGATACTGTTCATGAGATGGCTCGTGACGAGGCTAGACACGGTAAGGCATTCCAGGGTCTGTTGAAGAGATACTTCAGCTAATCACAACAGTCGGTAAAACTGTAGTGCTTGCCCTTTCGATATTTGGTGAAAGGACAGTAGATTGTACAAAGGAAAAACTTGTTTTTTCTTATAGCTATTATAAAATGCTTTTGTAATAGCACAGGTTGAGTCTTGAAACAGAGGAGGAGCTCTCCTCTGTTTCGATTTTTAGACAGGCGAGTATGCTTGTCGGGAAAGGAGAGTAGTATGGCAAATTATAAGGGAACAGAAACAGAGAAGAATTTATGGACAGCCTTTGCTGGAGAGTCTGAGGCAAGAAACAAGTATACTTATTTTGCTTCTCAGGCAAAGAAGGACGGTTATCAGCAGATCGCAGCAATCTTAGAGGAGACTGCGGCCAATGAGGAATACCACGGAAAGATGTGGTTTAAGGAGCTGGCAGGACTTGGCGGCGGAATCGGAAACACTCAGGAGAACTTGAAGGCGGCAGCTGCCGGTGAGCATTATGAGTGGACCGATATGTATAAGACCTTTGCAGAAGTAGCAGCAAAGGAAGGCTTCCAGGAGCTTGCTGCAAAGTTCCGCCTTGTTGCTCAGGTTGAGAAGACTCATGAAGAGCGTTTCTTACAGCTTTTACAGGGAATCTTGGATGATACTACCTTTAAGGCTGAGCAGCCAACCCTGTGGCACTGCAGAAACTGCGGTTTCATCTATGAGGGAGAGGAAGCACCTGAGACTTGCCCATGCTGTAATCATCCTAAGGCTTACTTCGAGCGTAAGGCTGACAACTATTAAAAAGCACTTCAGCTGAAAGAAAAGAACAGAAATTCGATTCAGTAAAAGTAAGCATCTGTTTTATAAATCCACAGTCTTTTCCATAAAAAGAGGAAGAGACTTGTGGATTTTTTTATGTGCGAAATATTCCTATCTTATATGGACAAAAATGAATTGTCTGAAATTTGAAAAATTAATATTTTTTTCATTGCCGGAGGGCGGAATCCGTGAAAGCTTTCATTGACGGAAGGAAAAGTTTAGGCTAGACTCTAAGCTTAGGGATAAGTCCCTAAGACTGCTGTTTTCCAAGCAAAATGAAAGAAAAAGGAAGATGGCAAAGAGCGTTTTGTATAGAGAAAATTAGATATAGAGAAAGAGGCGTTGCGATGAAAAAAAGTACAGTATTATTAATTCTGGACGGCTACGGAGATCGGAAGAGCAAAGAGGGAAATGCTATCGCTTTGGCGAATACGCCGGTGATGGATCATTTGAAAAAGGACTACCCCTATGTGGAAGGACAGGCTTCCGGACTGGCTGTAGGTCTTCCCGACGGACAGATGGGAAATTCCGAGGTAGGACACATGAACATGGGCGCGGGCAGAATTGTTTATCAGGAATTGACCCGTATTTCCAAGGCTATTCAGGATGGAGATTTTTTTGAAAATGCTGCCTTAAAGGGTGCTGTGGAGCATTGCAAGAGAAAGGATTCCGCCTTACATTTCATGGGACTGTTATCCGACGGTGGAGTACACTCCCATATTGAACATATTTATGGACTTTTGGAGCTGGCAAAGCGTGCAGGTCTTAAGAAGGTTTATCTTCATGCCTTTTTGGATGGAAGAGATACCCCTCCCGATTCCGGAAAGCATTTCCTTATGCAGATTGAAAAGAAAATGCAGGAAATCGGTGTGGGAGAAGTAGCCAGCATTGCCGGAAGATACTATGCCATGGATAGAGACAAAAACTACGACAGAGTGGAGAAGGCTTATCTGGCGATGACCAAGGGAATCGGAGAGAAGGCGGCTTCTGTAGAGGAGGCTATCAGCGCTTCCTACGCCAAGGAGGTTTTTGATGAATTCGTATTACCTACGGTAATCGAGAAAAACGGAGAGGCTCATCTTATTTCTGACGGAGATGCTTGTATCTTCTTTAACTTCCGTCCGGATAGAGCAAGAGAGATTTGTCATTGTTTTTGTGATGATGACTTTAGCTTCTTTAACCGTGGGGCCAGAAAAGAGGTATATTTTGTCTGCTTCACCGACTATGATCCCACTATTCCCAATAAGGAAGTGGCTTTTCATAAGGAAGAAATTTCCAATACCTACGGAGAGTATCTGTCGTCCCTGGGAAAGACTCAGCTTCGTATTGCAGAAACGGAGAAATATGCTCATGTTACCTTCTTCTTTAATGGAGGAAAGGAAGAGCCCTTTAGCGGTGAAGATCGTATTCTGGTTCCCTCTCCCAAGGATGTGGCAACCTATGATTTAAAGCCGGAGATGAGTTGTTACACGGTAACGGAGAAGCTTACAGAGGCGATTCGTTCCGGAAAATATGATGCTATTGTGGCAAACTTTGCCAATCCGGATATGGTAGGACATACCGGTGTTCTTCCTGCAGCCATCAAGGCTATTGAAGTGGTGGATGAGTGTGTGGGAAAAGTTGTTGAGGCCGTGCAGGAAGTGGGAGGTAATCTCTTCATTCTGGCCGATCACGGAAATGCGGATATGATGGTGGACGAGAAGACGGGAGAGCCCTATACCGCCCATACCACCAATCCGGTACCCTTTATCCTTGTGGCAGCGGACAAGTCGTTAAAGCTGAAGGAAGGGGGATGCCTTGCGGATGTAACTCCAACTCTTTTGGATTTGATGGGTATTCCAAAGCCGAAGGAAATGACAGGAAAGAGCCTGCTGGAGAAGTAAAGAAGTATAGCGTAGAGTGGCAACATAGCCAAGGATGGAAGTGTAGCCAAGGACGGAAGTATAGCCAAGGCCGGAAGTGTAGTCAAGGCCGGAAGTGTAGTCAAGGCCGGAAGTGTAGTCAAGGACAGAAGTATAGCCAAGGACGGAAGTATAGAGAAGCTTAGAGGTAAGGACGCTAGAGTACCTGGAAGGAGTTATTCATGAAAATAGGAATCTGTACAGATTCCGGATCGGGAATACGGAAGGAAGAAAGTGAGAAATTCGGGATTACTGTAGTTCCCATGCCCTTTCGAATGGGGGAACAGGAGTACTTTGAAGGAATCAATATGAGTCGGGAGCTTTTCTTTGAAAAGCTGGCAGAGGGGGAGGAAGTTTCCACTTCTCAGCCCTCTATGGAAAGCCTGATGAAGGCCTGGGATGCCCTGCTTTTGGAAAATGATGAAATCGTTCATGTTCCGTTAAGCTCAGGGCTTTCCGGTTCCACCCAGACGGCTCTGATGCTTTCACAGGAAGAACCCTATTTGGACAGAGTATTTGTTTCGGATAGCAGAGGCGTTTCGGTTACCCAGAGAATGCACTGCCTTTTTGCCAAGGAATTGGCGGAGAAGGGATACACCGGGAAGGCTATACAGCATCTTTTGAATTCCATTGCAGGAGATAACGGCATTTATATCGGTGTAAGTACCCTGAAGTATCTTAAGCGGGGAGGCAGAATAACTCCGGTAGCCGCAGCCATCGGCAGCCTTTTACAGATTAAACCGGTTCTGTCCATCAATAAGGGAGGGAAGCTGGACTCCTTTAAGAAGGTAAGGACGGAAAGACAGGTACGGGAAGCCATTATTGAAGGTTTAAAGGACAGTCTGGAACGACTGGGAGATCCGGAGGCAAGAAAGTCCTATATTGCCGTAGCCTATACGGACAATCTGGCTCAGGCGGAAGAGTTTCGTGCACAGCTTGCGGAGACCTTCCCCAATCGTTATGAGGAGGAAATTGTGATTTCCCCTCTGTCCTTACTGATATCTTGTCATATTGGAGAGAATGGTCTTGGCGCCGCTGTGATTAAGCGTCCGGATGCATTGGAAAATACTTAAGCTTGGGGAGCAGTGATTTCAAACTGCTCTCCATTTGTTTTGATAAGAATTTCTCCCAGCTTTGCAGTTTCTAAAGGAAAGAGACGATACTTCTGACAGTTTTCCACAGTGTTTTTGTGAGGATGTCCGTAGCGATTCTTCTTTCCATAGGAAAATAAGGCAAATTTTGCCTGGGTTTCAGACAGAAAACTTGGGCAGGAGGAGGTCTTGGAGCCGTGATGTGCAAGCTTTAAAACATCGACTACGGGAGATACTTCCGCTTCCCTGCAATTTTCCAATAAAGCTTCCTCAGCCTCCTTAGGCATGTCTCCGGTGAAAAGCATACGAAAATGTCCATAGGTCAAAAGGAAGCCTATGGAGTGGGCGTTAGCTTCTTCGATGTGGGAAGAATCATTGGGATAAAAGCAGCGGATATAAAGCTGATGCCCCTTAGTACCAGGCCATCCTTTTTTTGTCGTAGCGTGATTTTCTGCTATAGTGCTATTTTCTGCTATAGTGCTATTTTCCGCCATAGCATTAACTTTCGTAGGAAGACAGATTCCCTGTTCGGAAAAAACAAGTTCATCTCCCTTCTGCCAATAAGAGATATCCGCTCCGTGATTGTAGGCCAAACGCTTTAACAAGTCATAACGATGGTCCTGAAGAGAGGAGGCGGGAAGGATTAAATGGGATAAGCTTATGGAGGGATTCTTTTCCAAGAGAGCCTGTATACCGCTGATATGATCCCGGTCACAGTGGGTGAGGAGGGCGTAATCGATGTGCTGAATCCTTTTGGCCTTACAATAGGGAAAGAAAATCTGTTCCGGAAATAAGTTCTTACTGGTGGAGCCGTTGTCGATGGTAAAAACCAGTCTTCCTTTTCGAAGAACAAAGCCGTCACCCTGGCCCACATCCAGGGCGGCAATTTCCAGTTCCTTAGGGGGCTTGGGCAGGTAGAGCGGAAGGGAAAGCAAAAAGCCAAGGGAGAGTAAAAGGGACAAGAAAGTACGATGCATTCTGCAAAGACAGGGGTTGAAAAGCCTTCTTTTCAAAGCTTTGAAAAAGAAGTTTTTATGCTCGGAAAAACAGTTCATTTGCCCGAAAAAGAAGCTCATTCTCTCGGAAAAGAAAGTTTTTGTTTTGGGAAAGAAAAAGAGAAGGTAGAGAACAAGAAAATAAAGTATCACCGAGAGCACTTGCATCTTCCCAAGGGGAATCCGGGAAAAGGGGAGAGCAAGACTTTTTTCCATGCAGAGGTGAAATAATTGAAACAGGCGATTTACAAGAAATCGGGAGGAAGTGCTAAGAAGACGGAGGAGTAGGTAGTCTTGCTCCGGCAGATAGGAAAGAAGAATAGAAACTGCCCCAAGAAGAAAGAAAAAGGGAAGGAGGGGGAGTAGAAGTAGGTTTAATAAGGGAGCATATAACGGAAAGGAGAACTGGGTTAGAGAAAAAAGGGGGAGCAGAGCCAGATAAAAAAGGAAACTGCCTTGCAAACGATGGGGAAGAGTAGAGAGAAAGCAGGGGATAAGCTTAGAAAGAAAAGAAGGAAATTTCAAAAGAACTGAGGGGTGCTTGGAGAGAGCAAGCTTATGTTTTTTACAAATCTTGGAAAGGACTTTCTCCTTCTTTTTTCGAACTGTTTTTCCGGGACGTTCTTCTAAAAGGAAGAAAACAAAGAGGGTGAAGAAGGAGCACTGCATTCCGACGGAATAGAGGGAGAGCGGATTCAGCCAAAGCAAAAACAGTAAGGCGAAGGAAAGCTGGGAGAGCAGATCCTTTCCTTTTCCCAGCTGTATGGCGGCAAAACGGAGAAAAAGCATGAAAAGAGCCCGAAAGGCGGAGTGGGAAGAACCGGTAAAAAGAAAATAGGAAAACAGAAAGAAGGAAGTGATAAGAGAAGAAAGTAGGGAGGAGAGTTTTGCTTTTCGAAGGAGCCGGTAGAAAAACTCTCCCAGAAGAGAAAGATGTAAGCCGGATATGGCCAGAATGTGGGATATACCGGCACTTTGATATAGGCTTTTTTCGGTTAAAGCAATTCCTGAGCGTTCTCCCAGGAAAAGACTTTTTAAAAAGGCTGCCGTCTCTTCCGGAAAAAGTGTATGTATTCTGTTTCCAAGGTCTTGCTTCAGGGTGAATAACTCTTTGGCAAAGGGGGAGGGCTCTCCCAGGATATGCCCTATAGTCTTGGCTTGAAATACTCCGGAAATTCCCTCTCCCTTATAATAGGATGGAAGAGAAAACTCTCCTTCGTTGGTGGCAGGGTTAAGTTCTAAAAAATGGCCTTTTACGGAGCAAATCTGTCCCGGGAGCAGAAGGGGCATAGAGTCATCCCCGGCGGATTCTTTCGGGAGATATAGAATCAGCTTTTGAAAGTGAAGGTCATTTCTTTTTTGATATTTTTCTTCATTTTTTAAAGAAGAATTCTTTTTTTCTAAAGTAGTGTCTGCGATACAGGAGCCAAGAATGATCTTCCATTTCTTTTCCTGCTCCTCGATATACAGTACTTTGCCTCTCAGGACAGCCTGTAAGGGAATGATATAGCCGATGTTTTCCCTTTCCGCTCCATAGCGATGATTTACGGAATAGAAGTTTAGCATAAACAGAACCAGGCAAAGGAAGGAGCAAAATAACAGCCGGTTTTTCTTTTGCTCTAAGAGAAAAAGGGAGAGAAAAAGTAGGAAAAAGAGGAGAAGAAAGCGGTAGGAAAAAGGAATTTCAGAGGTAAGAATCAATTCTCCCAAAAGGGCAAAGAGAGCCAAAAAGAATAGGGGACGGGAAAGAAACATAGTGTGCTCCTTGGATAGAGGAAGTTAAGGAAAATATCATGGATAGTGAACAAGCTGTGAATGTAAAAAGAATGTAAAATGAAATGAATGTAAAAAGAATGCAAAAAGAATGTAAAAAGAATGCGATAAAGAAAAGTTAGCGGCATGGAAGCCGTAAAGAAAATATTGAGAATAAAAAGATATTTTCCCTATCCTAGTCCCAAAGCGGGAAAAAAGCAATAAAAAAACTCCCCCAAAATAGGGGAGCCTTTTTGTGCAGTTTACTGCATCTTGTTTACAGCTGTGTAAATCTGAGAAATCTTACGAGAAGCGTTGTTAGCCTTGTAGATACCCTTGCTACGTGCCATTGCAATCTTCTTCTGTGCCTTAACCAGCATGGTCTCGGCAGTTGCCTTGTCACCGGCTTCTACAGCAGTGAAAACCTTCTTCATGTAAGTCTTTACTTCGGAACGGATTGCCTTGTTTCTTTCATTTCTCTGTGCCGCTACCTGAATTCTCTTTTTTGCAGATTTGATATTTGCCATGATTAAAACCCTTTCTTCCATAAGACTTTCCTGCCGCGGAAAACAAAATCCTATGGGAACAAAATAGAATGTATTCTTGTATTCTCTCTTGTTTTCAAATATCTGGACACGGACAGTTTGAAAACATACGCAACAATAATAGCGAAAACCGGTAGAACTGTCAAGGCGTGTATGCAGAAAAATAAAGGAAATCCTGAGATAAAAAATAGTATAAATACAGGGGGAAATACAGAAATAGCATTTTGTGGAAAAATCTTCCTTCTTATGGTATAGTTCCGAATGATTCTATTGCATGAAAGATGAGTTTTATGGGGGATATGCCTTAGATTAGGAAAGGAAACCCTCTATTCATTCTTTATAGGAGACAGGATGGAAAAAATTAAGCAAGAGCGAATTCGTAATTTTTGTATTATCGCCCATATCGATCACGGAAAATCCACTTTGGCGGATCGTATCATTGAAATGACGGGCACCTTGACGGAAAGAGAGATGCAGTCTCAGGTTCTGGACAATATGGACATTGAGCGGGAACGGGGAATCACCATCAAATCCCAGACCGTTCGTATTGTGTATAAGGCGGAGGATGGAGAAGAATACATCTTCAATCTTATCGATACCCCCGGACACGTGGACTTTAATTATGAGGTAAGCCGTGCATTGGCAGCCTGTGACGGCGCTATTTTGGTGGTGGATGCCACACAGGGAATTCAAGCCCAGACTCTGGCCAATACCTATCTGGCTTTAGACCATAATCTGGAAATTATTCCTGTCATCAATAAAGTAGACCTGCCCTCCGCGGATCCGGATTTGGTAGCCCATGAAATCGAGGACGTTATCGGTATTGAAGCCTTGGATGCTCCACGGATTTCCGCAAAAACCGGTTTGAATGTGAAAGAGGTATTGGAAGCGGTGGTAAAGCGTCTTCCCCCTCCCGGCGGCTCCATAGAGAATCCCTTGCAGGCACTGGTTTTTGACTCCTTATATGACAGCTATAAGGGGGTTATCATTTTCTGCAGAATTAAGGAAGGTAACGTGAAAAAGGGCAGCAATATCCGCTTTATGGCCACCGGTGCGGAATTTACCGTAACAGAGGTGGGAACCTTTGCGCCGGGACAGTTTATTCCGGGAGAGGAATTGACTCCCGGTATGGTAGGCTATATTACCGCATCCATTAAAAATATCCGGGATGCCCGGGTAGGTGATACGGTCACCACTGTGGATAAGCCTGCGAAGGAAGCCCTTCCCGGTTATAAGAAGGTGCAGTCCATGGTATACTGCGGAATTTATCCCTCCGACAGCCAGAAATATCCGGATCTTCGGGATGCGTTGGAAAAGCTGCAGTTAAATGATGCGGCGCTGAATTATGAGGCGGAAACCTCTGCTGCTTTGGGCTTCGGCTTCCGCTGCGGATTTTTAGGCCTACTGCATCTGGATGTGGTACAGGAAAGATTGGAAAGAGAGTACGATTTGGACCTGGTAACCACGGCGCCCTCCGTTATTTACCATGTGTATAAGACGGACGGCTCCATGATGGAGCTGACCAATCCTTCCAATCTGCCGGATCCTGCGGAGATTGCCCATATGGAAGAGCCCATTGTGGAGGCGGAAATTATGGTGACCTCGGAATTTGTGGGCGCCATCATGACCCTTTGTCAGGAGCGAAGAGGAATTTATAAGAGCACGGAATACATTGACCAGACGAGAGCGGTTTTAAAGTACGATTTACCCTTAAACGAGATTATCTATGACTTCTTTGACGCCTTAAAGTCCAGAAGCCGGGGCTATGCAAGCTTCGACTATGAATTAAAGGGCTATCAGGAAGGGAAGATGGTGAAGCTGGATATTTTGGTGAACAAGCAGCAGATTGATGCCCTTTCCTTCATTGTCCACGCAGGCTCCGCCTATGAGAGAGGTAAGAAAATGTGCGAAAAGCTGAAGAATGAAATTCCCAGACAGCTTTTTGAAATTCCCATTCAGGCGGCAATCGGAGGGCATGTGGTGGCAAGAGAAACCGTGAAAGCCCTTCGTAAGGACGTTTTGGCCAAGTGCTACGGCGGCGATATTTCCCGAAAGAAGAAGCTTTTGGAGAAGCAAAAGGAAGGAAAGAAGCGTATGCGACAGTTCGGTAACGTGGAAATTCCCCAAAGCGCCTTCATGTCCGTACTAAAGCTGGATGAAGACTAGACCGATTTTTCCATTCATTTTGAAATAATATTAATAATAGTAAGAAAAGTAGACGAGAATAATAGGAGGAGTAAGAAGATGGCAAAGAACTTGGATTACGCAAACATTGGATTCGCATATCATAAAACCGATAAGCGTTACATTTCCTATTGGAAGGAGGGAGCTTGGGATGCAGGCTGCCTTAGCGAAGACAGTAACGTGGTGCTCAATGAGTCCGCTGGAATTCTGCAGTACTGCCAGCAGGTGTTTGAAGGCTTAAAGGCCTATCGCTGGAAGGATGGCTCCATCGTCTGCTTCCGTCCGGATATGAATGCAGAAAGAATGTTTCATTCCGCTGAGTTTCTGGAAATGCCGGGATTTCCGAAGGAGCGTTTCCTAGAGGCTTTGGATGAAACCGTAAAAGCCAATGCGGACTGGGTTCCTCCCTTTGGATCCGGAGCGACTCTGTATATCCGTCCCTATGAATTTGCCTCCGGCATCGTTATCGGGGTAAAGCCTGCGGATGAATATACTTTCCGTATTTTTACCACCCCGGTTGGCCCTTATTTTAAGGGAGGAGCGGTACCCATCGCCCTGATGATTTCCGATTTTGACCGGGCGGCTCCCCATGGAACCGGAGCAATTAAGGCAGGATTAAACTATGCTATGAGTTTACATTCCCATGAAATTGCTGTGGAAAAGGGATTTACGGAAAATCTCTATCTGGATGCGGGAAAGCGGGAGTTTGTGGAAGAAACCGGTGGTGCCAATGTGCTTTTCGTAGATGAAAAGGATCGTTTGGTGGTACCGAAGTCCGATTCTATTCTGCCTTCCATTACCAGAAAATCCTTGATTTATGTGGCAGAGCATATTCTTCACATTCCGGTGGAGGAGAGAGCTGTCCGTTTGGAGGAGCTGAAAGGCTTTAAGGAGTGCGGACTTTGCGGTACTGCAGCAGTGATTTCTCCGGTAGGTAAAATTCAGAATCATGAGGAAGAAATTTGCTTCCCCAGCGGTATGGAGAAGCCCGGAAAGATTATGGATGAGTTATATAGAACCCTTATTGCGATACAGGATGGAGAAATGGAAGCCCCGGAGGGTTGGATTCGCCATATTCAGTAAGTAAAAGCCCTGCACAGGGAAGTGCCGGGGAAAGGATATTGTCCGAAAAATCAGGGAAAGTACAGGAGCTTATTCTGCCCTTTCTACAGAGAAAAACTAAAGGAAGAAGATGAATAAAAAAGAAGAAGAAAAGGGAATAGGCTCAGTTGCGTTTTTAATTGTGATAGCTTCTACACAGGCTATTCTGTTTTTGTTTTTGCTTTTGGTCTATATCCGGACCTCTTACCGGAGATCCATGGTGGGAATCACCTTGGATCAGAAAAAGGCATATATCCAGCAAACTGTAGATAATTTGGTGCAGGACCTGGATGATCTGCATGATGCTTTGCCGAAAGAGCAGGCGGAAAAGCTTTTCCGACAAAGTATTGACCAGCATTATTATGGGGAAAACAGTTATATCTGGGTGAAAAAGGTCTTGAACTATGAAGGGGGAGACAATTATGCAGTCACCCTGATGCACCCCAGAGACAAGAGCATGGAGGGGAAATACCTTTCCACCAACGAGAAGCTTTCCGGAATTTTTCATAATAAGGAAGAATTAGATGGAATTCTACGGGATGGACAGGTTTTTACCAAGATCGTTTTCCGTAATGAGGCGGGAGAAGAGGTGGATGAAAAAATCATCTACTCTAAGCTTTATAAGCCCTATGACTGGGTTATTTCCATGGATTTGGATGTGGAGGATATTAAGAAGGATGTCCATTTCATGGATAAAACCATACAGAAGATTAACTATCGAATTCTGTTCTTTTTAGGCGGTATTTTCACCTTTGTGATTGTGTCTTTGAATCTGGTGCTGTTTTACCGTTCCAGACGGAAGTATGTTTCCAGAATTCAGGAGCTTTCAGAGGAAAATGCCATGGATGAGCTTACCGGGGCAAAAAGCCGAAAGGCCGGAAAGCGTATCTTGGAGCATAGTTATAACCGTTATAAAACCATAGGAGTCAATGCCAAGATTTTGATGATGGATGTGGATTATTTCAAGAGCTATAATGACCGCTACGGCCACAGCTTTGGAGACCAATGTTTACAGCATTTGGTGAAGGTGATTCAGGAGACGGTGCGTTCCTCCGACGATGTGATTCGATGGGGAGGAGATGAGTTCCTTTGTGTACTGTATGATTTAAATGATCTTTATGCGGAAAAGGTTTGCAACAAAATTTGTGAAGCGGTGGCAAGCCACCCGATTAAGCATGGAGAGGAAGAGCTGAATATGACCGTTTCCATAGGCTATTCCGGCTTTCATGAAAGTGATGAGGACGCGGAAGAGGTGGTAAAACGGGCAGACCGGGCTCTGTATGACGCAAAGTATCATGGCAGAAATCAGGCTATGATGTATGATGAAGAAAATGATATTTACCGAGAACGGTAGAGGTCAAAAAATTATCCCCGTAAGCCTTTAAATAGGGTTGTAAAAAATCAAAATAATAAATAGATTTTCGGCAATATAGGTCTAAATGAGGGGTAGTCTGAGCCCGTCG
>NZ_CAUTEG010000066.1:0-13417 GCF_963537195.1 Oribacterium sinus | reverse complement strand
TGTATTAGCGTCTTGATTATATTTATAATTAATATCGAAATAATCGTTAGTGTGCCCATTAACTATTTTATCAAGATTATCTAAGCCTGGTCTATATGGATAAGCAGCCAGAAAATCATATCCGTTGAATGTTTTATACGCCTCTCCTGATTTATTGCTTTTATCAAAGATATTAATATCACCTTGAGCATCACCAGGCACTTCCAACTGCCAAGTTTTTGGATCTGATCCCTCTTTTTTAATATACTTTTCCAGCCCTGTTTTATACGTTTTTACTGTCCTAACCGTTGGCCCAATTTCATTAAAGTTCTTATCCACATAATGGAATATAATTGGTGGGCAATACTGTACAGCGCTGTCATTCCAGTTAATCTGATATAGAGAGAAAGAATCCACAACAAACTCTTTAGTGATTGTTTCTTCTTTATTTTCTTCTTTTACCAAAGGTTCTGTAGTTTCATTAAGTTCTGTAGCCTCTTCATTTTTAGCCTTTAAGGACTGAACCACTACTTCAACTTTTTCAATGGCTTTTGTTTCATCATTTTCCACCAAATGATGAATGGAGATTTCATCAGAAGACACATCTGCTGGTAAAGCCTTCTTATCAATACTGATTCTAACCGATACCGGAGACTTTGGCTCTACTTCTACAGCGCTGTCTTTCTTATCCACAAAGCGGATATCCAAGCTAGCTGCATCGTCGTAGATGGAATGCTCTTTCAGAACTTTAACCTGCTCTTCGGAAAGCTTTTCACCTTCTGCTTCTTCTTCCGGCTTGAAGAGACGCTTTGCTTCTAATACTACGTCGCCGTCAAATGCCGCTTCGTCGTAGAATACCTGTACGTTACCGAATCCTTCGATTTCTACGTTCTGGCTCTTTCTGCCAAGTTCGTTCAAGCTGTACTGGGTAAAACGAATAGATTGTAATTCAGAAAGGATTTCTTCACTGTGCTCTGTGATATCTTTCAGAAGACTACTGTCTTCTACAACTGCTTTCTGTGCTTCTGTTGCCTTTTCAGCCTGAGCTGTCTCGGCTTTAGCTGCAGCTTCTTTAACTTCCGCTTCAGTAGCTTCTACTCTAGCTTCTGTTGCTTCCTCGGAAGCTTCTGTCTTCACCTCAGCCTTAGCTTTAGTGGATTCCGCTACTGCTTCTGCAGCGGTACTTACGATTGCTACTTCTGAATCATCCTTACGCGCTTCCTCGGAAGCCTTGCTTTCTTCTGTAGCTTTAGTTTCTGCTGTTGCTTTGCTTTCTGCCACTTCCTGCTTAGCTTCGGTAGAACTCTCTTCTGCTTTGGAAGCTTCTACAGTCTGTGCTTCTGTGCTTTCAGCCTTAGCTTCTGTAGCCTTGGCATTCTTAGCTTCTGCCTGCGCTTTCTTGGCATCGCCCAAGAACTGCTTGAACAGGCTTGTCTTGGAAGCTACGGTTACTTTCGGATATTTATTACCATCAACAGAGAGCTGGAAGGTCATTCTTTCTGTAGACTTGTTCTCATACACAAAGGTGATGAGCTCACTTCCGGTTAACTCTGTGTTTCTTTCAAGATTACTGTCAGATGCTTTCTCTTCTTCTGTTAAGGAAACCGTTGTTGCTTCTTCTTTCTTAGGAAGAAGTCCTGCCACTGCACTCTCTTTGCTGTAGAGCAGTAAGCTTTCTTTACTTTCCTTACGA
This sequence comes from Oribacterium sinus, assembly GCF_963537195.1. Taxonomy (GTDB): domain Bacteria; phylum Bacillota; class Clostridia; order Lachnospirales; family Lachnospiraceae; genus Oribacterium; species Oribacterium sinus_A. Next base: position 11,745 of record NZ_CAUTEG010000066.1, on the reverse strand, counting down.
ACCAGTCTGTCTAAGTCCTTCGCATCTCTTTCTACATAAATCTGTAAGCCGGCTTCTTCAGTGTTCAGGCTCTCTTCCAGATTCTCGGCGATACTGTTCAGAGGAATGTTGTAAATCTCTTTCTCTCCGTCAAAGTACTCTTCAAACTCTGTCGCCAGTTCCTGATCCTTGCTGTAGGAAGCTAGATTACTCTTTCCCACTTTCTCGCCCTTCAGGATAGCTTCTGTAGCCGCTCTCCGAAGATCCGCTCCAAGGAGCTGTACCTTTACTTGGCTTCCGCTTACTTCAATTTCGTTATTCTGTTCGGTATGAGAGGAATCTGCTCGTCCGGAAATGGTAAGTCCACGATAGCCGGTGAACAAAAGACAAGCAATCATCAGTAAGGATAACTTCTGCTTAAATCCCTTCTTCATCTTCCCTATATAATTATTTCTACGATAATTCTTCATGCCATCGACCACCTTTTTCGTACTGTTGGGTTTGCGATTCTTTGAAAAAAACCGAAAGCTTTCTTTCAGACTTTCGAAAAGTTCTCAGACTTTCTTAGACTTTCCGGAAGTTTCCTTTAAGATTGCTTTTCCACTTTCTTAGAATCTTCTTTCCTTATTCTTACTCAGTACAGTTCAGGCTCGATGTTGCGGGCGTTCCTTCTCTGTATCCCGTATTCTAGCAAAAGCAGTTTTTATTTCAATAGACTTTGCGCGAAAGGCCCTTTAAATGTCATGAAAAGGGTTTTTCCCGTTTTATCCCATTTTTCGCCTATTCAAAATGCTTTAAATATTTTCTCGTTCCTTCGATTTTCTGTGCAATATTTCTTAATATTTTTTTAGTTTTTTCTTGTTTCTTTTTCTTCTCAGCTGTATTTTCGCGCAAAATATTCGGAAGAAGTCCTTTCTCCCTATATTTACGCGCACAAAAAAGAGTTCTTACGCCTTGTCTTCATTTTCATAGATGATTGCCCCGTGGGGACAGGTCTTTGGAAAATGTAAATATGCGTTCAAACGTTCTATCAGCTTCTCATCGCTGATGTGCTCCAGCTGCTCCGCCTGTTCGTGGACTTCCGCTTCTTCATATTGAAGCTTGGTCATCAAAAAGCTTTCCCACAAACGGTGTCTGCTTAAAATGCGTTTGGCGATCCGCTCTCCCTCTGCGCTCAAGGATAGCTGTCTCCCCTCTGCTACTACAAAACCTTCTTGAATCAGTTTCTTCACCATCTCTGATGCTGATGCCCTGGAAACTCCCAAACTATCCGCAATTCTCTGATTACTGGCCTCTCCTTCGCGTTCAGCAATCTTAAAAATCGCCTTGATGTAGTCCTCCCGGTTCTGTGTCATCTGGCCTCCTGTATAGACTCTTACTACAGACCTCTTCCTTTCTTTTTCTGTGTTGCATTGTCGCAATTATTCAATTTTTTTCTTCTCCATTACAGGGAATATAAACCCTTTCTAAATAAAACGCAAGCGTTTCCGTCATTATTCCCCATTTTAATATTTTCACGCCACTTATTTAAGCAATATTCTTAAATTGCAAGTTTTTTGCTTTGTGAAAATAGACTATGGTAAGCTTCTTCTATCTAAAATCACCCGGCTTTTATAGGAATGGTAGCTCCTTTTCGATGCGCCTTCTTCCATTCATTTTGTATCAACCCGTCCAGCATACCGACAAAGGCGCAACATCCGGATAGAGAGATGTTGAAGCGGAAGGATAGTATTAACGCCACTATAGCGTGTAGCAGAGCAAAGGATATGCTATAGAGAATACATTCCCGCAGATTCCTGCTGTATAGTCTTGCCACGGCAATGGGAGCTACAAAGAGAGAAATGGTCAGGATTCCTCCCACCGTATCAAAGGAGGATATGCTTGTGATGACGATGCAAAAGAGCAGGGCATAATGAAGACGTCTTTGACTTTTTGACATTTGCCCCGCCTCCTCTCCTTCAAGAAGCAGCTTCTTCATGGGACGGTAGCTAATCAGCAGAAAGGCGGTGTTTAAGACCAGGCAGAACAGCATTTTCCAAAAAGCGACAGGCATCCCCAGAGTTCTTTGAAAGGGTATCAGGAAGGGATTTCCCATCAGCACCATATCCGTGTCCAAATGGACATTTCGGTAATATAGGCTTAATAGGAGTATGCCCAGAGCAAAGAAGAGGGGGAAGAGGAAGCCCAGACTCTCCTCTCTTTTCCAACGAAGCTTTTCCTGTAGCAGTTCTATGCAATAAAAGGTGAAGAGGGCGAAGACCCCTGTGCCCAGAATCAGAAGGGGGGAGGACAGGTCTTTGATGAGGCTAAAGCTTAGGACGATGCCCAATAGAGAGGTGTGGGACAGGGCATCTATGGACATACTGCAATTTCGATAGTAGACATAGGGGCTGAGCATGCCTGTAGCTATCGCGCAGAGAAGAAAGACCAAACAGATTTCCGGCATGGCACTCCTTTCTTATTAGGAAAAAACTTTTCAGTGGTTTTAGGAAGAAACTTTTCAGTGGTTTTAGGAAGAAACTTTTCAGTAGTTTCATGACAATGTTTTGTGACCTAAGCTTTGGATGCCGGCACGAAGCTCTTTCAGGATAAGCAGTAGCATAAGGCTTCCTCCCATCAGTACGATGATGCCGGCTCCGGTGGAAAAGCCTTTTTGGCTTAGGCTTAGGCCTGTTCCCAATAGGGAATAGAATAGGGATAGCAGTCCCGCCAGCAGGAAAATGACCTTTCGCCTTCCGGACAGCTCTCTGGCAAAAAGCATTGGCAGAACCAAAAAGGATGCCATCAGAAGCACCCCCAGCATCTTGATACCCAGGGCAAGGAGGGGAATCAGAAGAAACCGGAGCAGGATATGCATTTTCCTCTCCTCCACCCCCAGAAATTCTCCATATTCCGGATCAAAGCAATACAGACAAAATGCCCTTCTAAATAAGAAGAAAAGACTTAGGCTAAACAAGCTCCAGAAGAGAATCAGAACAAAGTCTTCCTTTTGCAGGAAGGCTGCGGAGCCGAAGAGAAAGCTTTTCAGGCCGGATTGGGAGGCTTTGGCAAAGTGGGGATTTCCCGTGATTACAGTTTTTAAAACCATTCCCAGTCCGAACATTCCGCTTAGGCTTAGCGCCAGAGCGCTTTCTCCCCGCATTCCCTGCTCTTTCTTCGTGAGGCTTTGGATAATACGGAGAGTACAAAAGGCTGTAAATGCAGCGCCCAGGGCAAGAATCTTAGGGGACTTGGTGGCAAAGAGCATATAGGCCAGAATCACTCCGGGATAGGTGCCGTGTCCCAGAGCATCTCCCAGCAGGCTTTGCTTTTTATAGAGAAGAATTCCTCCGATGAGGGCAGCGCTGAGGGCCAGCACCCCCAGGGGGAGGGCAATCACAAAGAAATCATAGGATAAAAAGAACATAGGCTTTCGCTTTCTATGGAGAAGCTTGCTGTATCATGAAATCTCATTTATAGAGCAAGCCTCTTATGGAGAAATAGCAATTTTCTTATGCAAACATGGTTTAGTATGAAAAAATGGCTTCTACGTTTTCAGGGCTCAATACCTCTTCAGCTCTTCCGAAGCCGTAGCTTCCCGCCTTGATCCACAGGATATAATCAAAGTTCTCCTGCAAACGGCTCAGGTCGTGGTGGATGCAGAGGATGGTCTTTCCCATTTTCTTGAATTCCTTCAGCTTTTCCGTGATGCTTCGTTCGCTTTTTTGGTCAATGGCGGCGAAGGGCTCATCTAATAGGAAGAGTTTGGCTTCTTCCGCCAGAGCTCTCGCCAGGAAAACCTTCTGCTTCTGCCCTCCGGAAAGTTGGCTAATCTGCCGTTTTCGTAGCGCTGTTAAGCCCATTTCCTCCAGTGCCTTGTCTCTTTTCTCCCGATCCTCGTTTCTAATAGGAAGAAACCAGCCTCGTTTTTTGTAGGACGCCATCTCTACCACCTCTTCCACAGTGATGGGAAAGTCCCAATTTACCTTAGTGCTTTGAGGAATATAGGAAAGGTAATTTTTCGCTTTTTTCCCTTCTTCTCCGAAAATGCGGACGGTTCCGGCATTTTTCGGAAGAAGCCCAAGCACCGCCTTCATCCAAGTGCTTTTTCCGGCGCCGTTGGGCCCGATAATGGCGGTCATGCTTCCTTCCGGAATCTCTACGGAAAGTCGGGACAGCACTTCCTTTTCCCCGTAGGAGACGGAAAGCCCCTGACAGGAAATGGCGGAGGGCATCACAGACGCGTTCGTAAGCATGGCTTGACTGCCGGCTTGTGCGTGGGAGAATTGCGGCAAGGAAAAGTTCTCTGCATCCATCCTCTTCTCCTTCTATTTCAGGTGGTCTACAATCAGGTCTACGTTGTAGCGTACCATGGTGAGGTACGTGTCTCCCGCCTCTCCTCGGAGTCCCAAGGAGTCGCTAAAGAGCCCGCCCTCTCCTTCCTTGTCTCCTTCCACCACCTCTACGGAAAAGCCCTTTTCCTTGCAGGATTCCTGGAGCTTCTTCATGCGCTGGGGGTCGGTGGTGGATTCCGTGAAAATGGCTTTAATCTTATGGTCTACGATAAATTGCGCGGTTTCCGCCATGTCATAAGCGGACACTTCGCCGTCCGTGCTTACCCCCTGGGGCGCTTTCACTTCTATACCGTAGGCTCTGGAAAAATACTGGAAGGCATCGTGGGGAGTAAGCAACACTCGACTTTCCTTGGGAATTTCCTCAAGTCTTTTCTTGGTGTATGCTTTCAACTCTTCCAGTTCCTTTTGATAGGCTTCTTTTCTTTCTTCGATAATAGATTTTTCCTCAGGAAGCTTTTCTTCCAAAGTTGCCGCCATGGTGGAGACTGCCTGTGCATACAGGTCTTGGTCAAACCAAAAATGGGGATCCGGCACATCTTCTCCTTGGAAGGCCTGAATGACCTTATCCTCCGGGAAGTCCTTGGAAACCATGACGCCCCCCTGTGCCTTCAGGGCATCCTGCATTTTCCCCTCAAAATGTAAGCCGTGGTAGAAAAGAACTTCGGCGCCCTGCATCTTCTTTAAGACCTCGGGCTTCGCCTCATAGGTGTGGGGATCCTCTCCTCTTGGGATAATGCAGCTGATTTCTACGCTGTCTCCTCCCAGCACCTCCGCCATATCCTCTAAGAAGCTGGTGGTGACGCAGAGCTTGAGCTTATCCTTTGCGCCGGTGGAGCTTGCGTCTTTGGATTTTTCGTCTGTCGAGTTTGCATCAGGAGACTTTGCGTCCGGGGACTTTGCGTCAGGAGACTTTGCTTCCGCTTTATCGGCAGATTGACCGGCGGATTGGTTTTCGGATGGACTTCCGGATTGGCTTTCCATGGCTGCTCCACAACCTGCGGAGAGGGCGGTCACCAGAACCAAGCCTAGGAGTCGTTGGAATATGAGCTTTCCGTAGGAGACTTTCTTGTTCATTGTTGTTTTTCCTTTCCTTTTCGTTTTACTGTTTCTTGATTGTTATTTCTTGATTGCTACTTTTTAATTGCTACTTTTTAATTGCTACTTTCTAACTATTGCTTCTCCATTACTACTCCTCGAATGTAAAAATCAGTATTATTTATCAAGTTTAGTATTTTACTTGTATTATTTGAGAAGCTTTATTCTTTTTGTAAGGTTATCCTTACAGGTGATTCTATTACTTTGTATACAAGATTGCAAGAACTTCTTTTTCACTTTTGCTCCTTTTTCTTATTTTTCCAAAAAATAGGCAAAAAATCAGAAAGAAGAAAAGACTGGAAATGAAAAATACGCTACAATGAGGATTGGAATTTGAGAAATTCCAAAGCATAAAGGAGGATGAAGCAATGGCTATAGAAATAAAGAACAAAAAAGAAGAACAGGCGAGGGAGGAATTGACTCTCCTGATACAGCGTTACCCGGTACTTTCCGGAATCGAAGAGAATATCTGGCATGCTTTTACCATGATGCGGGATAGCTACGATAAGGGAGGCAAGCTTCTGTTATGCGGTAACGGGGGCAGCTCCGCAGATACGGATCATATCGTAGGCGAGCTGATGAAGGCCTTTTGCAGTAAGCGCCCTTTGGCGCCTGAACTTCTGTCCAACGTAAAAAAGCTCTTCGGAGAAGAGGAGGCCTCTTACTTTGAAAAGCATTTGGAGCAGGGACTACCTGCCATTTCCTTCAGCAGTCAAACCGCCCTGCACACTGCCTTTAGCAACGACCAGGACGAAACGCTGTTTTATGCCCAGTGTCTCCTTGGCTACGGTAAGCCGGAGGATCTGCTCTTTTGTATCAGCACCTCCGGAAATGCCAAAAATGTTTCTTATGCGCTAAAGCTTGCCAAGGCTATGGGCATCCCCAGCATTTTACTGACAGGAAAGGACGGGGGAAAGGGCAGAGCGATTGCGGACCTTTCTTTGATTGCGCCGTCCAATGAAACGTATCAGATTCAGGAGCTGCATCTGCCGATTTATCATGCTTTGTGTTTGATGCTGGAGAGGTATTTTTTTGCCGCATAAGGGGGACTGTATTCATTGATGAGGGACGCTCGGATGCAGTATAGGCATGGAATCGGGCACGCTCTCGCTAACCTCGCCTTCGTAATGAAGGACTGTATCCATCGAAGGCGTTCGCTCCAATGCAGTATAGACATGAAATCGGGCACGCTCCCGCTAACTTCGCCTTCGTAGCAGTACTAACTTCAAGCTTCGCTTTAGCTCGCTTTCAGTAAGTACTGACGGGCTCAGATTGCCCCTCTTTCATGCCTATACTACATCTGTCGCTTCCACTCATTGTTTATACAGTCCTTCACTTCATAGGCTTTCAGTAAGCTTTGGCGGGATTAGATTATCTCTCTTTCAGGCCTATACTATCTAAAATCTCTTTATTACTTTGATTTTTTATAGCCTCTTTTTTCCAAAAATTCCTTCACTTCGGCTGCATCTCGAAGATGTGTAATACGTAAAGATGAGTCCTTTTTTCTTGTCAAAGACTCTTGGTATGATTCTTCTATAGCATTAGCAAATTTTTCGACCTGCTCTTCCCCTGATACTATAAAATTCTTTGTTATACTTTCAGTTGGCATAAGTTCTCCTTCTATAAATCTATAGCACCCTCATCCAGTAAAAACTGCTCTACGCCAAGGTAAAGAATACCGTCTTCATCATGCTTTGGGAGGATATAGTCTTTTACAACGACTATTTTTCTAAAGAAATCTCCGGACTGCTTTAAGGAGGCTGTTTCCTGTGCTCTTTTCTCCGGACTGTCTACATGTAAGGCTGACTGAATATAATATTTATTACTTCCTCGATTCACTATAAAATCAATTTCCAGATTTTTCCGTGCTCTTTTGCCCTCTTCATTTTTATAATTTTGCTCTACTACGCCCACATCCACATTTAGTCCGCGCATACGGAGTTCGTTGTAAATGACATTTTCCATAATGTGCGTCATTTCGTTTTGTCTAAAATTCAGTCTGGCATTTCTGAGACCGATGTCGGAAAAATAATATTTGTAGGGTGAAGAAATGTATTTTTTCCCTTTCACATCAAATCTTCTGGCTTTTTCCATCAAAAAGGCATCAATAAAATAATCCAGATAAGTGCTAATGGTTAGCTGAGAGATTTTGATATTTTTTTCTGATTGAAAGGTATTTTCCAGCTTTCTTGGATTGGTAAGGGAGCCAATGGAAGAGGAAACAATATCCAGTAAATCTTCCAGGATAAAGGCTTCTTTACCAATACGGTTCCTCTCCATCACGTCTTTAATATAGGTATTCTGAAAGAGATTTTTCAGATATTCGCTTTTTTCTTCCGGCGTTTTCCTGCTAAGGACGGTAGGCATCCCGCCATATAGACAATATTCTTCGAAAGCCAGTCTGGGATTTCCCTCATAGCAGGAGGAAAACTCTGCAAAAGAAAAGGGATATACTCGAATTTCATCCCCTCTGTCCCGAAACTGAGTCAGAACATCAGAGGACAGCATCTTTGAATTGCTGCCGGTAATGTAAATATCCGCATTGGGAAGTTTCATCAGGCCTAAAACAAGGTCTACAAAGCCAATTTTATTTTCACTGTTTTTGATATAAGGATTCTCTACTTCTTCCACAAATTGAATCTCGTCAATAAAGATGTAGTAGTTTTGTTCCGGCTGCATGCGCTCCCGAAGGTAAGCATCCAGTGTAAGAGGATTTCTATACTGCATGTTGTGAAGCTCATCCAAAGCTATGGTAATGATTTGCTCCTCTTTGATACCAAGGCTAAGCAAATATTTTTTATACAGAGTGAATAACAGGTAAGACTTTCCGCATCGTCGAATACCGGTGATGATTTTTACCCTTCCATTATCCTTTTTATCGATTAAACGCTTTAAATATCTTGGTCTTTGCACTTCCATGGGTTTCTCCTATTTTATATTTTTGTGTAAATGCACATTTTTATAAAATGTTTTTTCTATTATAAAGGTAACGGATGGAAAGAACAAGGGAGTATCGCAGGCTTGCGATACTCCCTTGGCCTAAAAGAAGCTGTAAATATAAAAACTATGTTGTATGCAATATAGGGCTGAAAGAGGTGTAATCTGAGCCTGCTCCATTCTTACTACAATTCTCTTTTATAATACCATTATGCATATTGTATTGTTTTAATTTGCTGTAGTTCGAGATCAAGCTTTCTTTTTTGCATTCGAATATCGATGTCGTTCTGCATATTGATGAAGTATTCATCCGAAACACCGAATAACTTCGCGAGTCGGAGAGAGGTATCAATCGTGATTTTTCGTCTATTATGCAGGATGTCTTGGATTCTGGAAACAGGAACATGAATTGCTTGTGCAATGCCATATGCGCTTAGTTCCATCGGCTCCATAAATTCTTCTCGAAGGATTTCGCCAATGCTTGGTGGCTCAATATAATTTAATTCCATAACTTCTCCTTTTTAGTGGTAATCCACAATCTCAACGTTTCTAGCTTCTGCAAGATGAAAGCTAAAGCACAGCCGAAATTGTTTGTTTGCGAATACTATATTGCCCTGCCCTATCACCGGATAATTTCTCCAGATGATTAGATGGTGGAATGCGAAGATCTTCCAAAGTCTTCGCATTGTTAAGCATGATTAGTTTTCGTAAGGCTATATGCTGAATATCTATTGGTAGCTTTTTGGAAAAAACTTGATGATATATCTTTTCAGTTTCTTTGTCCTTACATGTTGTAATCATAAATTAAAATATACCTTTTTCGCGTGTATATGTCAATGCTGCGGTGGAGTAACCATAAAAGCTTTCAAACAAGTGAAAGAGCAAAAAAAGATAAAAATATTCGATTAAAGGCAGGAAGATAAATCAGACTTGGCATAGATTCATGACCTCCAAATCCAACCGAAGAATTTGAACTTTTTAAATAGTTTAATGGTAGTAATGATGAAAAACTACCACGAAAACTACCATGAAAACTACCATGAAACAGGAAGAAATAATTAAATTAATTTCTGAAAATCCTCACATTAGCGCTAAATAAATGGTAGAAAAACTAAAGCTTACGGTTAATGGTGTACATTATCATTTAACTAAAATGAGGAAAGCAGGATTTATTCCAGCTCCCTCTCCACAATCCATCTTGCAGCTTCTTCTAAATTTTCAAAGTATGGAGGGCAAGGCTTCCTTTCCTCTTCCAGTTTCCTTTTCTCCTCTTCCCCGTATCCGGTAGCCAGAAGAATGGGCTGTACGCCGAAGTTTACTCCGGCTTCACAGTCTAAGATTTTGTCCCCAATCATATAGGAGTGGGAAAGCCAAGCTTTTCGCTCTGCTTGTCTGTGCTCCTGCTCCAACGCTTCCCGTTCTTCCCGGCTTAAGCGGTAGAGGCTTTGAATGGGTGACTCTGCTTCATTATTTCCCTGCAATAAATCCCACTCTGCCTGATAGAGCATTCCGGGATTGGGCTTTCGGCACTCGCATTCTCTTTGGTACGCTCCTATCCCCTGCGGATGGTGGGGACAGTAATAGATGCCCTTCAGGAAAATGTCTCTCTTTTTAAGCTCTTCTCTTAAAAAAAGATGCAGGGCTTCCGCATCCTTTTCTCTGTAATAGCCACGCCCGATTCCGGCCTGATTCGTCACCACCACCAGCTGAAAGCCGGCTTTTGACAGGATAGATAGGCCCTCTAAAACATGGGGGAGAAAACGAAAATCCTCTACCTTATGTAGATAAGACACTTCCTCATTAATGGTGCCGTCCCGATCCAGAAATACGGTTTTTTTTAAAGACTGCACTTTGTCCTTGGCATTCGATTTTAGATTTTCATGTACTTGTAGCTTCCCATGACCATTTACGTTGTGCTTTTCATTCGAAGAATTGGGGGCATTTTCTAGTTGTTCCTCTATATTTTTCTTCATAGTTTCCCCTGCTCCACGTCCGTAATAAACTGCTGATAGTCCTTGGGAATGCCGATATCCATGAAATAGCCATGGAAGGGAAGGCCAAAGATCCGCTTTCCTTCGGAAAGCCATTTGGGGATGCAGTCCTGCTCTAAGCTCTGCTTTCCCTCAGGAATTTCCGCAACGAGGCTCTTCTTCATTACATAGATGCCTCCATTGATTTCCCCGGATAAGGACTTTGGGGAAGACGACGCTGCTTGCTGAGCGTTTCCCTCTATCGGCTGTTTCGAGCCTTCACCAGGCTGCTGCCCACCATCTCCCAGCTTCTCATTCCATGCCAAAATCCGGCCTGCTGGATCTCTTCGCACAGCACCGTAGCGGGAAATATCCGGTACCGCTCTGGTGGCCAGGCTGAAATCCCCATCATTTTCCTGATGAAAACGGAGAAGTCCCTGATAGTCCATGGGAAAATAGGTGTCCGCATTCAGCACCAGTACCTCTTCTTCCAAAATCTTCGGCAGGGCGTTTCGGATGGCACCCCCGGTGCCTAGTGGCTCTTCCTCATAGGAATAGGCAATCTTTAGGCCAAAGGCGGAGCCGTCCTGAAAATACTCTTCAATCATCTCCCCCATATAGCCCAGGGCAAAAATCACTTCCGTAATACCCTTGTCCCGGAGCATTTCCAGAAGGTACTGCAAAAAGGGCTTTCCGCAAATATCCGCCATGGGCTTGGGACGGTCTGCCACCACGGAACGAAGTCTGGTGCCCATTCCTCCACATAATAAGATTGCCTGCATTTTCCCTCCTTATAAAATGATTGCTACCGGCACATTATTCTATCGAGTTTTCCAAGCTCTCTGCGCCGATAGCTTGATTTTCACTGCTTTTCTTCCCTGAATTTACTTTAAGTCCAGCACTTCTCCGTCTTTTCCAAGACCAAAATCCTCTCGAATACCTTCAAATACCGCCTCTGTGGAGAATGCCTTTTCCACAAATTCCAGGGATTTTTGTCCCATTTCCCGAAGCTTTGGAATGTTTTGGTAGAGAAGGGCACCGGTTTTGGCAAATTCTCTTTCTTCTCCTTCGATGGCAACCACTTCTTCAATACCCGGGATGCCTTCTGCTCCGCAGGGTGTGGTCAGGATGGCGGCTCCTTCATGGAGGGCTTCCACAACTTTTCCCTTCACGCCTGCTCCGTAGCGCAGGGGCACAATCACCATTCGGCTTTCCTGATAGAGGCTATGAAGCTTTTCGTCACTGACAAAGCCCAGTACCTCTATGCCCTCCTGCTGTCCCAGGGCCAGAACCTTCTCTGTAGGCTTACTGCCCACAATCCGAAAACGAAGATTCGGAAGCTGTCTTCTCATTAAGGGGAAGATTTCCTTGGCAAACCAAAGCACGCCGTCCTCATTTGGCGGGTGAGCAAAGCCTCCCACAAAGAGCAT
>NZ_CAUTEG010000065.1:0-13477 GCF_963537195.1 Oribacterium sinus | reverse complement strand
ACGAGATCTATCGCTGTGACTGGAGTTCAGACGTGTGCTCTTCCGATCTACGGGAGCAAACTTTGGATTGTAATTTTAGTTATTTCAGTAATTTATATTTACACGAATCTATCTTTTGCAACTAATGGAAATCGCTTAAGTCTTTCAAGAGGAGGAGACATTTATAATCACTATTGCGGAAAGTATATTGGCACTTTTTATGATTACTTTTCGGCCTTTTTCTGCTATATGTGTTTTATTGTGATGTGTGGAGGAGCAAATTCAACAGCTACTCAGCAATGGGGACTTCCCAATGGTGTAGGTGCAGTGATATTAACTGCTTGTGTCATTGCAACAGCAATATTTGGCTTGGATGGAATATTAAATGCATTAGGCAAGATAGGTCCATTGATTATTGTAATTATACTTTTGGTTTCCGTTATGAGTGGAGTAAAAGGTATAGGAAATTTTACTGCTAACCTGAAGCAGGTGGATAGTGGAGACTTGAAACTGGCTCAGGTAGGAAATGGAAATCCTTTACTTTCCGGCTTCTCCTACGGGGGATTTGTCATCCTTTGGTTTGCGGCATTTCTGGGAGAGGTTGGGGCAAAGAATAAGCTAAAGGAAGTAAATTATGGTATGTTACTTTCTACAGTATTTATTATGGGAACGGCTGTACTTGCCAGTATTGCGTTGATTTGCTATATCGGTGAAACAGGACATGCTGATATTCCTGCATTAGTGCTTGCTAATAGTATATCGCCTATTCTTGCCCAAGCACTTGCAATCATCATCTTTTGTGGAATCTATACCACTTCCGTTCCGCTACTATGGACCGGTGTTGGAAAGGTGGCAAAGGAAGGAACACAGAAATATAAGCTACTCACTGTAATTGGAGGTGTTGTAGGCTGCGTGATAGCTTGTTTTCTTCCCTATAAGGGCTTGGTAAACGTTCTGTATGGTATGAATGGCTATCTTGGTTTTATCCTGGTAGGATTTATGCTGGTATATGATATTCGTACCAGAATGAGTAAAACAAAGCTGCATTCCAAGATGGCAACAGCAGAACATGCTATAGCGTAGGTTTTTATGAAATCTTTTCTATAAGAAAAATATATGATGGAAACGTCGGCAGTTGTAGCTAAGGCTACTTCTGCCGATTTTTCTATGATTCGCTTTTCATTATATAATTGTTTTTATTACGATTATTCCGTCAAAAAACATTCCGGTATGACAATTATTTCATCGAAAAACGTTCCGGTATAACGATTATTCCATCGAAAAACGCAAGTAATCGTAAAAAAAGATTGTTCAATCCATAAACTTTTCTTATGTCTCCTCGGAAAAACGCCGATTTATACCTTGGCTTATTAACGTGACAGAATAAAGCAGATGCGATGTAGAGATTGTTTTTTCAAGGAGGAAAGAACAGAATGAAAAAGGGTATTGGGATAGAGCAGAAGCAGAAGCAGAAGCGTTCTTCCATCAGCACAAGATTATCGATGATTTTAGGAATTGCCAGTGTATTGGTGTTTTTTGCCATGAGTGTGGCAATCATTAAGACAGGAGAGCATTCCATCAGTTCAGCTCTGGACAACAACTTAAACGATAAGGCCACCATGGCCATTGGAGATTTGCAACAGGTTATTTCTCGTTTGGAGTCTATTTCCATGACACTGGAAAACGGCATTCACAGCATGCACAGTCAGCATGACGGCATTGGACAGGCGCCGGAGAACCAGTGGGTGGTAAAGGACAGAGCTACGGGAGAAGTAGTCAATAATCCGGGGATGGGGGCAACTACCTTCCGTTCCAGAATTGTAAATGCGGAGCTTCCTGCTTCCCGTTACAATGCGGAAACCGTGATTTTGGATTCTTTACAGTCCGCCTTAACCGACAACAAGGATTTGGTAGGGGCAGGAATCTTCTTTGAGCCGAATGGCTTCTCTGACAATGTTTCCGACTATGGGGTATATATGTCTGCAGAGGATTTGGAAAAGAAGGGGGTTATGGCCTACCAGTACAGCTTTTACAAGGACTCTTCCTGGTATAACGGAGCAAAGGATTCCGGAGAAATGGTATTAACCGATGTGTATAGCGATACCCTTCATCCGGATATTCAAATGATCAGTTTGGGAAATCCAATTACTGATGAAAACAATGCCTTTGTGGGGGCGGTTATTCTGGATATCAACACCAAAGTATTCAGCACTATTCAGCAGACCGATGAGCGTTTTCCCTCTTTGGCAACCAATATCTTGGATGCCAACGGAAGCTTTTTGTACTCCATGAAGGAACAGGCTATCGGCAAGAAGCTGGAAGAAGTATTGGATAAGGATACCTATGAAATGCTTCGCCAAAATATGGATAAGGAGGAAGCATTTACGGCTACGGTGGTGAATACAGAAGGGGTAAAAGAGAGAATGTACTTCCGTCCATTAACCATTCACGGTTCCACACTTTGGTCTATGATCAGCATTGCCGACAGTGAATTTATGGCAGCCAGAAACCAGTTGGTTATCATGTGTGCCGTTTTCAGTATTGTAGGTCTTATGATTTTGATTGCTATCAGCTACTTCCTAATTAAGAAGGCTTTAAATCCATTACAGGGAATTGCATTGGCGGGAAAGGCTGTTGCGGAAGGAAACTTCGATGTGAAGGTTTCCTATGACCAGCAGGACGAAATCGGAGACTTAGCTGCTGCCATCCAGAGCGTTATGCAGCATGTTCGGGAAATTATTTCCGACCTTTCCGAGAAATTGGGAGAATTGGCGAAGGGAAATTTCCGTGTTTCTTTGGACAATGCGGAGCAGTATCCGGGAGCTTATCGTCCTCTTCTTACCTCCCTTCAGGAAATCACCAATGATTTAGATAAAACCATGTCGGAGATTAAGACCAGTGCCAAGGAGGTTAATGCCGGTGCTGAACAGGTAAGCTCCGGTGCCCAGGGTCTTTCTCAGGGGGCTACAGAGCAGGCATCTTCCATTGAAGAATTAAGTGCTACCATGAACGACATTTCCACCCAGATTAAGGGAACTGCGGAAATGGCGGTGAAGGCTTCCGGACTTTCTCAAAGAACAGAGGAGGCGGTAGGTCTCAGTAACCAAAAGATGGAAGAAATGTCCAGGGCAATGCAGGAAATCACCGAGAAGTCCAATGAAATCAGTAAGATTATCAAAACCATTGATGATATTGCCTTCCAGACCAATATCTTATCTTTGAATGCGGCTATTGAGGCGGCAAGAGCCGGTGCAGCAGGAAAGGGCTTCGCAGTGGTAGCGGATGAAGTAGGAAACCTGGCCCAGAAGTCTGCAAAGGCAGCCCAGAATACTTCCAGTCTGATTGAGGAAACCATCGAGGCGGTGGAAAAGGGAGCTAAGATTACGGAAGAAACCGCAGAATCTCTGACAACCGTATCCAACCATGCGAAGGATATTAACGACATTATCACAAACATTTCCAGCGCATCGGAGGAGGAAGCTAGAGGTGTTTCTCAGCTGACTATGGGAATCGATCAGATTTCCTCTGTGGTACAGAGCAATACCGCAACGGCAGAGCAGTCTGCGGCAGCTTCTGAGGAGCTTTCCGGCCAGGCCAACATCATGAATGATCTGGTAAATCGTTTTCAATTAAAGAACGAGGATTAATCAGAATACACTTAAAATGAGTTTTCATAAAAATATGTATTAAGCTTTCATGAAAATAGGACAGTATAGGATAGAATGAGCGATTTATCATATATTAAAAATTTATCAGAAACTTAAGCTTGAGCATAAAATAAATAGACAGCCTCTTGAGAAACTGCACCCCTGTTTAGGGATAATGCAGCGTTCCAAGGGGCTGTTTATTTTTAACGAGTATCCCTCGATGCGAGCGGTATCCCCTGCGTACGAGTACGTTTTACAAAGTGCGGAAGGGGTCCTCTTGCCGCTTTCTTTGTAGGAAGAAGCTTGGTTCGCAGCGATAATTCGAAGTTATTTATAAAAAATAAGGAAAGTGCAAGGGAAAAGGGAATTTACCTTATAAAAAAGGCTAAGTCGGACGATGAATTAGAGAAGAAAACAGGAAGTAGTATTTTTCAAGGAGGAAAAACACAAAATGAAAAAAAGAAGCAATACCACTGGGACATCCTTTTGGAAAAAGATGAAGCTCAGTACAAGAATGTCTGTGGCAATAGGACTTCTTAGCATAATTTTAATGGCAGGCTTAAGTATTGCTATTATTTCCATGGGAAGAACCGCAATTTATGGTGCTTTACGGGGAAATATGGATGATAAAATTCGTTTAGGAATTGCTGATTTGGATAACGTGGTTACCCAGGCAGAGGTTACAGCGAATACCATTAAAGAAGGCATTGTAAGTATCTATGATCAAAATGATATGGCAGGTGGCGTTCCCTCCCATCTTTGGACCATTGAGGATGATCAGCACAATATTTTAGAGCCCACCGGTATGGCGGGAACCATGTTCCGCTCCCGTATTGTGGATGCAACAATTCCCGCCAGCCGTTACAATGCGGAGACCACCCTTTTGGACTCTATTTATTCTTCTTTAAGCAATAATGACTCCTATGTGGGAATCGGTGTTTTCTTGGAGCCGAATGCTTTTTATCAGGGTATCGAAAACTACGCCCCCTATATGAGCAGAACCGATGCGGAGAAGAGAAAGCTGATGGTTTACCCTTACAGCATGTATTCTCAGAAGGATTATTACCTAAAGGCAAAGGAGAATAAGGGATTAAATCTGACCAATGCCTATGAGGATGAAAGTGCAACAGGGGGATGGATCGTATCCGTTATTGAACCGATTATGTATAAGGATGAGTTTAAGGGAATCGTCATTATCGATATGGATATGTCTTCCTTTGAAATCATTGAGCAGAAGGACGAGCGTTTCCAGAGCTTGTACAGCAATGTTTTTGATACCAACGGTCACATTATGTTCAGTATGAACGAAGAGGCTAAGGGTAAGCAATTAAGCGATATTCTTCCTGCGGACAGCATGGAAAAGCTTCAATCTTATCTGGATCAGGGAGAACCTTTCAATACACACATTGAAAATGAAAAGGGAGATTTGGTGCAGTTTAATGCCCGCCCCTTAAAGATAGAGGGCGTAACCTGGTGGGTAGCCATCGAGGTTTCCGAAAAGGAATACACTAAGGCCATCAGCAACATGATTATGTTGGCAGTTCCCCTTTCTGTTCTGGGAATTGCTCTCTTGGTAGGATTCAGTTATTTCTTCATAAAGAAGTCTTTGAATCCATTAAAGAAGATTGCCGATGTAGGAGAATCCGTGGCAGAGGGAGATTTCTCCAAGGAAATCAACTATCCTTATCAGGATGAAATCGGGCAGATTGCCAAGAGCATGGAAAAGGTTGTGGAGCGAATCCGAAGCATTATTCAGGATTTGGCAGGAAAGCTGGAACAGATTGCCAAGGGGAATTTCTCCTTCGAGTTCTGGAATACCCAGCTTTACAACGGAGAATATGAGCCTCTGCTGAACAGCCTTTACGATATTTTAGATGATTTAAATGTCACCATGGGAGAAATTCAGAACAGCTCTCATATGGTAAACTCTTCCGCTATGCAGGTTAGCGGCTCCGCCCAGTCCCTGTCTCAGGGAGCAACGGAGCAGGCTTCTTCCATCGAAGAGCTCAGCGCTACCATGAATGATATCTCCGTAAAGATTAAGGAAACAGCGGAAATGTCTCAGCATGCTTCCGGACTTTCCAAGGAAACCGGCAGTGCGGTAGGAACCAGTAACCAGAAGATGAACGAGATGTCCAGAGCAATGCAGGATATCACCGAGAAGTCTCAGGAAATCAGCAAGATTATTAAGACCATTGACGATATTGCTTTCCAGACCAATATTCTTTCCTTGAATGCGGCTATTGAGGCGGCAAGAGCGGGAGCGGCAGGAAAGGGCTTTGCGGTTGTGGCGGACGAGGTAGGAAACCTTGCCCAGAAGTCTGCAAAGGCAGCCCAGAACACCTCCAGCTTAATCGAGGAAACCATTGAGGCGGTAAATAAGGGAGCAAGAATCACAGAGGAAACTGCAGAGTCTCTTTCTGTAGTATCCCAGAAAACCGAGAAGATTAACGGTATTATCACCTCCATTTCTTCCGCATCCGAGGAAGAGGCAGAGGGAATCAAGCAACTTACTACAGGTCTGGATCAGATTTCCTCCGTTGTGCAGAGCAATACCGCAACAGCAGAAGAATCCGCAGCGGCATCTCAAGAGCTTTCCGGACAGGCAGACCGCTTGAATGCATTGCTCGAGAAGTTCCAGTTAAGAACAGAGCCTTACAAGAGAGAATTGAACGGCTTTGCGGCAACTAAGAAGGAAGAGACTGCTCCTGTAGAGGAGGAAAATGTAGAGCTTGCTACTACTGAACTTCGGGCTAAGGCAGTTCCGTCAAATGTAAAGACAGAAGTGGCTCCGGCGGCAGAAAAAAGAGTAGCTGCTCCTGTAGTAGAGAAAGTAAAGAATACTTCTTTTGTGGAGAAGGCAAAAGCAACTCCTGCTACAAGAAAATTAGAAAAGTCGGTAGAAAAGAAGGAAGAGAAGCCTGCCGGAACAAAGAATGAAAAGCCGGCAGAACAAAAACTTGAGAAGCCGGTAGAAGAGAAACCGGTGGAAGCGAAGGAAGATAAAACGGTAGCTAAGACCGAGGAACAGCCTGTGACTAAAGCAGAGGTAAAAGCTGCGGAAGTGCATGAGCTGAAGGAGGAAGAAGCTCCTGTTAAGAAGCTGGTAGAAAAGAAAAAGGCAAAAGCTGCAGCACCGGCTGTAGAAGAAGGACAGGTTTTAGTGGATATCAGCGGCATGGACGGTATGGATTTATCCCAGATTCCCATTCCCGGAGATGCTCACTATGTACCCCAGGATGGAGTAAAGAAGACTCCGGTACAGAAGCCGGAAAAGCTTTCCACCGAGAAGAAGGCGGAAAGAGAAGAGGCTTTAGCCAAGGATTTAGGAAAGATCCGGAAAACTGAGTATAAGAGAAGCATTTTACCGGATGATGACAAGTATTAATTAGTCAGCATCTTAGAAAGAGGACCAAAGGCATTGTGCCGGTCCTCTTTTTTTTGTGGTCTTAAGCTGTATCAGCGGCGTAGCCGGGGAATCTTTCTAAAGTGCCGGGAAGAATAGGCTTCAGTCCTTATCACTTGTATAGCAGGAGCATCCGGAAGACCGTAGTAAAGGGGAAAGTAAAACTTAAAAATAAAGGAAAGCACCTATATTTTTATATAAATTGCGCAAAAATCCCCCTTGGAATTTGTGCAATTTTTGTGTATACTGTTGCATATGGAGAAGAAAAGATTTGCTGACGGTGTTTTAACCACCCTCTGTTATGTAGAGAAAGAGGGCAAATGGTTAATGCTTCACCGGAATAAGAAAAAGGAAGATATTAATAAAGGAAAATGGATTGGTGTAGGAGGACATTTTGAAGCGGGAGAAAGCCCGGAGGATTGTCTTTACCGAGAAGTTTTCGAGGAGACGGGACTGCATGTCCTGAGCCATCAACTAAGGGGAATTGTAAGCTTTTTCTATGGAGAAAAGGATTGCAGCTATATGTTTTTATTTACGGCCGCGCTGGAAGAAGGTTCTTTAAAGGAATGTTCGGAAGGCGAACTGCAATATTTTTCCTATGAAGAGGTAAAAGCTTTACCCCTTTGGGAGGGAGACCGGATCTTTCTGGAATTGTTGGCAAAGGGAGAGGGATTTTTCTCTTTAACTTTACGATATGACCGGGAGGGGAAGTTGTTGGAAGCCATTTTGGATGGGAAAGAGAATTTGCTCTCATCCTAAATGCCGAAAATTTTCCCATTTATTAAAAAAATATAGTGTTATACAAAATGCATTATTGCTATTAATGACAATGCCGATATTTTTTTGTACAAAAATACGTATGGGCTATGGGAGAATGTAAGGGTTAAGGAAATGAAGAAAAGTATAATACAGATTTTAGAATTGCCGGTATTACTGACCATGGCACTGGGGCTTTTGGCCTGCGGTACCAAGGTGGTCAGTTCTACAGAAAGCCCCTTTAGCAAAGAAAGGGGCGGTTTTAGTGTGAAAGAAGAGCCCTTGGAAATCACGGTTTGGACCTATTTTTCCGGTATTCAACAGGAGGCCTTTCAGCGAACGATTAATCGCTTCAATGAAGGTCGGGGGAAGGATATCGGCGTAGAGGTGAAGGCCTATAACCCCGGTTCTACCTTGGATTTACAGAATAATTTATACGGGATAAACCAAAAGAAGTTGTCCCAGGGAGATTATCCGGATATTGTCAGCTTGCACACCGATACAGCGATGATATTGGAAGAGGAAGGGGTTCTCACCGACCTGGATTCCTATTTCAGTAAAGAGGATTGGAGCGCTTTTGTACCCAGCTTTATTGAAGAAGGACGATTGGGAAGGAAATATGGAGGCGTAAAGATTTTACCTGTGGCCAAGTCCACGGAGCTCCTCTATATCAACAAAACGGATTGGGATAGTTTTGCGGAAGCTACCGGAACATCTCTTTCGGAATTAAGCACCAAAGAAGGCTTATTGAATGTTGCAGAAAAATACTACCAGTATACGGATTCGCTTACGGAAACGCCGGATGACGGCAAAGCGTTCTACGGCATTGATGACTATGCGAACTATATGCTGGTAGGAGCCAGAGAGCTGGGCGTGAATCTGATTTCTGTAGATGAGGAAGGAAATGCTAAGGTGCAATTCCCCAAAGAAGTGATGAAAACCCTGTGGGATAATTTATATGTTCCTATTATTAAGGGCTATTTCACCTCTGAGGGGCGTTTTCGGTCCGATGATGTGAAGACAGGAGATATTTTAGCCTATACAGCATCTTCCGCTTCCAGTGTTTACTTTCCGAAGGAAGTGATTATTTCGGACCGGGAACAACATGCCATTACCGATATTGTTTTGCCGGCTCCTCACTTTGAAGGAGGGGAAGAGATTGCGATGCAGCAGGGGATCGGCATGGGGGTTGTTCAAGGAAATAAGAAGAGAGTGGAGGCTTCCGTTCAATTTTTAAAGTGGCTGACCAGCTATGAGGAAAATGCCCAGTTCGCCATTTCTGCAGAATATCTTCCGGTACGTGTAGACAGTTTTACCGTGGAAGCTATTGACAAGGAGAAGGGGAGCGGAATGGATCCTTCTTTGGAAAAGGCTTTGTCCACCATGTCTTCCAACACCTTGTATTTTACCCCTTCCATCATTAATCTGGCAGAAATTAGAAAAGCTTTGGAATATGAGCTGCAGGATAAGGCTTTGTCGGATCGGTATAAGATTGAGACTGCAATGGCTTCCGGCGTATCCAGGGAGGATGCTATAGCGGAGTATGATAATGACGAGAATTTTGAACAGTATTATGAGACTATATTACAGGAAATAAATTATTTGTTGTCAGATAGTTAAGACTCCTTATCAATACGGGGAGCAAAAGTTGCCAAAGGACGCGTATGAAGAAACAACCGATTTTTACGAAAATATTGATTCCTTTGATGGGGTTGGTTATCTTGGAGATTTTGATTTTGATGATTTCTATTTATGGTCAGGGCTTGTTTTCTCTGATTCATAAAAATTCTCAAGATATCATCGAAAGTCGTGTGGAAGCCAGACGAAATTATCTGGAAAGCCTGATGGTGAATCAGTGGATGAATGTCAGCCAAACCGTGCAAAAGATTAATCTTTTGGCAGATGGGCTTGTGGATGCGGGAAAGATGGACATTGAGGCTATTGATGACAGTTCCGAAAATGCCGCTCCTTTCTTAAGTGCAGTCAGTATGGACTTAATCAGTATGATGCGTACCAATCACGTTACCGGCGTTTTCATGATATTAAATGCGGATAACTTGGAAGATAGCATGACGTCCAAGAAATATATGGATAAGCCGGGCCTGTACTTTCGAGATTTGGATCCGGAATCCAGAGCCAGCTCGGAAAACCTGGATTTACTGATTGAACGCTCTCCTCTTTTGGTGGTACGAAATACCCAGATTGCTACCGATAAAACCTGGAATACCAGCTTTCAATTCGGTACGGCAGATGTGCCCTATTATGACTTTTTATACGAACCTACCCAAGCGACCTTTTACAGTAAGCCGGATGTAACCTGGGAAGATATGGGCTTTTGGAGTAAACCCTATACCTTATTCGGCGAAACCAGAGAAGCCATTGCCTATTCAGTTCCCCTACGGCTTTCCGATGGACGGGTGTATGGAGTTCTGGGAGTGGATATTTTGGTGGATTATTTGAAGCAAAATCTGCCCTCCAGAGAATTGGACGGCAGTGGAACTGCCTCTTATTTTCTCAGTATTCATAAGACGGGAAATTCTGAGGGAAGCAGTACAAGCTATCAGGATGTCATTCAGCTTAATCCGATAGCAGCTACCATTGGAGAAGACCGGGAAGGGAAAGTTGTTTCTGATAAGAAGAACTATTTTACCTTCAGTATGCCCTTACATCTTTTTTCCACGGTGGGACCCTTCACGGATGTGGAGTGGCAGTTGGGAGCAGCTATTCCCTATAAGACCATGAACCGATTTGCGGACCGGATGACTTTTGTAATGTCTGTTACCATGATTTTGACCTTGGGTATCGGTATCGTGGGAAGCCTTGTGATTTCCCTGTTTTTGCAAAAGCCTATTCGTAAGCTGGCGTTGGCGATTCGCAGTAATAAGACGACGGATAAACTTCGTCTCAGAGAAACCGGCATTTTAGAGATTGATCAGATGTCGGAGGCCCTGGAGGATTTGTCCGATCGACTTTTACAGGAACAAAGGAATCTGCAATACGAAAGAGACCATGACTTCCTTACAGACCTTTATAACCGAAGAGCCTTCGGACGAAGAATCCGGGAGCTTTTGGAGAAAAAGGGTGGAGGAAATGCTATCGGTGCTTATATCATGATGGACCTGGATAATCTGAAAATTGTAAACGATACCTACGGCCATGAATATGGAGACAAATATATCCGCTGTGCTTCCGATGCCATGCGAGAAGGATTGGGGGATGAAGCCATTTATTCCCGTATTTCCGGAGACGAGTTCAATGCCTTTATCTTTGATGAAGAGGGCAATCGGAGTCGTATCAATGCCTTGATTGAAAGATTGCAGGAGACCATTGACAACAGCTTTATTATGCTTCCGGATGGAGAAAAGAAGCAGCTTCGTCTTTCCGGCGGTGTGAGCTGGTACCCCGAAGGAGGAACCAATCCGGATCAGCTCCAGAAAAATGCTGATTATGCCATGTATGTGGTGAAGAAAACCACAAAGAGCCAGATTCGTGTCTGGAGTGAAGCTACGGATTTAGGCAAGGAGAAGGAAGAAGAGAAAGAAGAAAAGAAGGAAGAAAAGTAGATAGAAAGTTAATAATTAACTGAGAATGAATAAAAATTGTTTTTCATACAGTA
Organism: Oribacterium sinus; assembly: GCF_963537195.1. GTDB lineage: Bacteria > Bacillota > Clostridia > Lachnospirales > Lachnospiraceae > Oribacterium > Oribacterium sinus_A. The sequence goes on along the minus strand of NZ_CAUTEG010000065.1, from coordinate 2,073 downwards.
TAGGCCTGAAAGGGACAAATGTCTCTTTCAGGCCTATATTATATAAACACTAAACTTTGCTTTGCTTTTTTCAAAGCTCCCTCTAATGGTAATAAATTTAAAAATACTTTACTATTCAGCTTTTTATCAATATTGACATTATGAGGAGCCCGTTATCTATTGTTATGATTTCATATAAATCATATCCCAGTACTGAAGTGAGGGAACGGTAAATTCTATATATTTTCCGTTGCTGTCCGTTCCTTTATCATGACTTAAGGAAAGACTTTCACAGTTTGAAAAATCCGGAGAGCAAAGGTAGACAGAAGAAATTTTCCGATCGGTATAAAACTTTACTTTAAGATTTTCCTGCATTTCCGGTTCTTTTTTCTTTCCCTTTTCATCCACCCACTGATTATCGTTGTTTCGAAGATTAATCAGATGGAGAATTTGATATTCCGAGTCTTCTTTAGGATAAGTCCATATGGTATAACTTTTTCCATCGGTACTGGTAGGAGTATCTTTTATTTCCACTTTATTTTCTATCGGATATTGTCCATCTCGGAGAAGATTCTCATATGCAACGGAAAAATCATACATTTTCAGAATGGAATTTTTAAGTGTATCACTCATCAGGATTTTATCATCAGGGTAATAGGCAGTATGGAGCATGTGATCCCCGTTTCCGAGCTCAAGTCTTCCACCACCGGAAGCAAAGCTGACAGCATCCATAAGGAGAACTGCTGCATCATTCATGAATTTTTCTTTGCTGTCAATATTGATATAGGCTTTCACGGTGAGAGATTTGCCAACGCCGTCAAAGGAATATGCTTTGCTATCTTCACGGCTTCGTTCTACCTCCCGAAGAATAGCGTGGTAAGTATTGAAAAGCTCTCCGTCACGAGCTGCATCCCAGGGCCAGAATTCGGCATAAAGTACATCGGTAAGACTGGTATTTGCTTGTTCATTTCCTTGTGCTCCAACAGGATTGAAGGAGAGATATTTCTTTCCTAAGGCTTTTTTTGCACTGTTCAAAAAGCTACGGTAAGTATCTTTAACGAGGTAAATTGCTTTACCGTCTTCTGTATACCCCAAGGGATTCCCCTTGACATCCGTCATTTCCCCAAACTCTCCTATGGTATCGCCGTGCCATCCATCGAAGCCAAGTGCATCAAGAGCTCTGTTTTCCTCAGCAAAAATGTAAGTTTGCCATTCGGGGTTCAAAGGATTTACAAAATAAAGATGTCCGTCTCCGGAGGGGGAGACCCCCATAGTGAAGAGAAAGGGGCCTTTTCCCTTGGAATTTCCTTCTTTAAAGAGAAGCTGCCATTGGCAGGCCGGAGTAGGATTTCCGTTTGCATCTTTAAAGAAACTGTCGGTGCCGGCATAAATCATATTGTAAGCCATATTCACCATGTTTTTTTCTTTTGCGGCAGCGATATAGCGAGCAATAGTCTTATGATTGATTGTTCTTCCGGCCCAGTCTGTCCAATCGGAGAGATTTTTATCCGTCGTACCTTTGGGAAGCGGTTCGTGATGAAGATGATGCCAGTCATAGTATTCAATGGCGTTGATGTGGTAACGATTCATCTGTTGGATAAGCTCTTCCGAGGGGATGGAATAATCATAATCGCAAAGGTAGCCGTAACGAGGGAACTTAATCCAAGAGGAGGAAACATCAATAGCGCTTGTATCTGTGGCTAGATTCTTTCCATGCTCATCCTTTACAATCACTTTTACAAGATATCCGGTATAATCCTTTGGTGGAGCAACAAAACTTATCTTAGGATTGGTAAATTCATTTTTCTGTATAATTTTTTCTTCTTTGGAAACCAAGGTTTCGTTATGAAATAAAAGAGTTTCGATTTGTAGGTTGTTGCCTTTATATTTTGCGATATCCAAAGAACAGTACAATGTAACAGAATCTCCGGGAGAATACCTGGCTTTATCACTTCCATTAAGCTGAAAGTGGAGAGAAGTAGAACTTTCTGATTGCATTTTATTTACCTCCTTACATCCGATTAGTACAAGACCTATTAAAAAACCTGAGATCGGAAGAGCGTCGTGTAGGGAAAGAGTGTTCTACTCTGTGTA
>NZ_CAUTEG010000064.1:0-13614 GCF_963537195.1 Oribacterium sinus | reverse complement strand
TAGAGCTATCTAACAGTAGCAATATTTTGCGCAATATTTTTCAAATTACAAAAAATATGTACTCTGTTGATCCGGTATTATCTCAAAAAAGTTTTAATGAACTTAAGGATACCCTTTCGCATGGAACAGATGCTAACTATCTTCATCAGTTTGCATCTGCAATTATCACGTCGTCTTTATCTAAAACTACTGCAATTAATGCTGTTTCCGGTACCAAGCTTCTATCAGAAATAGATAAAATCCAAGACCTTTCTGTTCTAAAACAATTGATTTTAGAACAGATAAACAAATTATATTATTCTAAGCAAAATGAAAACGCACAAATGAACATAAGTGACAGAATTAAAGAATATGTAGAAAGTCACATTGAAATGACTGAGCTTTCTCTCAAATGGATAGGAGAAAAAGTCATGTTCATGAATATTGATTATCTAAGTAGAAAATTCACCACAGAAACCGGAGAACATTTTTCGCAATATTTAACTCGCATTCGCATTGAAAAGTCCAAAGAACTGTTATCTGAATTTCCATCTTATAACATATCTACAATCGCAGAAAAAGTAGGTTGTGGGAACAACCCACAATATTTCTCTCAGATTTTCAAGAAATATTGTGGTGTCACTCCTAAAAATTACGTAAAATCATTACAAAAAGACAATATTAATATAATGGATTCGTTCTAACAAACATAAAACACCAGTTTTTATTAGAAATACAAGAAAAAGAATACTCGTAGCAAATGATGGCAAATCTCCTTCAAAACGTGAAGTCGCTTTAAAATCAATTTTATTACCTGGTTTAAAATCGGTGTAGCATCACCAGCTTCATCACCTCTGTTCCACAGCAACCCTAAATAATATCACCCATAGGTTCACTTATTGTATCCGGCATATTTATGTCTCTGTAACTATTATTGGAAATATATGCATTTAGGTCTTTCCACTTAAAATAAGCGTTGCATGTTTCATCAATACGAGAATCGTCAATAGTTATGCAGCCAAATTCATTATATATAGGCATTCTTAATACCTTTATAGTGCTTTCCTCCACATAACTCTTTATTGCAAGCCACTATTGTTTTTCCCAGACATGCATTAGTAAAGTTTAGCTCTCCCATAAGTTCCATAAGTTCTTTTTTTACATAAAACAGCGGATGAACTTAAGTTCATCCGCCATAAAGCATAAACTCTTCTTTAAATATTTCAACAATAAGCAAAATACTAGTACAACTTCGCCCCCGCCGGAATATGGTTATCCACCATCAGCAAGTGCAATTCTTCCTCATCACTATCCTTCTTCTGGTTAATGGCGGAAAGTAGCATACCGCAGGACTCTACTCCCATCATTGCTCTTGGGGGAAGATTTGTGATAGCAATCAATGTCTTTCCAATCAGCTCTTCCGGCTCGTAATATGCATGAATTCCGGAAAGGATCGTTCTGTCGCTGCCGCTTCCGTCATCCAAGGTAAACTGTAAAAGCTTCTTACTCTTTGGAACAGGAACACAATCCTTTACCTTTACCGCACGGAAGTCGGACTTACTGAAGGTCTCAAAATCCACAGTCTCCTCAAACAATGGCTCGATTTTCACATTGCTGAAATCAATCTTATTATTTGGAGTAAAGAAACCGGTGTTGGCATTTCCTGCCTCACCCTCTTCTCCCTTCTTTCCCTCATCCTTCTTGTCTAAGGACTTCATTGTGGGGAAGAGCAGTACGTCACGGATAGATGCCGCATCGGTAAGAAGCATTACCAGACGGTCAATACCGTAACCAATTCCTCCAGTGGGAGGCATTCCGATTTCCATTGCATGCAGGAAGTCTTCGTCGGTGTGGTTTGCTTCTTCATCTCCCGCATCTGCCAAAGCATCCTGCGCCTTGAAACGCTCTCTCTGGTCGATAGGATCGTTTAGCTCGGAATAAGCATTGGCCATCTCTCTTCCGTAGATAAAGAGCTCGAAACGCTCTACCTTGGAAGGATCGGAAGGCTTCTTCTTGGTAAGGGGAGAAATCTCCACCGGATGATCCATAATAAAGGTTGGCTGTACCAGCTTTTCCTCGCAGTACTCTTCGAAGAAGAGGTTTTCAATGTCTCCGATACCATGGTGCTCTTCGTAGGCAATTTCCTTTTCCTTCGCAAGGGCTCTTGCCTCTTCTAAAGTCTTAATCTGATCAAAGTCAATGCCTGCATATTCCTTAATCGCCTCGGTCATGGTCAAGCGACGGAAGGGGCTTTCCAAATCAATGGGAGTTCCCTGGTAGCTGATGTGCAGAGTCCCGCAAACCTTTTCTGCAAGATAACGGAACATAGACTCGGTCAGCTCCATCATTCCTTCGTAGTCTGTATATGCCTGATACAGCTCCATTAAGGTAAATTCCGGATTATGTCTGGTGTCAATTCCCTCATTACGGAACACTCTTCCAATCTCATAAACTCTTTCCATGCCGCCGATAATCAGACGCTTTAGATAAAGCTCTAAGGAAATACGAAGCTTTACGTCTTCATTTAAGGCATTGTAGTGGGTTTCGAAGGGACGAGCTGCTGCACCGCCGGCATTTTCCACCAGCATCGGTGTCTCCACCTCCAAGAAATCTCTTCCGGCAAGGAAGTTACGGATTTCCCGAAGAATCTGAGAACGCTTCATGAAAACGGTACGACTGTCCTCATTCATAATCAGATCCACATAGCGCTGACGATAACGGGTGTCAGTATCAGTTAAGCCGTGGAACTTCTCAGGAAGTGGGTACAGGGACTTGGAAAGCAGGGTAATCTTCTCTCCGTGAACGGAAATCTCTCCCATCTGGGTTTCGAAAACATAACCTCTAACTTCCACGATGTCGCCAAGGTCCAGCTTCTTAAACTTCTTGTATTCTTCTTCCCCGAGACTTTCCCGGCTTACATAAACCTGGATTCTGCCGTCTCTATCCTGCAAATGCATAAAGCTGGCCTTACCCATAACACGCTTGGATAAAATACGTCCTGCAATCACGACCTGCTGATTCTCTAAGCTCTTGAAATTCTCTTTGATCTCAGTAGAATGATGGGTCTGTTCAGCTTTGGTAATTTCAAACGGATCTTCCTTAGCTGCCTGATACTCTGCCAACTTATCATATCTGGCCTTCAAAATGTGGTTCATGTCCACCGGTGCATTTCCCTTTTGCTTTTCCTGCTCTCCCATCCTTCTATCCTTTCTTAGCGCCAAATCCAACTTATTTTTCAAATAACCTTTGATTTTATCGAATCTTCTCTTCCCTAAATCCTGTCTTGATATGTGTAGAACAGTCTTCTACTGAAAAGAATAATACTCCTATGAAAGATTTCTCCTTATAAGAAGATCATTTATTCGTCGTTTGCTCTCTCTACGGAAAGTACCTTGTACTCTAAAACTCCAGCCTGGGTCTCTACGGTAACCTCATCTCCAACCCTGTGACGCAATAAAGCCATACCTACCGGAGATTCGTTGGAAATCTTTCCCTGTAAAGAGTTTGCCTCTGTGGAACCTACAATCATGTATTCCACTTCTTCGTCAAATTCCTTGTCGAACAGCTTTACCTTACATCCGATATTAATGGTGCCTTCTTCCGCATCATCTACTACTTCCGCATTTTTCAACAAGGACTCGATGGCAACGATTCTTTCTTCGATTTCTCTCTGCTCATCCTTTGCTGCATCATACTCAGCATTCTCAGACAAATCTCCCTGTTCCCGGGCTTCCTTAATCTTTTCTGCAATCTCTTGTCTCTTATTCACCTTTAAATTATGAAGTTCACTCTCCAACTTATTTAATCCTGCCCTGGTAAGGAGGTTTTTCTTTTCTTCAGCCACCTGCTACCCTGCCCTTTCTCTAAAACTGCAATGACGGCTTCTGGAAGACCCAGAAGCCGTTTCATCCAATGATTCGATGTAGTATTCTAGCAACGGAAGCTTGATAAGTCAATGATTTTCCCCATTTCTTGCCTTTTTTTCAGGCTTTTTTTACTCCTCTTCTTTCTCTCTTCTCTCCCCGCTGCTTTTTAAAAAAATCTTTTTTTATTTTAGAAAAACGCCAAGCTTTCTCCACTGAAAAGGAAGCGCAAAAACTGCAGTTTCCGCCCTTCCTTTTATCATGCAAAACATAAATACCAGATAAGATATATACTATTCATTTCCTACATCTTATTTTCTATTTTTGTTTTTGCTTTCTTATATGCGCTTCTGATGCTTCACGGAAAGAATGATTATAATAAGCTCTTGAACAGCTCCTGAATATCCTCAAGCTTAGGATCTCTTGGGTTTCCAGGTCTGCAAGCATCATCCATGGCAGACTGAGACAGGAAATCTACATCCTCAGGCTTCACAATGTTCTTCAAATCTTTAGGAATACCTACATCCTCAGCCAGCTTCTTTACCGCATCAATCGCAGCCTTTTGGTACTCTTCCTTACTCATCTTCTCTGTATTGGCAACGCCCATAGCCTTTGCCACGTCTCTTAACTTCTCTCCTACCTCATCCTTATTGTATTCCATAACGGTGGGAAGGATGATGGCGTTTGCCACACCGTGAGGAGTATCATACAATGCACCTAAGCCGTGCGCCATGGAGTGAACTATACCCAATCCGCAGTTAGAGAATCCCATTCCGGTGAGGTACTGCCCTAAAGCCATTCCCTCTCTACCCTCAGGAGTATTTTCCACTGCTCCCCGAAGGGACTGTGCAATCAGCTCAATAGCCTTTAAGTTAAACATATCGGTAATGGTATTGGCCCCCTTGGTGGTATAGCCTTCAATAGCGTGGGTCAGCGCATCCATTCCGGTGGATGCGGTAAGTCCCTTTGGCATACTGGACATCATATCCGGATCCACAAAAGCCACTACTGGAATATCGTGGGAATCTACGCAGACAAACTTTCTTTTCTTTTCCACGTCAGTAATAACATAGTTAATGGTTACCTCTGCTGCAGTTCCTGCTGTTGTGGGAATAGCAAAAATAGGTACTGAAGGCTTTGTTGTTGCAGACAGTCCCTCTAAGCTTCTTACATCCTCAAAGGCAGGGTTTGCAATGATAATGCCGATAGCCTTGGAGGTATCCATGGAAGAACCTCCTCCGATAGCAATGATATAGTCTGCACCGGAATTTTTAAATGCAGCTACGCCGCCCTGTACATTTTCAATGGTAGGATTTGCCTTGATCTCGGAATAAATCTCATAGGGAAGCCCTTCCTTATCCAGTAAATCTGTCACTTTCTTGGTCACATTAAACTTAATCAAATCCGGATCGGAGCAAATGAAGGCCTTCTTAAAACCGCGACGCTTTGCTTCCTCTGTAACACTTAAGATTGCTCCCTTTCCATGATAGGATACTTCATTCAGTACAACTTTGTTTGCCATATTATCCTCCTAATGAAATAAATAAATTCTTTTACACGACTCCCTTTTGCAACATAATATTGCCGTAGAGGGCCTTTTCCGATGTAGCGATAATCAAATAGCAGGTCTTTGCCTCTTCATAAAAAGCAAAGCGCTCAATACTGCCAATCGCGTTTTCTCGGGAATCATACTTTGCCACAATAGCCTTAAACTCATCCCAGATAGGGGTAGCTACCTGATCTCCCGGTACCTTTTCCATGATTTTCACAGGACTTTCCGTGTAAGTATCCAAGGGAAAAAGCTGTAAAATCGCATCCAGGATTTCACAAACTCCATGACCGTCCATACGAATCACATGGGCATTTGCTCCCACGGTATGGGAGGGAAAATTTCCATCCGCAATCAGGACTCTGTCTGAATGTCCCATCTCACATAAGCGTTTTAAAAGTTCCGGAGAAAGAATTGCAGGAATTCCTTTTAACATCTTTTCCTCCTCGTATTTTTATAGGGGCTGTAAAAAAATCAAAATAAGAAATATATTTTCGGCAATATAGGGCTAAATGAGGGGTAGTCTGAGCCCGTCGGTACTTGCGAAAAACAAGAGAATCGAAATTTTTCACTTAGTATCCGCTACGTTGCGAAGCTAGCGAAAGCGTGCCCCAAAATTAGACCTATATTGCTTAGAAAACTATTTTGATTTTTTACAGCCCCTTTCACTGCAGATTTCTATCTTGAAAATCCGCCCTATTCCATTGTTAAAGAATGTACTATTTACCTTTGCTTTGAATTACTCGTAAAGACATGGAGCAATCTTTGCATCTTCCATATTGTCCTTGTTGTACCAAAGAGCACCGGTATCCACATCAGATACGCTCTCTCCATTTGCTGCCTTTACTGCCAGCTCAACAGCCTTGTATCCGATTTGTACAGGATCCTGTGTTACAGAACCTGCAAATAAACCGTCTCTGATAGCCTGTAACTGCTTGCTTCCTGCGTCAAAGCCTACTGCTACAACCTTGCCGTCACCAATTTTGTCCAAACCTTCATTTGCAGTAATGATAGCATTTGCCGCAAACTCGTTGGAACCGTAGATAGCAATAAGGTCGGACTTCTCTAAGATAGCGGAAGCAACTGCTGCTGCGTCTGCGTCCTTAACCTCTGCAGGGATACCTACGTCGATGATAACCTTTGCGCCGGACTTTTCCTTCTTTAAGCTGTCGTGTCCTTCTACGGAAACCTTATCTGCTCCGATAAGCTCTGTCATAGCTTCTACGAATCCCTTTGTTCTTTCTACGATGGACTGAGAGTTGGACTCCTGTGCCACTACACCGATTCTAACGGTCTCACTTGCGCCTTCAATCTTGTCCTTGATTAAAGCATAGGTTTCCTTTGCGGCAAGCTTTCCTGCTTCATAGTTGTTGGTGGAAGCATTTGCCTTGATAGCACCTTCCGGAGCATCAGGTACACCGGAGTCAAATCCGATAATGGGAATTCCCTTATCCATAGCGTTCTGGATGGATCCAATAGCAGCATGAGTATCCAATGCTGCAAGACAGATTGCAGTAGGTTGCTGAGCGATAGCTGCATCCAAGTACTCAACCTGCTGTGCAATAGCAGACTCATTGTCCGGTCCCTGGAAGGAAACTTCTACACCATATTCTTTTCCTGCCTGCATTGCTCCCTTTTCTACAGCCTTCCAGAACTGGTGCTGGAAGCCCTTAGCAATGACGTTAATCTTCTTACCTTCTCCGTCCATCTTTGTTTCCACGCTTTCAGCATTTTGCTCAGCTGCAGAGCTTCCTGCTGCTGCAGTAGTTCCCTCGGACTTTGCGGAAGAACCTCCACATGCTGCCAGAGACAGGGCCATCATTCCCGCCAGTGCAACCGCCATAATTCTTTTTTTCATCTTTCTTTCCTCCTTATACCTTTCTTTTTCTATTTAAGATATCCATATACACAGCGAATACTAAGATGATTCCTGTGATAAAGAGCTGATAATGGGACTGTACCCCGATATAGGGGAAACCGATTTTCAATACAGTCATAATGAACACACCGATGATGGTTCCTAAGATGGAGCCTACTCCTCCGGAAAGGGAGGTTCCACCGATTACTACACCGGCAATGGCATCCAACTCAAAACCGTTTCCTGTATTAGGCTGAGCGGTGGAGAATACTGCCACATAAGCAATTCCTGCCAATGCTGCAAAGAAGCCGGAAAATACATAGGCCAAAGTTTCATATTTTTTTACGTTGATACCGGAAAGTCTGGTAGCTTCCTTGTTAGAACCAATGGATAAAATATATCTTCCGGTTCTTGTCTTGTTTAAGACTACTGCCATAACGGCCGCACAGAAAGCCAAAAGTAAAAATCCTGTAGGGAAATTCTTTGGTAAAAGACCTCCATCCTTAGTCACCATAAAAATCTCTCTAAACCAAGCGCCCTCCGCAGAACCTTGAGGGAAGGAGATGGTCTTTGTCTTGGAAACGATGGAGCCCAATCCTCTGGATACCATCATGGTTCCCAGGGTTGCGATAAAAGCCGGAAGCTCCAAACGGGAAACCAAAATGCCGTTAATCAGTCCGAACAAAGAACCGCAAAGCAGAATCACCAATAATACCAATGGCATTGGCAAACCGTTTTCCATGAGTGTTCCGCCTATTAGGGCACAACAGATGGCTACCGTTCCGATAGATAAGTCAATTCCTCCTGTGGAAATAACAAAGGTAACACCAATCGCCATGAATGCTACATAGTAGGCAGACTTGGAAATGTTGGTAAAGGTGGTTCCCTGTAAAAATTTGTCTGTAAGTAGCGAGAAAACCACACATATAATGACTAGGGCAGCTACTACCACTGCCTGCTGGTTTGAAAATAACTTTTTAATCTTCACCTTTATTCCCCCTGTCTATTCGTAGCACAAGTCATAATGGCTTCCTGGTTGACTTCTGCAATATCCAGACAACCTGTCACCCTGCCTTCGCACATAACGATGATTCTGTCGCTCATTCTTAAAATCTCAGGCAGCTCCGAAGAGATCATGATAATGGACTTTCCTTCGGAAACCAATCTTTCCATCAGCTCATAGATTTCGCTCTTGGCTCCCACATCAATTCCTCTTGTAGGCTCATCAAAGATTAAAATCTCCGAATCCTTTAACAGCCACTTGGCAATAACCACCTTTTGCTGATTTCCGCCGGATAATTTTTTGATGATTTGGCTAACACTCGGCGTCTTAGTTCTCAATTCTTCCACGTACTTTTCGCTTCGTTCCTTACACTTCTTTTCATCAATGAAGAAGCCCTTTTGGAACTTTTCCAGAGAGGCCAGACAGGTATTTTCCTCAACGGTCTTATCAACCAACAGTCCGTATCTCTTTCTATCCTCGGATAGATAGCCAATTCCTGCCTTAACCGCATCCTCGGTGGATTGAATATCCACTTCCTTCCCGTGAATGAAAATCTTTCCGGAATCCCGCTTGTCCGCTCCAAAGAGCAGTCTTGCCACTTCCGTTCTTCCTGCTCCCATCAAGCCGGAAAAGCCTAAGATTTCTCCCTTCCTAAGTTCAAAAGAGACGTCCTTTACTGCCTTACCCCGGCTTAAATGCTCACATTTTAGGACTACTTCCGCCCCTTCCTTCACCGCCGACTCAGTCTTTGGATCCATGAAAACGGTTCTTCCCACCATCATTTTGATGATATCGTCCTTAGTGCATTCCTTGGTCACCAAAGTTCCCACATACTCCCCGTCTCGCATAACCGTTACTTTATCGGAAATGACATTGATTTCATCCATTCTATGGGAGATGTAAATGATTCCCGTTCCCTTTTCCCGTAAATCTCGAATAACTTTGAAAAGCTCTTCAATCTCGGAGCTACTTAATGCCGCTGTAGGTTCATCGAAAACAATAACCTTGGCATTTGTGGAGATAGCCTTGGCAATTTCCACCATCTGCTGCTTTCCTACAGTAAGCTCTCCAATCTTTGCTCCCGGCTTAATGTTTACATTCAAGCGTTTAAAAAGCTCTTCCGCATCTCTTTCCATCTTCTTATCATCGATGAAGAAACCACTCATTCTCTCCTGTCCGATAAAAAGATTTTGTGCCACTGTCAGATCATTCATCATATTTAATTCCTGATGGACAATGGCGATTCCTGCCGCCTCCGACTCGGAAACGGTTTTGTATTCCACTTCTTTTCCTTCAAAGTGAATACTTCCCTCATCCTTGGAATAAATTCCGGTTAAAATCTTCATGAGGGTGGATTTTCCCGCTCCATTTTCCCCCATCAGGGCTACTACTTCTCCCTTATTTAACTCCAACTCGGCATTCTTAAGTGCTGCAACTCCGGAGAAAGATTTTTTGATATTTTTCATTGATAATAATGCTTCCATAAAATCTCCCTCCTAATCTTTTTTCGTACTCACTCTCTGCCCGTAGGTCTTGAATTTTTCTGCCATAAGCTCCATTTCTTCCTTAGGAAGAATAACCGGCTCTCCGATGGCCTTAGCCTTGGTATACACTTCTGAGCAGTACTCAATCTCTTCGATGATGTTAAAGGCATTGAGTAAATCCTTTGCTCCTGCCAGAATGCCGTGGTTAGCAAGAATTACCGCCTTTCTATCCTTCATGGCTTCAAAGGCATTTTCCGCAAGCTCCTTGCTACCGTAAGTGGCATACTTTGCCACCCGAACTGTTTCTCCTGCCACTGCAATCATGTAGTGGGTTGCCGGTAAATCCTCTCTTAAGCAAGCCAGTACGGTGGCATACATGGTGTGGGCATGAATCACTGCATCAATGTCATCTCTGTACTTATAGGGCATGATGTGCATGGCCCACTCGGAGGAAGGAACTCTCTTTCCCTCCACCGTATTTCCATCCAGATCAATAATAACAATGTCCTCAGGCTGAATTTCGAAAAAGTCGATTCCGGAGGGAGTGATTGCTACATTTCCTGTAGCTCTGTCAAAAATACTAAGGTTTCCCCCTGTTCCCTTGGTAAGTCCCGCTTCTACCAATTTTTTTCCGTACTCAATAAGAAGCAGTCTTTCCTTTTCCATTAACATAAGTCTTCCTCTTTTCTTACCGATTCTCTAAAAAGTTTTATCCTCCATTTTCTTGTGAACAGAATAAAACTTCTATGATTTTAAGCCCCGGCTCCCCTATACGGGGAGCCTTAAGCATTTTTCTACTTATATAAAGGTCCGTAGTAAGCGCAGGCTCTGTAATCCTGTCCCTCTAAATCCGCTGTGCCGAATCCGTTGAAGGAGTGAGGTCTGAAGATTCTTCCCTCTTCCACATTGTGGAATGCCACAGGAATTCTCAGCATGGAAGCTAAGGTCAAAAGTCTATCTCCCACATGGCCTTCTACTGTTGCGCCATGGTTTGCGCCCCACTTAGCCATTACGTTATATACGGAATCTGCCGCTCCAACCCCAATCTTTGGTGCAAACCATGTTGTTGGCCAGGTCTTACTGGTTCTCTCATCCAAAATCTTATGAACTTCATCCTCCAGTACACAGGTATGTCCTTCAATCACCTGTAAGGTTGGTCCAACTCCTTCTACCATATTTACACGAATCATGGTTACAGGCATCTCTGCCGCTGTTTTAAAGTGGGAGGAGAATCCGCCGCCTCTAAAGTACTCGTAGTCCGCTCTGCACCAGTCGGTAGCTTCGCAGCAAGCCTTGATATCTTCTTCGGTAAGGTTCCACCATTCCTTCATGGTACCCTTTCCGTTTGCATCCTTTGCACCGGCGCTGGCATCTAAACAGCTTGCTCCGGAGTTAATCAGGTGGATAATTCCGTTCTTTGCGTAGCCGCTAAGTTCCTTACCGCTAACTCTCTTTACCGCCTCCGGAGACCAGTAAGTTCTTACATCGGAGAAGATGGGGGCCTTTCCTGTGGAAAGCCATCCAAACATCATTGCCACACCGTTTAAGGTATCGTTCTCTGTGGCAAAGGGAGTGGGCATCTTCTTTCCGTTCCAGTTAAAGCCGGAGGCCATGATTGCCTCGGTAAAGTCCGCATTGGGAAGCCAGTCTGTCCACATTCTCTGTCCCTGGAATCCGCCTGCAATAGCATTTCTTCCCAGAGCCTCTTCATGCCAGCCAAGGGCACTTAACTTTGGATTTCCGTAGAGAATATCTCTGACAATCAGCACATGCTTTACACAGAACTCCCACTGCTTGTCATCCGGAATAAATCTGGACTTGGTGATAACTTCGGGGAAATTCTTTCCGGCATTGATGTCCATACCTTCCTTACAGTATTCCTTTACCCAAGCCAATGCCTTCTCATATTCTTCATGGTCATAGATTTCCAGATTGATTCTGCGAAGAACCTCTGTCATATCTACCCATTCTGTTCTCATGCCCAAATACTTTTGCAGGAAGTCTACATTTACCACACTACCTGCGATACCCATGGATACCGCACCGATGTTTACATAGGATTTATTCTTCATAATTCCTACGGCAACCGAAGCTCTGGCAAAATCCAAAATCTTCTTCTGCACATCTTCGGTAATGCTGGTTTCGTCCTTGTCCTGCACTTCGGTTCCATAGATGGAAAAGGCAGGAAGACCTCTTTGTGCATAAGCCGCCATAACTGCTGCCAGATATACGGCTCCCGGTCTTTCTGTTCCGTTAAAGCCCCAAACCGCCTTAATGGTATTGGGATTTAAGTCCATAGTCTCTGTTCCGTAGCACCAGCAGGGAGTAACCGTCAGGGTTCCCACTACATTTTCCTTGGAAAAATACTCTTCGCAGATAGCGGCCTCTCCACCACCGCCGATGGTTGTGGGAGAAATCACTACCTCCACAGGCTCTCCGTCGGGATAACGAAGATTATCAGAGATAAGCTGTGCAGCTCTCTTCGCCATGTTCATGGTTTGTTCTTCTAAAGACTCTCTTACGCCACCCCATCTTCCGTCAATGGTGGGTCTAATGCCGATTCTTGGATGATTCATATTGCCTCCTTTATAGTTAAAACACTCTATGACCTTAGATTCTCTTGTCAGAAAGAATACTCCCGAATTTCCGATGCCTCGTAAATCAGCCTTCTTCCCTCTTCTAAACTTCCTATCTCCCCTTCTTTTTGTAAAAGTAGGAGAATATTTCCCAGGGCGGAACTTTCATAAGGGCCTGCCTTGACCTTTAGCTTTAAGTTCTTGGCTATCTTTTCCGCCAGATACTCTGACCTTGCCCCTCCTCCAATCATCTGAAGTTTGGAGAAGCTCTTTCCTAAAATGCGCTCTATATCCTCTTTCACTTCTCTGTATTTTTCCACCATGCTGGCATAAATCAGAGTAAAGTAGGAAAAGTCATCCTTAGGAGGCTCCCCACCCCTGGCTAGAAGATAAGCATCAATTTCTTGCTTTACCTTTATGCCTTCTCTTCCAAAAACCTCTGCGTCCATGTCCAGTAGACTTTCGGGCTCTGTATCTTTTTGCACGAAGGCTGTAATCTCAGAAAAAGCAATCTTTCTTCCCAGTCTTCCTTCCAACTCCTCCTTATACTTTTCTAACAGATAAAGTCCTGTGATATTTTTAAAGAAAAGCGTTTCCGACCGGTAACTCAGCTCATTGGTAAGATTCCTCTCATAGGCTTCTTTACTGACCAATGCCTTCTCTACAGAAGTTCCGATTAAGGACCAGGTACCGCAGCTTAGGAACAAAGACTGATTCTCTGCATCCCTTTCCGTCATCAAAAGGGCGCTGGCTGTATCATGTCCGCAAACCGGAATCACGTCTATGGATAAGCTTCTAAGCCTTTCCAGCCTTGCATTTTTGGTATTTCCCTTCCATTCTCCCGCTCGAACAATTTGGGGAACCAACTCCTTCTTTAATTGAAGTTTGGAAAATAGATGGTCGGAAACTGCCTTTTTGGATAAATCGTATAAACCTGTTGTAGACCAAATGCTTTCCTCTCCAATCTTTTCTCCTGTCAAAAGGTAGAAAAGCAGATCCGGAATCATTAAGAGCTTATCCGCTTTCTCATAAACCTCCGGCTCAAACTTCTTTAAGGCCAGTAGCTGATAGACGGTATTGATGGTCATAATCTGATTTCCGCTGTTTTGGAAAAGCTCAAATTCCTCCATGAGGGCCTTGGCCTCATCTCTGCCCTCGGAAAACTTTTCATCTCTGTAGCAGTGGGGCGCTTGCAGCAGATTCCCCTCCTTGTCGATGAGACCAAAATCCACGCCCCAAGTGTCAATCCCGATACAGGATACATCCGGATTTTCCAAGATGGTCTCCTCAATCTTTCCGGCA
>NZ_CAUTEG010000063.1:0-13699 GCF_963537195.1 Oribacterium sinus | reverse complement strand
CTGACCATTACCTCTCCGTCTCCCATCGCCGCATGCACATCTCCCAAGGAGAAAATGGCGCCATCATGGAAGACAGGAAAATAAAGACTTGCTCCTTCTTTGATGCGCTTATTGTCCATGTTTCCGCCGTGGTAGCCCGGTGTTCCGCAGTTGATGGAGGCATTTTCCGGCGCAACACCGATAACACCAATCATGGGCGTAACATCAAACACAAGCTTGTCATTAAAATGAACCTTTCCCTCTTCTACCTTAATCCTTTTAACAGACTCTTCTTTCACCAAAGAACCAAGAACACCATTATCCGGAAGGGCACACATTACCCCCTGCTTATCCAAAACGATTTCCAGGATTTCCACCTTGAGGACATCTCCGGCCTTTGCATTCTGCACATAGACAGGACCGGTGGCGGGATTGATACGGTCCCAGTTCAAAGCTCCGATGCATGTTCCCTCTTCACTAAGCTGATTATCAAAGCAGTCGTGGGTACGGAAAATGACGGTTTCTCCGTCCATCACCTCCGCAACACATTCATTTTTACTGTCAAAGGCAAATACTCTATTGTTTTCAATGATTTTCATAGTTTCTCCAATCCAGTTTGCACTCCCATTATTTCCTGTCACATAAGAAGGATGTCAAATAATCAAATTTTTCTTGCAAGCAAGCCCACATTGCCTTCCGATACTTTTGGCACTTGTATCATCATATTGATTCTATTGAACTTTTTCAACAATTACTTCTCTCAGGCTAAGAATTTTTTGCACTACTCGTTGTTGAAAAACACACCCGTAAATACTAATACAACAAGCATAGTAATTTATGGGATTTTTCTATGTGCATAGAAAAATGATTATGCTATACTCTTTTTAAAGGAGAATAAGAAAATGGAGAATAGAAAAAAAGGTGAGTCGAGATATCGCTTATCAAAAGGAAAATATTAAACGGATTCCCTTTTCTATTCAGCTTTCAGAGTATGATATATTGAAAGCGCAAGCTGCTAATATGCCGATGAATACATTTATCAAGAAAGCCCTGAATTCCTACACAGGGCAGGAGATATTTAAGGTATAGGGAGTAAATATGGAAGATAGTAAAGATGAAATCCGTTTTGAATGGGACGACAGAAAAAACCAAATCAATATCAAAAAACATGGAATTAGTTTTTTAGAAGCAGAAGAGGCATTTTTTGATGATTGTGCCGTTAGGTTTGATGATCCGGAACATTCTATAGGAGAAGAAAGGTTTTTGCTTATAGGAGCTACCGTAAGAGGTTTACTAATGGTTTGCCATTGTTATAGGGAGGAAGGTGAGGTCATTCGATTAATCTCTGCTAGGAAAGCAACAAAGAACGAACGCCTAATTTATATAAAGGAGAATGAATAATGAGAGAAGAATATAACATTGAAGAATTAAATCCGAAAAAAAATCCTTATGCAAAAAAGTTAAAAGAACAATCAACTATACAGATAAGCCCTACTGTGATGAATTACTTCCAAAAACAAGCTGAAGAGCTGGATGTTTCTTCACAAACATTAATCAATATGTGCTTGCTTGATATCGTGAACAATAATAAAAAAATTAATTGGAATTAATATATCGACTCGGAAAGAAGGCAGGAAAATGAAGAAAATTCTTATTGTAGTAGATATGCAGAAGGACTTTATTGACGGTTCTTTAGGAACAAAGGAGGCGGAAGCCATTGTACAAAAGGTAAAAGAAAAAATCCTCTCCTATCCCAAAGAGGATGTTTACGCAACCCTAGACACTCATAGAGAAGATTACCTCTCCACCCAAGAGGGTAAAAATCTTCCTGTCTCCCACTGCATTAAGGGAACGGATGGCTGGCAGTTGGATAGCGCTCTTCAAGGCTTAATCCTAGCGGATCATTTCTTTGAAAAGCCCGGCTTTGGAAGTTTGGAATTGGCAAATGCCATGAAAGCCCTCTGTCAGGAACTTAAAAGCAAAGAACAGGATTTCTCCATCGAGCTTGTAGGCTTATGTACCGATATCTGTGTGGTTTCCAATGCCCTTCTTCTAAAGGCATTTTTACCGGAAGTCCCTCTCTCTGTAGATAGCCGGTGTTGTGCCGGAGTTACGAAAGAAAAACACGAAGCTGCTTTGGAGACTCTACGCTCCTGTCAGGTGGAGGTGCTATAGGAAAAAAACGGGCTGTAAAAAATTAAAATAATTAATAGATTTTCGGCAATACAGGTCTAAATGAGGGGTAGTCTGAGCCCGTGGGTACTTGCGAAAAACAAGAGAATCGCAGTTTTTCGCTTAGTATCCGATACGTGGCGAAGCTAGCGAGAGCGTGCCCCAAATTTAGACCTATATTGCTTAGAAAACTATTTTGATTTTGATAGCCCGTTATGTTTTCTGGTATGAAATTTAGCGTCCGCTTTATTTCTCCAATGCCTGATCCACATCTGCAATAATATCCTGCACATCTTCAATTCCTACAGACATTCTGATAAGGTCCGGAGATACACCTGCTGCCAGTAGCTCTTCATCATTCATCTGTCTGTGGGTGGTGGATGCCGGGTGCAGCACACAGGTTCTGGCATCCGCAACGTGAGTTACAATAGCAGCCAGCTTCAGAGAATCCATAAACTTTACAGCCGCTTCTCTTCCTCCAACTACGCCGAAGGAAATTACTCCGCAGGAGCCTTTTGGCAGATACTTTTTAGCTAATTCATGCTGGCTGTCATTTTCCAAACCGGAGAAGGAAACCCAGGATACCTTCGGGTGCTTTTCCAAATGCTTTGCTAAAGCCAAGGCATTTTCATAATGTCTTTCCATTCTTAAGTGCAAAGTTTCCAGACCTACGCCCAGGTAGAAGGAGTTTTGCGGAGAAGGAATGGAGCCTAAATCACGCATCAGGTTGGTGGTCATTTTCACAATATAGGCTGCCTTACCGAAGCTCTCCGTATAGACTGTTCCGTGGTAGGTTTCGTCCGGAGTGGTTAGTCCCGGGAATTTCTCGCTATACTTGGTCCAGTCGAAGTTTCCGGAATCCACAACTGCGCCACCAACCGCATTGGCAAAGCCGTTCATGTATTTTGTGGTGGAGTGCGTCACGATGTCCGCTCCCCATTCAAAAGGTCTACAGAAAATCGGAGTGGGGAAGGTATTGTCCACAATTAATGGCACGCCATGCTTGTGCGCTGCCTTGGCAAATTTCTCGATGTCCAAGATTTTCAAGGCCGGATTCGCTAAGACTTCTCCAAAAACCAGCTTTGTGTTGGGACGGAACTTGGACTCCAAGTCTTCTGCAGAAATGTCCGGGTCCACGAAGGTCGTTTCAATGCCCATGTTTTTCATGGTCTTTGCGATTAAGTTGTAGGTTCCGCCATAGATTGCGGAAGAAGCAATCACATGATCCCCCGCAGAGGCAATATTGAAAATGGCATAGAAATTTGCCGCCTGACCGGAAGAGGTTAAAATCGCCGCTACTCCGCCCTCCAACTGACAGATTTTATTTGCCACAGCATCATTGGTGGGGTTAGCCAGTCTGGTATAGAAATAGCCGGAATCCTTTAAGTCAAAAAGGTCTCCCATTTGCTGGGAAGTCTCGTATTTAAAGGTTGTGGATTGTACGATAGGTACTACTCTGGGCTCTCCTTTTTTCGGCTCATAGCCTCCCTGTACACAGATGGTATCGATGTTGTAATTTGCCATGATGTTTACTCCTTTCGTTCATTTCAACTACTATATAGTTCTAAAACTTGGCTTGTCAAGCGAAGGAAATCTGTAATTTTACACTCAAAAATATTTTAATTTTACATAACATAAATTCCGCTATTCTCCATGATGTCTTTTATCTCAGACAATTCACTGAATATTTCATTTTGATTGTTCTGACTAAGTTGACAAGAAGAAAAAACATCATAATGATATGGAACTAAAAGCAATCTGAAAATTATATAACTCTTTAATTCAAAATTTCTCCTAATACTATCTTGTCCAAGTTTTTTAAATTCTATATATTGATTGTCATCAAATGTTTTAAATAAAGAATCCCATAACCATTCTATAAACTCTTTAAATAAAAAGTGAGATACATACGACTTAGAAAGTTCAGAACATAATTCGTTAATAAAATTTGATTTCTGCAAATCCATAATATTCTTTCTGAATCGATTTTTATTTATGACCATTTCCCATATTTTAAACTCCTCAATATTCATTATCTTCCTATGGGATCGTTCTGCATAAGCGAGCCTGAATATTAGTACTACTACAATATCTTCGAACTCTAAAAAACTTAATAGGTATTCAAGAATCTCATTACTAAAATCCCCGCCTTGCATAAGTTCATACTTACTAGTTGTTCTCAGAGCATTAAGTACATAAGCAGGTAAATATTTATTTTGCATTTTTTCGGAGAAATCCTTTATGAACATGTCATTCTGATATTTTTCATTAATAACATGTTCAAAGACAATGTCAAAAACATCAGAAAAATAATGCGCTCCTTGAACTTCAGTATCTATTTGATTTAAAATTTTAAACACGCACATCATATTATCCGGAGTATGGATGGACTCTAAAAAACTGATGTCACTCAGCTTTTTTTCTACAATTTCTATAATTTCAGAGATGCATACATTGCTTTTTAATGGTTCATCTTCCCAATTATATATTATATTTTTTCTATAATTCCCCCAAAAAACATCTTTATACTCTTTGTTATTTTTCATCTCCTCTTCTATCCTAAGTAAGTGTTGTAAATCTTGCTCCACTATTTGAATCAAGCCCAATGGCACTACATCCAATCTTGCCAAGATATTCCATTTTTGATTGTAATAATTCTTTAACAGCTTCAATCTTTGTTTGAAGAAAAAATATGTAATTATGTCTTTAATATTATTTTTAGGCTCAGAATCTTTGTAGTGAAACACTCTAGTCAATATATTGTCTATTATTTTCTGTTCAGAGCTAAATGCCGCCATATAAAACTCTATTTTTTCATTATCAGTTTTACTAACTTCATTCCCTCTGTTAACAATATAGCTTATAAGTGTTTCAACATTAGCATAAAAATCACAGTCTAAATTTATGATATTTTTAAAAGAAAAAATAGTTTTAAAGAGTTTTTGAGAATAATTTGTCAATTCTAATTTGATTTTATATTCTTCATATTGATTAGTAGTTTTATATAAATAGCTACGTGTAAACGCATTGCTGGATAGGGCAACAGACTCTATCAATAATGCGGCACAAAAAAAGGAACTTACTATAAATACAGCAAGCCAAGCTGATTTTATATATTGAATTTTAGTAGCAAAAATGGCGAAAAAATTATTAAATATTCTACTTTGAAAATATGTTTCCGAACACAAAACTACACCCGGTATACCAGCAATTATCCAAAAATATAATCTGGCAGGAATAGTACTAAATGATTTTAACCAGAAATTATCATGGAATTTTAGTTTCTTTATATTGTATCCTAAATAATAATTCTCTTTATTCTCAATATCTACCGTCTGATTTTCCAAATAATTTGAGATAAATGTCATGATAGATACAAGCCCTACCGACATTAAAAACATTTCTTTCCACTTTAATTGTACCTCTATGTTTTTATAAATAAAGCAAGATAAGATAATACTTAACCATATAGAAATATGTTTCCAAGGATACCTACAAATTACATATATATCAAAACCCCAGTTCACTATTCTTGTTATCCCAATGTAAATGGTATGTTCTATTTCAATTTTTAAGTTTTCAATCATGATATAAATCATTGCCTTTCTTGTAGAATTCAATATATTTACTTCGCGGTAATTCCTGTAATAGCTTTTCATGTTGCAAAAAGTGCTATCGAAAACTCATCCATCCTTGCGCCCGATAACTCCTCTCTCATAATAAAAAATATATTGCTGGATAATCCCTGCATTTTCCCCATACAAGGAAAATGGAGATATCCCTCCACATTCCTTCTCAATAGCCCGAAAAATCCAGACATCTACCGGAACGCAGGCGGTTCTTCCGTAGGCAAATAGGGCGATGCAGTTTGCCACCTTTATGCCTACCCCCATGACAGCCTGCAGCTTTTCCAGCAATACATCATCCGGAAGTTCTGCGATGGCTTTCAGATTTAGCTCTCCACTATTGACCTTTTTTATTGCGTCCAAAATGTACTTCACCCTATAACCAAGACCGCAGGCTGCCAGCTCTTCCTCCGTAGCATCCTTCATTTCTTCCGGGGAGGGAAATGCCTTTAGCCTTTCCTGTTCAGTAACAATATCATGACCATATTTTTCCGAGAGTGCTTCCACGGATTTGATAATAGCGGGAATGCTTTTCCGTTGTGAAATGATAAAGGTAAGAAGCATTTCCCAAGGGTCTTGTCGTAGAAGTCGCACTCCACGACCATGGGCAATGGCCTGATCTACAAATTCATGCTTTCCACTTTCTGAAACAGCGATTTCGCTATAGCATCTTTCCAAATCAAAAAAGGGAAACCAGATTGTTTCCCAGCTTTTCTGATCACAGGACGCCGTATACACTCCGGGCTCTCCTTCTTTCGGACGAAGGTAAATGGCGGAATCTCCGGAGATAAAACGATAGCTTCCGTCTTCCAGACATTTTCCCCGGAAGCACTGTCCGCTATCAATAATTTTCTCTAAGTCAAAATCATCTTTGATGGTCACTTGCATAAATCACACTCCTATAAGGCTTTAGGAAATATCATAGCACAAAAGACCTGCTAAAACCGCTTAGCCTTATATAAATTCTGCTAAGTCCTACTGTATCTTTACTAAATCCCCCTATTTCCTTGCTAAATAATAAAGTTAATTCTTTCATCACTGACAGCAAAAAGTCGCGCCTTTATGTTATACTTAAAAAGTTTCAATAAGAACCCAAATATAAGAAGGAAGCAAGGATGCCGCAAATGGAATTGACGAAGGAAGAACAGCAAAAGCTTAGAGAACTTTGGACGTTTCCGAAATTCAAAAAGGCTCGAAAAGCAATGAAGAGAAGTTTTTACTACAAAGACAACCCTATGGTGCCTTTTTTTGTATTGTTCTCCGGGCTTTTGTTCTTATGTGTTTTTGTTTTGCCAATTCTTATAACGCTTAAGGAGCAGTCTATCCTCCCCCTCAGCACATTTCTGCTTTATCAAAAGATTGTTTTCGGGATAGTGATTGCTTCATTCCTGGGTATCGTCGGCGCGTTCATTTTAGCGGTACTTTGTAGCCTTATCTTTAAAATCATAAAACTGCCGGAGACGGAAGAAACTTATTTAAACCGGATACTTCCTCCGATGATTAATATTCTTTTTCCCGATGCAGAATTTGCCGGAAATGAGGCACTTCCTCTTCATGCCTTTAAAAAAGCTGTACCGATTTTTTCTTATTATTTCCCCTACGGCTTACTGGATTTGCAGGAGCAAAATGGGCTTAAAATCACCGACTTATATGCTTACTCTCCCCAAAAGGGAAAAGACAGGAAAGGTTTATACGAATTCTACGGGCAAATTTATACTTTACAATATCATTCTCATTTTGAAGGACAGCTAAGAATTGTTCCCACGGAGAAAGTGTGGGGGAAAGAAACAAATGGAGGGCATTTTCCTGCCTGTGACGGAGAAAAGAAAATCGATGTAGAAGATATTACCCACAATGAACATTACAATATCTTCTGCACCGATGAACAGGCTGCGCGAAAATTTCTGACACCGACTATGATTTCCTGGTTTGACAGACAAATTTCTTCCGGGTTAGGCTTTTCCTTAAACGACGACCGAATTTACTTGATAGTGAAAAGCGACTTGGCCTTATTCACTCCCCCAAAGAATAAGAAGGCATGGAAAAAATGGAATATGGAGAAAACCGCCCGGTCTATAAAGACCGTAGTTGCTTCAGCGAGAGAACTTGCGGAGATGTTCTAACTAAAAAGATATACCCTACGCCCTGCGAGTGGTATTCATTAAAAACCAGATGCTTCGATTCGCCTGCGCCACTTGTTAAAAACGAGTATCGCACGTTTTACGAGCAAGACTCGTTATGAATCAAAAGCAGAAAAAGCTGTACTGTCTCAGCATTTTCTGCTTTTTTATTTTCCTCTCGCTATGCACAAATTCTTTCGTAGCGCTTCGCAGAAAGGGTTTCCAGCATAAAGGAATAGGGATCCAAAATCCCCTCGGATAGCATAGAAAAGATTTGCGGAGAAGCACCGGACACCAAGGCAACTCCCTGCTCATTTTTTGTAACCGGCTGTTGCGGGTTTCTACTTTCCACGTTCCAAAATACAATTTGCGGAAGCTTGTAGCCATACTTTGCAAACTTCTTTTTTACGCACTCAAAATTCGTCATTTCCGCATGGTTTGCACAATAGTCGAATTCCATGTCCGAAATGATATAGAGTTTTTCCGGGAGTTCCTCCTGCTTTGCCTTATTTTGAATGGCCGTCTTCAGAATTAAGTCGAAAGTTCTCTGTAAATCCGTATTGGCACACTCATTGAAACTCATGCAGTACGTAAGTTTATCCACAATATCCCGCCCTTGCACTTCCACCAATCTCGGATTTTCAGAAAAGGTAATAAAATGATTATGGAAACAGCCCTTGTTGTGCTCCGCAAAATAAATCCCCAAAGACTGTGCCACTGCTGCCGGCATGTACCCGGATCCCCAGTTACAATACATGGAACCGGATCCATCCACTACAGCAAGAGCATTTTCCGCCCCTGTATAGTCGGGAAGTGCCTTCCAGGTGACGTCCATCGAACGGCATTCTTCTTCCGTGATTTCCGCTTCCACTATATTTTTATGAATAATGGATGCTGCGATATCATAGGGCGTCAAGGTTCCCGTATTCATTACAGAAGGATTACTTTCCGCCTTATCCAAAAAGGCAGAGTATCTCTCCCTGTCATTTCTGAGAAAAGCCAGTCTATACTTATACAAAGCTTTAGAAGGCTGCTTCTCATAGGAAAAGGAGTAATCCTTCTCCCGAAGATAATTCTCCATCAACTTTATTTCCGCCCGCAGAGAAACAAGGACTTTACGATACTCTGCATCGCTAAATCCCATTGCTTTTGCCAGCTTCTTTGCCATTTTTACCGTGTCTTTATTGCTGGTATTCACGGAAGGAAGCCATTTGGCCAGTAAAGAGACAGTATCTCCGATTTTCAGGGCAGCAAGATCCTTATCCAACTGCTCTTTTATGAAGCTAAGCATATCCTTTTCGCAAGGTCCGTCCAGAAGAGAAAGCAGGTCATCGAATCTTCCGTACTCGGGAACATTTGCAATATTCTTCCGAAGGGAATCCGCCTCATGAAGAGAAAGCCACTTTAGTATAGACCGAAACACTCTTCTCTCCCCAAGTCCTCCTCGGATATCCCTTGCGAAGAAAAGAATCTTCATCGCCATATTTCTGTCTTCCGTATAGGCCTTGATAAATCGGGAAATGATTTCATTGTCTTCTGCATTTCGCAAAGCACCAATGGTAGCAAAAAGATCTAAACAATAAGAGTTTGTACTCCTGTTGGTAAGAGCGCCATTCTCCGTATATGTCAGATTCTCTTCTTTTCTTAATTCCTCTAAAAACATTGCTCCTACCTCCTTCTAAAAAGAAACAGCCACAAGATACTTTATTTACAAGGTAAGGGACATTTGCCCCTTAAAGTAGGGGGAGTTGCACCCCCCGGAAGCGCCGGGACTTTAGCCCTGCGCCGGCTAACTCAGCCAAATATCACATATTTTTTGCTGTTAGTATCTTTCCGACTGTTTTACTTTACCTAGGGAATATCCCTAAGCTATACAAGACACACCGGATTCAACATCCGCATTTGATCTAATTCCAAACATAATTGCTTGCTGTATGTGTCTTTCGTGCCTTTATGATATACCGATTTTCAGGAGATAAAAAGCTGAGGAATATAAATATTTTTCAACCCCAAATTCATTGTATAAGTATTGTATTTTCGTTATTATTATGACATTGAACAAGTCCATTATGGGGAATTCGAATAGGGTGTTTTTCTTTTAAGAAGGAGGAAATCATGACGGAGAAGTACAAAATTTACATTCCGGAAGAGATGCGATTACGCCTTTTGAATGATGCGGAGCTCTTTGATTTTTATAAAAAGGATGGCTCTATAAATCTGAATGGATTTTTGAAGGAGCTTTTGCTCCAATATTTTGATGAATATCGGGAAACAAAGGAACGGCTCCTCGATACTATTTTGTCCGACCTCAGTGCATTTTCCTCTATTTCCCGGGACGACGCCGATGCCATCGCGGATAAAATCATGAATACGTATCTTAGAAGGCCGAAACGGGATATCGCACACTTTACGCAGGATACCCTTGTAAGGCAAACTGCCGCAGGCTCCGGGAGAAATACTCGTTCTGCATTAAAAAGTGAGCGAAACGCCGCCATTACCTTGACGGTCAGCGGTCGCTCCTTAAATATTATGCGTTCCATCGAAAGCAATATGCTCTCCCGGGTTTCTCTCTCCCGGTATCTTAATGACTTTTTCAGCTCCTATCTTTCCATTTCCAGAAAAGACCGAGAGAAAATCCTCTTCCAAGACACTTTTTTGGAATTAAATGCCGCTATTCAGAAGAACAGCATCATCAGCTTCTCTTCCACCTCCGCCCCCGAACTGCATTTCACGGTTTGCCCCTATTTTATTGCCGCTTCCAAAGAAGAACAGTGCAATTACCTCCTGTGTACGGACTACGCTAGCGGAATTCCCCGAACTTTCCGTATCTCCAGAATTCATGCTCTTTTTACTTCTTCCGATAAATTTCTTCCGGATGAAACGAGAAAACTGGAGCTACAGGAAATTGCCGGAAGAAGCCCCCAATCTGCATCTAAAAGTGTAGAAGCTAAAGTTCTCTTCACTGATAAGGGTATGCAGAAGTTTCATCTTGTCACCAAAAACAGACCGGATGTCTTGAGAAAAGAGGGAAATACTCTGTATTTCCACTGGCCAAGACTACAGCTGGAGGCTTATTTTCGGCGTTTTGGAAAAGAGGCAGTAATTCTTGAGCCGGATGAATGTCGGGAATCTATGCGGTTTTTTTACAAAAAAGCATGGGAGGCGTATAGAAAGAAGGAGAAGATTATCATTGAAAAGCAGCAATAAAAACGATAGAATGGTTATACCCATAGGGGTATATGATTCTTATCACTGTAATGCCGGAAAGAAGGGTTCTCTATGAAGAAATGTATGGATGCAGATAATTTACACCGGAGACTTGCCAAAATCATGGGACAGATTAAAGCCATTGATCGGATGGTGGATGATGATGTTCCCTGTGAAGATGTGCTGTCTCAAATCAGCGCAGCTAAGTCCGCACTAAATAAAGCCGGACAAGTCATTTTGGAAGGGCACATCCACCACTGCATTAAAGACGCGGTGGAGCAGGGTGATGAGGCCGAAATTGAAAATTTCACAAAAGCCATCGAACGTTTTGCCAACATGCAGTAAGGATTTTCAAGAATTCTGTTTGAGTCTATATGCGGAGCTACTATAAAGCGCGCTATAGGCTCTTTTTTATTCTGAGCAAGTGACGCGGGCGAAGCCTGAGACAGCTTATTCTTAACGAGTATCGCACGCGTAGTGTGCAATATCTCGTTGGCTGCTTTTCACATCAAAATCATTTTCTTATATGCTTTAATTTTTTCTTGACAACTTATACCCCTATAGGTATATTATGTGGCTATACCCCTATGGGTATAAACCAGGATATTAGAAAATTTTTATTTTCATTTTCCCGATAATAAAGCAAAAAAAGGAGAAGCAAGCATGAAAAAAATGATGTTCAAATTGGAAGAATTGTTGGAAGTTGGTGGAATGAAAAAAGATATTGTATTCCTCGTGATTGGCGGTGTTTCTCTTTTATTAAGTCTCATGAACAGTCGTTTTCCCTTTCTTCCCCTCCCCTTCGACATTGCCTGGCTCTCCATTCTCTTCTGCGGAATCCCTATCATCCTGGAGGCAGTGATCGGACTGACTACCCGCTTTGATATTAAAGCGGATGTTCTGGTTTCTCTTGCGCTCATTGCCTCTATTTTCATCCACGAAGATTTCGCCGCAGGAGAAGTAGCATTCATCATGCAGCTCGGTGCGCTCTTGGAGGACTTGACTGTGGCCAGAGCAAGAGCAGGCATAGAAAAGCTGGTGCAGCTCACTCCCCAAACTGCCCGTGTCATTTCCCATAACGAAGAACAAATCATCCCGGCAGAGCAGGTTCAGCTTAAGGACATTCTGCGGGTGCTTCCCGGAGAAACAATCCCTGTAGATGGTATCCTTCTTTCCGGGCAAACTTCCGTAAATCAGGCGGTAATGACCGGTGAATCTCTACCGGTAGACAAGACGGTGGGAGATACGGTTTCCAGCGGAACCGTGAACCAATACGGTGCCTTTGAAATGGAGGCAACCAAGGTCGGTAAAGACAGTTCCATTCAACGTATGATTCAGTTGGTCCAATCTGCGGACGCTGACAAGGCAAAGATCGTGGGACTGGCTGACCGGTGGGCTACCTGGATTGTGGTGATCGCACTCTCCGCAGCAACCCTCACCTGGCTTTTTACAGGGCAAATCATTCGTGCCGTCACCATACTGGTTGTTTTCTGTCCCTGCGCCCTTGTCCTTGCGACCCCCACTGCCATTATGGCTGCCATCGGAAATGCCACAAAACACGGTTTTCTTGTTCGGGAAGGAGATGCCTTAGAACGTCTTGCCGGAGTGCGGAAAATCACCTTTGATAAGACGGGAACATTAACTTACGGAACCCCCGTTGTCACCGCGGTGAAATCCCTTTCCTCTTACTCCGAAGCGGAACTCTACGCTTATGCCGCATCCGTTGAAAAAATGTCCGAGCATCCCCTGGGGAAAGCAATTGTCCATTGCTACGGAAAAGAAACTCTTCCCGTCCAGGATTTCCACATGGAGCCGGGAGAAGGCGTTTCCGCTGTAATTGACAGAAAAACCATCCATGCAGGAAATGCGAAACTCTTTAACAGGATCCACCTGAATGCAGAGGTCGCTAAAGAAGCAGAAAGCTATCTTTCTGACGGAAGCACCGTCATTTACATGGGAATCGACGGAAAGTTGGCAGGATTTATCGTTCTTTCCGACACACTGCGTACAGAATCCTATGATACCATTCAGAAAATAAGAGAATTGCATATCACCCCCGTACTCCTTACTGGGGATCATGAAAATGCCGCTTTAAACATTGCAAAGAAGGTAGGTATTACTGAGGTAAAGGCCAACTGTCTTCCTGAAGATAAATTAACTGCGATAGAAGAAGCGCAAAAAAGAGGAGAAAGTGTCTCTATGATTGGAGACGGCATTAACGATGCACCTGCTCTGAAAAAAGCAAATGTCGGTATCGCTATGGGAGGAATCGGCAGTGATATTGCCGTGGACGCCGCAGACATTGCTTTGGTAGATGATGAAATTAAAGAGCTCCCCCACCTTCTTGCTTTATCAAAGAGAATGATGAAAACCATAAAAATCAATTTAACCTTCTCCATGGCGCTGAATTTCCTTGCCATTGTGCTGGCTATTACCGGCATACTGGGGCCGGTTGTGGGCGCTCTCGTGCACAATGCAGGAAGTATACTGGTTATTATTAATTCTGCACTGCTTTTAAAATGGAAGGCTCAGGAATAGTCTCTATTTTACAAAGTCCGATTTCTTTCAATCCTCTGTCATACAGGGCAGTGAGGC
>NZ_CAUTEG010000062.1:0-13803 GCF_963537195.1 Oribacterium sinus | reverse complement strand
CCCAATACATCTTTATCTGTAATAAATATAACATAGCTTTCCGGTAATTTGGAAAACTTTTCTCCCTTCTTTAGGGTATGCGTGTCCATAAGTGCAGCATGATAACGAGCCCTTTTAGGAGTTGCTCCGGCAGATGAATTCTGTACTTCGATGTTATAAAGCAAGCCCTTCTCATCAGTGCAAAGGCAATCCAAGACTAAAGCTCTTCCATGTAAATTGGGCAGCCTCTTTTGAAGTCTTTGTTCCTTTAACTTTAAGGAAGATTTGTCCAAAATCGTTTGTAGAATATACTCCGTACAAGCCTGTTCTTCCAGAACTACTTGCATAAAGAGATCATCCATCAAAGTAAGAGATGCGATAATCTTTTTCTTTTCCAGAGCATTCATCTTTTTCCTTGTACTCTTTGAATTTGCTTCTGAACGACCGGATTTTTTTGCCTTTGCATTAGTAGAATTTGTTATTTTCATAAGTCACCTGCGGAAAATTAGAGTAATAGAAATGATTAATGAGTAAATTTAGATTTTTTGAATAAATAAATTGAATCGAGAATATTGAAGTGAAGAATCAAGTTAAGATTGGACTTTAGAAAATTTAAAAGCACTTGAATCTTATTGCCAACTATTTTACTACCAGAATAGTGATTCTCCTATACTCCACATTCGGATAATATCCGTATATGGATAATATAAAAGTATGGTTGATGAAATGGCACAGCACATCCTTTCCATTCCATCCTCACCCTTTGGTATATCCTAATACATAGGAGCACTGCATATCTACATCTTTGCCTATATCGAGAACTAAGGAGCACTAGCTACCCTCCAGCCACAAGGCAATCTGAGCCCCTCGGTACTTAACAAAAGCGAGCGAAGCGAAGCTTGCGTTTAGTACCGCTAGCCGGGGCTAACTTAGCGGGAGCGTAAAAATAAAAAAGCACATCTCCCTCCAAAAGATAGAAGATATGCTTTAGGACTTGATTCGTATTGTTAATCATTCTCTTTATAAAGCGCTTTTCTTGGCCTTATTTCTCATCCCTTCGATAAATCGCAGGCTTCACATAGGTATAAGGGCAAGTGGCTTTTGTAAGTCCCTCGGAGTGACCGATAAAGAGGTGTCCTCCGGGGTAAGTCACGTCATAGAAACGCTTTACCAAGGCGTCCTTGGTGGGCTGGTCAAAGTAAATCATAACATTCCGACAAAAGATTAAATCAAAGTCTCTTTTAAACTTGATGGGAGACATGAGATTAAAGGGGCGGAAGATAACATTTCTTCGAAGCTCCTCACTGACGGTGTAGTAACCGTCTTCAATGGGAACAAAATACTTGTTTTTCCAGCTCTTTGGAAGCTTTTCCAAGCTTTCCGGAAGATATTTCGGGTTTTCCGCCTTGGATAAGACATTTTGAGAAATGTCTGTAGCCAGAATACGAGTGTCCCAGTTTCCTCCTAACTTTCCAAAGTACTCTAAGAGATACATGGAAATGTTGTAGGGCTCTTCTCCGGAAGAGCAACCGGCGCTCCAGATAGAGAGCACCCGGTCATTCTTGTGTTTTTCTGCCAACTGGGGCATCACCACATTTTCCAGATAATCAAAGTGAGATTCCTCTCGCATGAAGTAGGTGTAGTTTGTGGTGAGCTTATTCAGCAGGGTAGTCATCATATCCTGGTCCTGTTTTTGGATAATGTCATTCACATAATCGTGAAAGTCCGTATATCCCCGGCTCTCCAGGATAGAAGAGAGACGGCTTACAATCAAAGGCTTTTTACGCTTTAGGTCAATGCCGAATTTCTCCTGCATAAAGGTATAAAGCCGCTTAAAGTCCTCATCAGATAAATCGTTCATAAAATCCCTCTTATACTACTTCAGAAGTAGAGGAGGATTGTACTAAGGAAGCTGCGTCAAAGGACATAGCAACTTCTCCGCTATCTAAAGTAAGCATGCCGTTGCAAAGCTTCTGACGATTCCGTAAAGGAATAGGCTGAACTTCGCTGGTGTCAATGTCGATAACCTGACGTACCTTATCTACGATGATACCGATAGGTACGGAATCAATGTTTAATACGATAATGCAGGTCTTAGAGGTATATTCCTCGGCTTCTCTGTCCATCAGTAAACGAATGTCTACAACCGGGAGGATAGAACCTCTTAAGTTGATGATTCCCTTTACATAGTGGGGAACCATGGGAAGAGCAGTGATGCTATGGTCATTGATAATTTCAATGACATAGCTTGTGCTCATATACATTACCAATCCGCCGGATTCGAAGGTTAAGCAACGCTCTGCATCGGTTAAATCTTTCTCGTCCTGCTTGTTTTCCTGACTTTCAACTTCTTCTAATAATTCTTCTTGCATCAATTCTTCTGCCATGCTGCTTCCCTCCTTAAATGTTTTCAATGGCTTGAGAGTACAAGCCTAGCACGTCTAAGATGATACAAATGTTTCCATCTCCTAAGATGGAGCAACCATTAATACCACTGGACTTTAAGTCATACGCATTGAAGTAGGCGGGAAGTGGCTTTACCACAACCTGCTGTTCTCCGATTAAGTCATCTACGAATAGGCAGCAAGACTTGTCTCCGGCCTCTACCCAGATGAGAACACCGTCCTGTAACTCGGTGTATTTTCCTTCGATGCCGTAGAAATTGTTCAGGCGAATGATTGGATAGAAAACATCCATTCTCTTTACCATCTCATTTCCGTTCTCGTCAAATACGACCTCGGAATCATCTACCTTGAAGGACTGACGGATATTTACGATAGGAATGGTGAAGATGGTATCTCCAACATTTACCTTCATACCGTCCATAATAGCCAGTGTAAGAGGAATCTTCATGGTGAAGGTTGAACCCTTACCGATTTCACTGGAAATGCTGATGGTACCTCCAACAGACTCCAGATTCTTCTTTACTACGTCCATACCAACGCCTCGACCGGAGAACTCGGTTACTGCAGTGTTGGTGGAGAAGCCGGGAAGCATAATCAAGCCCAAAGCTTCTTTCTTGCTGTATTCGGAACGAGGCTTGTAAAGGATTCCCTTTTCCTCGGCCTTGTCTAAGAGCTTTTCCGGATCCATACCGTAACCGTCATCCTGAACGGTAATGATAACTTCGGAAGAAGTGTGGGAAGCGGAGAGGATTA
The DNA here is from genome assembly GCF_963537195.1 of Oribacterium sinus. Classification (GTDB taxonomy): domain Bacteria; phylum Bacillota; class Clostridia; order Lachnospirales; family Lachnospiraceae; genus Oribacterium; species Oribacterium sinus_A. The sequence continues at coordinate 10,666 of NZ_CAUTEG010000062.1, read as the reverse complement.
ACTCACCCTGAGAATCCTTACCTGCTGCGATACGCTCTTCCTTGGTTTCCTCGATACCGTGGTCCATACTGTTACGGACGATGTGCATCAAAGGATCCTGAATACTATCTACGATAGTCTTATCCACTTCGGTATCCTCACCGATGATGGTAAGCTTAACGTCTTTTCCAAGTTTCTGCTTCATATCACGAACGATACGGTTCATCTTCTGGAATACACCGGAGATGGACACCATTCGTAAGCTCATGGCGATATCCTGAAGATCGTCGGTTAACTTACGAAGCTGTCTTGCAGACTTCATGAAGTTGTCTAGACTTTCCTGAGGCAGCATACGAAGAACAGGAGAGGAGGTTACCATAGATTCGGTAATAACAATTTCTCCTACCAGGTCGTTTAAGCTGTCCAGTTTCTGCAGGTTTACGGAAATCAAGCTCTGCTTTACAGGTGCCGCAGCTTTTTGCTGTGCAGTCTGCTGAGCCGCTGCAGGCTCTTTGCTTGCCTTTGGTGCGGAACTGCTTTCCGCATTTGCGCTCTTAACCTCAGCCTTTGCCTCAGCCTTTGTTGCCTCTACAGGCTCATAGGAGAGGATATGGCTTTGCTCCCGTAAGATTTTCTCACCCTTTTCACAGTCCTCGTCACTATCGAAGGCAAGGAAAAATCCTTCGTCGATAATGGTTTGTGCTGTTTCCGGATTAGAATCCATATCTGCAGGATAATAACGGAACTCTAAGTCAAATTCCTTAATTGCATTTACAATCATAAAGGCACGAAGGTTTTCCATGCCGATTCCTTCATCTAAGAAGACATGGATGAATTTCTTCGCCTTATCATCCTTCGGAAGATTGCGATTCTCTCCGGAAGCCTTTGTGCTGTCTGCCGCTTCTACAACAGGAGCAGAGTCAGCGGGAGCTTTTCCGGAAATCTTTGCCAAGAAAGCATTGATGGAACCTGCAAATTCTTCAACATTGTTATCCAACTCTTCGCCGGCCTTTACCTTCTCCAGTCCGCTACGAAGAAAATCCTCAGAACGGAACATTAAGTCAAAAAGTTCACTTTTCTGGTCTCCGCTTAAAGAATCAATTCCCTTATCACGAATAAAGAAGAACATGTCTTCAATATGGTGAGCGATATTGGAGAGAGGAGTGAACTCCATCATGGCACTGGAACCCTTAATGGTGTGCATGATTCGGAAAATTTCATTTACGTCATCTGTGGAGAAATCCCCTACCTTTTCGTCTGCGATAAGCATTTCGTCCAACTTATCCAGGAGCGCTTCCGTCTCCAAGAGATAGGTGTCCAGCATTCCTTCCATTGTACTATCCATAGTTTTACCACCTTTTCCTATTTACTAAACTGTGTTCTGTTTCACAGCAGTATCCTCGTTATCTATCGGCAAAATCCCTACTGCCATAAGGCAAAGTTGGAAAATGCCGAAAAAAAACACCGCCGTTTCGGCAGTGCTTCTATTCCCATTTCCTCCATAAAAGGGAGAAAAACTCAGTATTCCAGAAAAGTTCGGAAGCATCCTTTCTTCCTGAAATCATCATTTTCCTCTTCCTATCATCCTATGGAAAAGGGGCTAGAAGCTCTTCGCTGCTGCCATAAGTCTTCTTAAGTCATTGTTTACAGAGTTTACCATATACTGGTAAGCGTAGGTGGTTTTAACAAGCTCCACCTGTTCCTGATCCATGTCCACGTTATTTCCATCTAGTCGACTGGATTCGTTTTTTGTGCTGTGAATTCTTGCCCTCTGGGACTGTATTGCATTCCCGATGGCGACTTTTTTCCGTCCACCCTGCTCCGCAGTAGAAATGCGGTGGAGAAGTTCATTCTCAAAGGTGAGATATTTTGACTTGTAATTCGGCGTATCCACATTGGCAATATTGTTTACCGTAAGATTCTGCCGTCCCCAGAGTAAATCCAGGGTCTTCTCCGTGAGGGCTACTCCATTTCCATAAAATAATGACATAGCTATCCTTTCTCTCTGTTTTTTAGCTCAACACAATATCGGACAGTTTTGCTTTTTTATAATAGAAAAGCAGATTTTTCTTTTTGCTTTTTTTAGAATTCTGTCTTCGTTCTTCCTGTTTTCGTGTTGTGCCATTTCTAAGTCTTATTATCCTTTGTCGGATTTTAAAAATCTTTCCATATAATAAGAAGAAAGTTTTTTGCATAATAGCATTTTCAGAAAGAAAGTACAATAAAGCTTCTTGAATCTTTTTCACTGACTTCTTAAAAGCTTTTAACTGCCTTCTTGAATCTTTTCAGCTGCCTAGGGAAATTCTTTGATAAAACGCTAATTTCCTTATATAAGTATGGGCTACGCCGATGAACCTATGGGCTTATAAGATCGACAATAAAAAATAGGAGTTCGAAATTCAAGGAGGAATGAAAACGTGAAGAAAAAACAAGAAATGAAGGGGTCTATATTGGAGAACCTTGGACTGGGGCAGAAAATGTCAATTATCATCGGGATTTTGACCTTCTTGCTTTTATTGGCATTACTGTTCTTTTTGATACATAGCTTTAGATTATCTATGTATAAGAAGGTGGATGCCAATATGGCGGATAAGGTGGAGCAGGCGTCCTATACTCTGGATGACCTAATCACCAAGCTGAATGCCACAGCCGACAACATTGAGGAAAGCATCAGTTTTGTATTTGACCAGCATGATGAGGTGGGAGGTGTTCCCGGAAATCCCTGGACCATTAACGATGAGGATGGAAATCCCCAGAGCATTACCCCTATGGAAAATGTATCTTTCCGGAGCCGTGTGGTAAATGCTTACCTTCCTGCTTCCCGTTACAATGCGGAGGTAGTGATTTTAAATGCGCTGTATGCAAACCTTAAGACGGAACCGAATCTGGCAGATATCGGTATTTTATTTGAGCCGAATGCATTTTATCAGGGGATAGAGAATTACGCTCCTATTCTTTCCCAAGAAGATCTGGATAAAAGAACGATTACCAACCATCCATATTCCAATTATAAGGATGAAATTTATTATAAGGCGGTAAAGGAAAAGGGCTCTACCTTTATTACACCGGTTTACGGAGACGTTAGCAAGCCGGAAGAGAGAATGTTTGCGATTTATCATCCTATTATGAAGGACAATCAGTTTTTGGGAAGTATTCTTTTGGATGTGAAGGAAGAGGTATTACTTACCGCGAGTCAGACCGATGAAGAATTCCCCTCTATGTTTGTGAACCTGATTGATGGAGAGGGGATTATTCACAGTAAAAAAGAAACAGTAAATGGAAAGACTTTAAAGGAACTTCTTCCGGAGAAGGCAAGTACGGCCATTGCCGAAAAGATGGAGTCCAAGGAAGCCTTTGCTCTTAATATTGTGAATGAGCATGGACAGCTAAGAAGAGAGTACTATTACCCCATTGACATGGAGGGCAGTACCTGGTGGACAAGACTCAGTATCTCTCACCAGGATTATAGTAAGGAAGTGGACAGATTAAGAAATGTGGGAATTGTAGCAGGATTTAGCACGGTATTTGCTCTTGCATTTGCATGCGCCCTGTTGATTGGCTATTTCTTAAAGCCCCTGCAGAAGGTGGTAGAGGTAGGAGAAAAGCTATCCGTAGGGGATTTTGACATGAATCTTTCCTATAAGAGCAAGGACGAAATCGGAAAATTAATGCATTCCATGGGAGATGTAGTTTCCAGAATTCGTTCCATTATCGGAGACCTTTCCGAGAAATTAAATCAACTTTCACAAGGAAACTTCAATGTGGAAATGAATAATGCGGAGTACTATAGCGGTGCATATCGCCCACTGTTTGATTCCATTCAAAATATTTCCACAGATCTTTCCGGTACTATGGCGGAGATTCAGCAGAGTGCGGTACAGGTAAATTCCGGTGCGGAGCAGGTAAGCTCCGGTGCCCAGGGACTTTCTCAGGGTGCTACAGAGCAGGCTTCTTCCATTGAAGAGCTTTCTGCAACGGTAAATGATATTTCCGAGCATATTAAGAAGACGGCGGAGAACACCCGCCTGGCTAACGCAGAGGCACAGAATGCCGGTAAGGAAGTAAGCAACTCCGATAAGCAGATGCAGCAGATGAAGGCTGCCATGGAAAACATCAATGAAAAGTCCGGAGAAATCAGTAAGATTATCAAGACCATTGATGATATCGCTTTCCAGACCAATATCCTGGCTCTGAATGCGGCAATCGAAGCGGCAAGAGCCGGTGTAGCCGGAAAGGGCTTTGCGGTAGTAGCGGATGAGGTAGGAAATCTTGCCCAGAAGTCTGCAAATGCGGCAAAGGATACTACCATGTTGATTGAAGAGACACTTCAGGCAGTAGAGCAGGGAACTGTTCTGGCAGACAGTACGGCAGAATCCTTACAGAGAGTGGTTAGCGGAACAGGAAAGGTGACAGACCTTGTGAATCAGATTGCGGAAGCAACGGTGGAACAGTCCAAGGCGGTAGAGCAGGTATCCGTAGGAATCGATCAGATTTCCTCCGTAGTACAGAGTAACACTGCCACGGCGGAAGAATCTGCAGCAGCTTCCGAAGAGCTTTCCGGACAGGCCAATATCTTAAGCGATTTGGTGGGAAGATTTAGACTTCGAGAGGAATAAGAAGAAGCGAAAAAACAGTTTTCACTTATATATGCTTGAGGATGGTCGATGAATCTAAGAGTTCTTCATTAAAAAATGATTTAGGAGCACGAAATTCAAGGAGGAAAGAAAAAATATGAAGAAGAAACAGAAGGCCACAGGCTCTTTTTACGAGAACCTGAAGCTTAGTCAGAAAATGTCCTTAATCCTGGGTTCATTGACCTTTGTGATTTTATTGGGATTGCTATATTTCCTGATTCACAGCTTTGAAATTGCCATGGATAAGAGAATTGATGCCAATATGGCGGATAAGGCGGCAGAAGCATCTTCCGATCTGAGCGATTTGATGACAAAATTAGATACCATTACGAACAACATTGAGCAGAGTATCAGCTTTGTCTTCCAGCAAAATGATGAAGTCGGCGGAAAACCCGGTAACCCATGGAAGATTAGAGATATCGAGGGCAATGACCAAACTGTTACCCCTATGGAAAATGCATCCTTCCGCAGTCGTGTGGTGGATGCGTACATCCCGGCTTCCCGCTACAATGCCGAGGTAGTAATGCTGAATGCACTGTATTCCAACATGAAGGATGATGACAATCTGGAGGATATCGGTGTTCTTTTCGAGCCCCATGCTTTCTATCAGGGAATTGATAATTATGCGCCTCTGCTTCTTAGAAATGAAGTTGAGAATAGAAGAATCATGAACTTCCCCTATGAGAAGTATCAAAATATCGCTTATTACACCGGAGCAAAGGAGAAGGGTGATACCTATGTTTCCCCGGTTTACAGTGATACGGTAGACCCCAGCAAGAGAATGTTTGCCATCACAAAGCCTATCATGAACAACAATCAGTTTGTGGGTGCTATTCTTCTGGATGTAAAGGAAGATATGTTACTTAACATTAGCATGGAGGATCCTGCCTTCCCCTCTATGTTTGTAAATATGATTGATGGAGAAGGCCTGATTCACAGTAAAAATGAGGAAGTAAACGGGAAAACACTGGAGGAGCTTCTTCCGGAGAAGGCCTACAAAGCCATTTCCGAAAAGATGGAATCCAAAGAAGCTTTCACATTAAAGATTGTAAATGAGCATAATCAGGAGAGAAGAGAGTATTTCCAGCCCATCGATATGCACGGTAGCACCTGGTGGGTTAGATTAAATATTTCCGAGAAGGACTACGACAGAGAAGTAGACCGTTTGGTGAATATCGGTGCAGTTGCCGGTGTGGCAACGGTTATCCTTCTGGTTATCGTGACAGCAGTTTTGATTACTCGCTTCTTAAAGCCATTACAGAAGGTGGCAGAGGCAGGAGAGAAGTTATCCGCAGGAGATTTCTCCATGGATCTTTCCCATAAGAGTAACGATGAAATCGGTGTTCTGATGCAGTCCATGAACAATGTAGTAGAAAGAATCCGTTCCATCATCTCTGACCTTTCCGAGAAGCTCACCGAGCTGGCTCACGGAAATTTCAATCTGGAAATGAAGAATGAGGAATACTATAGCGGATCCTATAGACCTCTCTTTGATTCCATTAACAATATCACAGCGGATCTTTCCCATACAATGGCGGAGATTCAGCAGAGTGCAATTCAGGTAAATTCCGGTGCAGAACAGGTAAGCTCCGGTGCTCAGGGACTTTCTCAGGGCGCTACAGAGCAGGCTTCTTCCATCGAAGAGCTTTCTGCAACGGTAAATGATATTTCCGAGCATATTAAGAAGACGGCGGAGAACACCCGCCTGGCTAACGCAGAGGCACAGAATGCCGGTAAGGAAGTAAGCAACTCCGATAAGCAGATGCAGCAGATGAAGGCTGCCATGGAAAACATCAATGAAAAGTCCGGAGAAATCAGTAAGATTATCAAGACCATTGATGATATCGCTTTCCAGACCAATATCCTGGCTCTGAATGCGGCAATCGAAGCGGCAAGAGCCGGTGTAGCCGGAAAGGGCTTTGCGGTAGTAGCGGATGAGGTAGGAAATCTTGCCCAGAAGTCTGCAAATGCGGCAAAGGATACCACCATGTTGATTGAGGAAACCCTTCAGGCTGTTGAGCAGGGAACTGTCCTGGCAGATAGCACGGCAGAATCCTTACAGAGAGTGGTTACCGGTGCAGGAAAAGTAACCGATTTGGTAAATCAGATTGCAGAAGCCTCTGTGGAGCAGTCCAGAGCGGTAGAGCAGGTATCCGTAGGAATCGACCAGATTTCCTCCGTAGTACAGAGCAACACCGCCACAGCGGAAGAATCTGCAGCAGCCTCCGAAGAGCTCTCCGGACAGGCCAATATCTTAAGCGACTTGGTAAGACGCTTCCAGTTGAAGGAAGACTAATGTTAAGAATCGCTTAGAGGAAAAATAATATAAAAAGTTCACACAAGATAGTGAAGCATAGAAAGCAATATCTCTTAAGGAAAAGAAATATAGAGTCTCCAAAAGGAGGCTCTATATTTTTTTGAATTCTTAACGAGTATCGCACGCGTAGTGTGCGATATCTCGTTTTTAAAAATTATAAAAAATGAACATACCGAAGAGAAAGTGTGGGTATATATAAGAAAATCAAATAAGAAAATAACATAACTATACAAAAAAGATATAAAAGTTTTTTTATATAAAATAAAAGTGCATAAAAAAATATAATTTTACAAAATGAAAATAATACGTTAATGTATTAACATACTCACGGAGGTGTAGAAAATGCATAAAAAATTTATTTTCATAACAAATAATCCGTCAATTTCTCAAAAATATCAGAATCATGATAGTATTTTTGTACAGTATTTAGCTGAATATGATTTTTGCGACATCTTAAGGGAAACACAGAGCTTTATAGAAAAAGGCTATCATTTAATGACTCATCCCCTGGCTAGTAATTTGAAGCCTAAGCAATGTCCGTACAAGTCAGTATTGCTCTCCAAAGATATCGCTGTATTTTCTGCAGAAAGGGATTCAGAAATTATAAAACTCAGTATTCAAACAGCAGATAAGTTAAGTAAGGGGATGAAGAATCCCAGATGGAATGAAAAGTGTTTAAAGGACTTTCAAATTATTGACATGTCTGTAGTGGAGTCAGCTCTTCAGTCTTCTTTGTTAAGACAATGGGTGATGTAGAATTTAGTTTATAGTTTATAACCTCGGCCGGGTTTATATAAATAATTTAATTTTAACTACTGTCTCACCGGTGTGTGTGACGAAAATTGCCAAGGAGGAAATTTTGCATGAAATTGGAGTTAGGAAGAATTCATATTGCAGATGTACAATTTGGCGACAAGACGGAAATTAAGGACAACACTCTTTACGTGAATGCCAAAGAATTGTCCGATTTGATCTTAAAGGATGATCGTCTACTTGCTTGTCGCATCGAACTGGCTAGGCCGGGAGAATCTATTCGTATCACTCCCGTGAAAGATGTTATTGAACCTAGGTTAAAGGTAGAGGGCCCGGGATGTGTATTCCCCGGTGTAATGGGAAAAGTTACCGAAGTTGGACATGGAAAAACTTTGTGTATGGATGGCGCTTGTGTAGTAACAGTTGGAAAGATTGTAGGTTTCCAAGAGGGAGTCATTGATATGACAGGTCCTGCTGCTGACTATTGCCCCTTCTCTAAAACACAGAACGTATGTGTAGTAATCGAGCCCAAGGATGGCCTTGAGACTCATGTTTATGAAAATGCTGGTAGAATGGCAGGTCTTAATGCTGCCGTATATTTAGCTAAAGCTTTGGAAGGGCATGAGCCAAAGGAATGGGAGGTCTTTGAAACCAAGCCTTTGCTTCAGCAAGTTGCCCAATATCCTGACTTACCTAAGGTAGGATATATTCATATGTTGCAATCTCAGGGACTTTTACATGATACCTATTACTATGGTGTAGATGCTAAACAGATTGTTCCTACTATTATGTATCCTGAAGAAATTTTTGATGGTGCAATTACTTCCGGCAATTGCGTGGCACCCTGTGATAAGGTGACGACATACCATCATTTACATAATCCTGTCATTGAAGATTTATTCAAACAGCATGGAAAAACCTTGAACTTTCTGGGCGTTATTCTGACGAATGAGAATGTATTTCTGATGGATAAGGAAAGGCATTCTGATATGACTTCTAAATTATGTGAGTATCTTGGATTAGATGGAGTCCTTCTTACTGAAGAGGGTTATGGAAACCCGGATACTGACTTAATGATGAATTGTAAGAAGACGACACAACGGGGAGTGAAAGTTGTTCTGATTACAGATGAGTTCCCCGGAAAAGATGGAAAGTCATATTCTCTTGCAGACGTTTGTGAGGAAGCTGATACCATGATATCCTGCGGTAACGGTAATGTAGTTATTCATTTTCCCAAAATGGATAAGGTTATCGGCATGGAAGATTACATCGAAATGCAGATTGGCGGTTGGGTTGGCTGTAAGCATGAAGATGGATCCTTTGATGCGGAAATTCAAATTATTATCGCTTCTACAATTGCTAATGGATTCAATAAGCTTTGTGCAAGAACTTATTAATTGCGAAGGAAGGAGAAAATACTATGGGAAAGAGAATAGTACACTATATTAACCAGTTCTTCGCAGGAATTGGTGGAGAAGAAAAGGCGGATATAGCTCCGGAAGTAAGAAAGGGTGCGGTTGGACCCGGAACTGCTTTACAAAAGGAGCTGGGAGATGGATATGAAATAGTAGCAACAGTAATTTGTGGAGATAACTATTTTGGTTCAAATATTGAAAAAGGGGTGGTTCCTCAGCTTTTAGAGCTGATTAAGGTAGAAAAGCCGGATGGCTTTATTGCCGGACCCGCTTTTAATGCCGGACGCTATGGTGTGGCTTGTGGAACCATGGCAAAGGCTGTTCAAGATGAGTTGGACATTCCTTCCGTAACTGGCATGTATGTGGAGAATCCAGGAACAGATATGTTCTATAAAGATGTTCATATTATTGAGACAAAAGATTCCTCTGCAGATATGAAAAAAGCTGCTCCAAAGATGGCTAATCTTTTAAAGAAGAAGATAGATGGTAGCGAAATACTTTCTCCTGCAGAGGAGGGGTATATTCCACAGGGGATTCGTGTAAATTACTTTAATGAGAGAAGAGGATCTGAGAGAGCGGTTGAACTATTAGTAAAGAAGATTAAAGGTGAGGAAATCTATACTGACTATCCAATGCCTGTCATTGACCACGTGGCACCTGCAGCTCCATTAAAGGATCTTGCCCATGCTAAGATTGCACTCATCACCTCCGGTGGAGTTGTACCACAGGGAAATCCTGACCATATTGAGTCATCGAATGCTACAAAGTGGGGAAAGTATTCAATTGCCGGTATGGATCATGCAGATAAGGCAGATTTTACCACAATACATGGTGGATATGATAGAGCTTTTGTCATGGAAGACCCTGATCTTTGTATTCCTGTGGATGCTTTACGGAACCTGCAAAAGGAAGGAGTATTTGGAGAACTGACCGATTACTTCATTACAACTACAGGTACAGGAACGGCAACAAATAGTGCTAAGCGTTTTGCGGAAGAATATATCCCCATGTTAAAGGAAGATAATGTGGATGCTGTCGTCATGGTCAGCACGTGAGGAACCTGTACAAGATGCGGTGCATCGATGGTAAAAGAAATTGACCGTGCAGGTATTCCTGTTGTTCATATTTGTACTGTTGTACCTATTTCTTTGACGATTGGAGCAAATCGAATTGTCCCGGCAATCGGTATTCCTTACCCATTGGGAGATCCAACTAAGGGTGAACCTAAGAGCTATGAAATTCGTGAAGCTTTAGTAAGAAGAGCTCTAAAGACATTGACAGTTCCTGTTACAGAGCAGACTGTATTTGAAGAAGACTTTTAAAATTGTTTTTCGTGTCAATCCTAAAGATGGCAGGAAATAGGATAAGATGGAGAGAAATATGGACAAGAAGAAATGTAGCCTAGGAGCAATCATAGGATTCTGTGGCGCCTGTATTGCTTTCTATATCGGAGCCGGATTTGCTACAATGCAGGAGGTCATGCAATATGAAGCCTCTGTCGTTTCAGGAGCGTTTTGATGCGACCTTTACAGGTGTTTCAGCCATCGAGATTTCCCTTATGGAGCACG
>NZ_CAUTEG010000061.1:0-13821 GCF_963537195.1 Oribacterium sinus | reverse complement strand
CAATCCGTTCAGCGGAATAATCGCGTCGGAGTTAATCATTTCGGAAACTTGACCAACCAGGGCGGTGCTCATGTCGGGCACATTGCCGGAGGCAAGTCCTGTGGTCCACTTGGTGTAAAAGTCATTCCAGGAAAAGGTTTCAATCTTGATAGTAACCTTTGGATGTTCCTCCATGAACTTATCCGCAGCCTCCTGAATGGTTTCCAATCTTGGTCCCTGGGTAAAGGAATGCCAGAAGGTGATATCTCCTTCCAATTCAGCATTAGCTTCCGCCTTTTCCTCACTGCCCTTTACTTCGCTACTCTTTTGCTCCGGAGCTTTACTTTCCTCCTTTGCGGCACTGCTGCCGCATCCGCTCAGAGCTGTGCAAAGCATTGTCAGACTCAGCATAGCGCTTAAAATCTTTTTTCTCATAAATCGTCCTCCTTATTAATATGCAAGTGCTATAGGGGAATCCTAGGGCATCTTGTTTGCAAGTTCCTTTTGGGACTTGCAATATTTCTTTGTGTATAATAACTGATTAATTTGTATGATATAGGAAAAAATTAGACGATTCCATAGAAAATAGACTTAATAATAGCATTTTACACTTGAAAAACAGAATTTTTACTATCAATAAGATATATCTTTTGCAACCATATTCAGATAAGAAATATTTTTTATTCTTTTGCAATCTGACGGTATTGCTTGGGAGTACAGCCAAATGCTCGTTTAAATTCACGAATAAAGTAATTGGTATCTTCATAGCCCAGTTCATAGGCAATATCGTTGATGTGAAGGTTGGAAACCAGTAATTTTCTGGCAGCAGTGGTAAGCTTTAACTCTTTGATATAGACCATAGGAGACTTTCCAAGCTGGGAACTGAATAGAGCCGTAAATCTTTGCTTGCTTAATTCCGCCATTTCCGCTAAACGGCTAGGAGAATATTTTTCATTGGGATGTAAGAGAATATAATCCACTACTCCTTGGATGCGAGAATCCATTCCGGTACCGGATTTTTTGATTTGATTTCTGATTTTTGCTAAGTCCTGTTCTTCTGTGGCTTCCTTTTTTGAACATGAAGAAGGCTGACTTTGAGAAGATAAATTAGATGAGTTTTTAGCTTGTTCTTCTATATCATTTTTAGTATTCAAAGAAATAGGAGGAAACTCTTCTTGCTCTCTTTCCGGATTCACTTTGGCAATGAGAGAGGCAATCAATAGCTCTAAATACCCCCTGACAAAGAACATCTTAGCGGGACTGTTTTTTTTGACCCATTGATACATTTCATCAAAATAAAAGCTTTCTCCCTTACCCTCCATAATCTTCGGCAAATGATAATAATCCCCCAGTAAGTCCCCTCCTTCAAAAAACACAGAACTGGTAAAACGAATACTGGTGAAGGAAAAATGACTGCTGGTGGCAAAGCAGGAGAGCTGACTTCCTTTGGGGATATAGATGATTTGATCCTTTTTTACAGAATACTCCTGAGAATCTATAAAGAAGCTGGCTGTTCCGGATTCAATGTAACGGAGCATGTTGTAGGGAATACTGCTTTCCGGAAAGATCCAATTCCGACCAAAGGAATAGCGATCAATATATAAAAAATGAAAATGAATATTATCAATAGCGCTGTACATAGGATGCCGTCAAACTTTCTGTATACTTTCAATTGGAATAGAGGCTTATTTGTTCAAGTGTTTTCAGTATAAAGGCTTTATAGGAGAAAAGGAATAGAGAGTTTATAGGGGTGGATTAAAATGAGGATATGTTGGGGAGAATTGTAGATGGACTAGGCTGGCTGTTTTATTTCATCTTCGTTATAATAAGACAGTATATTTAGTTTAGAAAGTAGAGTAGTATAAATGAAAGAAGAAATCAGAGTAGAAAAAGACCGTAAAATAAAGGGAATCATTTCCATAATCCTTTCAGCAGCAGGCTTTGCAGGAATGGCTTTTTTTGTGAAGCTTTCAGGAGATGTACCTACCATGCAGAAGGCAATGTTTCGAAATTGTGTGGCAGCTTTGATTGCCTTTGTGATGATGCGGCAACAGGGAATACGTTATTCTGTCCCCAAGGAGCTTAGAATTCCTTTGTTACTTCGTTGCTGTTTTGGAACCTTGGGGATTCTTTGTAACTTCTGGGCCATTACGTATCTGAAGCTGGGAGATGCCAGTATTTTACAGAAAATGGCGCCTTTCTTTGCTATTGTAATGTCTATTTTTATTTTGGGAGAAAAGCCCAATAAGATGGCGATTGTTTCCGTGCTTTTAGCTTTGCTGGGAGCAGCCTTTGTGGTGAAGCCCGGGCAGGGAATCGTGGGGCTTCCCGCACTGGTGGCACTTTTTGGTGGATTTTCGGCGGGAACAGCCTATACTTTTGTTCGTAAGGTGGGATTAGGGGGTGTGAAAGGACCGGTAGTGGTTTTTTCTTTTTCCATGTTCTCGGTGCTGGTATTGCTTCCGTTTTTTCTTTTTCAATACAAGCCAATGTCTATACATCAAACAGTATATTTGATTTTAGCGGGCTGCAGTGCGGCGGTGGGACAGATCTTTGTGACCAAGGCTTATGCCTATGCGCCGGCTAAGGAAATATCCGTCTTTGACTATTCTCAGGTGCTCTTTGCGGCTTTATTAGGCTTTGTGGTTTTTGGGGAAGTCCCGGACGTTTATAGCTTTGTGGGGTATGCCCTCATTTTCGGAACGGCTCTTTGGAAATGGAAGCAGAGTTAGTTGATAAAGAGTTAGTATTTCCTTAAAAGAATAGTGAATAAATTATCTTGATTAGTGAATCAATTTTTAAAGATTAGTATGGTGATTTACTTTATAATGCAAATTACCAAATTAACAATAATTATATATACATTGCATTGAAAATATAATACAATGTATATATACTATATAGAAAATGATTCTAAAATTCAATACAGATAAGGAGGCTTTCTTATGGCACAGACGAGTATTAGTGTTCGTATGGATGAAGATTTAAAGAAACAGTTTGATGAGTTTTGTTCTGATGTGGGGATGAATATGACTACAGCATTTTGCATTTTTGCTAAAACGGTAGTTCGTGAAAGAAGAATTCCATTTGAAATTACAACAGAGAGAGACACGTTTTATAGTAGTGAACATTTAGCTACTTTGGAAAGACGAGTTGCGGAGATGAAGGCCGGATATAAGATACATGAGCATGAGCTTATTGAGGCCGAATAATGAGAAAAATATGGCATGATGAAGCGTGGGAGGAATATTTATACTGGCAGGAACAAGATAAGAAAACACTAAGAAGAATAAATAAAATTTTGAAAGACATAGATAGAAATGGATATAATTGTATTGGAAAACCGGAAAAATTATCAGGTAATTTGTCCGGCTTTTGGGGTGCAAGAATCGATGAAAAGAATCGGATTGTTTTTCGTATTGTGGGAGATATGCTGGAAATTGCAGAATGTGGTTCTCATTATGGCGATAAATAATGTATCTAATTGTAGAAAGCATCTGTATGAGATATATCGGTAAAAATTCTTTTTTGCTTTTGTTAGATTCATTTGTTGCATTTGCAACAAACACATCTTTTATATTGTATACAATAGACTTTGTAAGAAGGATTTAAAGATGCAAGACCTTTATAAATCTAAAGTTTAAAGCGTTTCTAGGGCAAAACTTTTTAGAGCTTAAAGAGACTTCAAAAACAATGTTTTTAAAGCCTAAAGCATTTTCAAAATCAAAGTCCTTCGGCAAAGAAAGGAGGCTTATGAAAGAAAAAGTCGGAGAAGTGTTTTTCATAGCAAGAGAGAATCCACCGGTACGGGGCTGTACCGTATCCAAGCAGATTCATCCGGGAGAAAACGCCGTTATTTATTTTTCCATGGCGGAGAAGACGGATATCAGTGCAGAGCTTTACTCCTATCATAAGTTACTTTTCGTAGCTGAGGGGGAGATAGAAGTTTACGGAGAAGGAGAAGGGAAGTTCCTTTCCAAGGGGCAGGCCATTCTCACCCCGGTGGAGAAACCGGTGGGGATCCGTAGTGAAAAAGGCGCAGTATACACAGAAATTTCCATAAGGAGGGAAGATTTTATGAATGAAGCGGTAAAAGCAGGTGAGGTTTTTCGTTTGGCAGACTTACTCCCCTATCAGGAGGGGAAGATTGTGAACATGGATTTGATGCACAATGAGAAAATGAAGTTTGTGCTGATGTCCTTTTCTGAGGGAACCGGCCTTTCCGAGCATGCAGCGCCGGGAGAGGCTATGGTATTTGCTCTGGAAGGGGAAGCAGTGATTCAGTATGAGGGTGTGGACCATGTAATTCATGCCGGAGAAGAGTTCCATTTTGCCAAGGCAGGTCGGCATGCAGTAACAGCCAAGGGAAATTTCAAAATGGCTTTGTTAATCAGTTTGGCATAAGAGAACATTTAGAGTACATAAGAGAATTCTTTGGGAGAATAAGATGAGAAAAGCAGTAAAGGGAAATGTCAGTTGGATAGGCTATATCGACTGGGAATTACAGCATTTTCATGGAGATGATTATTCCATTATTAATGGTTCCAGCCAAAATGCCTATCTCATCGAGGAAGAAAAGACGGTTTTGATGGATACGGTTTGGACTCCTCATCGTTTTGACTTTGTGGAGAATCTGAAAAAAGAAATTGATTTGAAAAAAATTGATTTCATCGTGGCAAATCATGGGGAGTGCGACCATTCCGGCTCTCTTACCACCATTTTGGAGGAGATTCCGGATGTGCCTATTTATTGTACGGCAAATGCGGTGAAAAGCATTGAGGGGCAGTATGGCAAGAGGGACTGGAATTTCCATGTGGTTAAGACCGGAGACTCCTTGGATATCGGAAACGGAAAGAAGCTTATTTTCCTGGAAATGCGGATGCTCCACTGGCCGGATTCCATGGCAACTTTCTTAACCGGGGACAATATCCTTTTCTCCATGGATGCCTTCGGACAGCATTATGCAGTGGAGGAGCTTTTTAACGATAAGGCAAATCAATGCGTTCTCATGAAGGAAGCCATGAAGTACTATGCCAATATCGTGGCTCCCTTTGCTCCGATTTTACGGAAAAAGCTGGAGGAGATTACGGCTTTGAATCTGCCTATTGAAATGATTGCTCCTTCCCATGGAGCCATCTGGCGGGAAAACCCCATGCAGATTGTGGAAAAATATGCGGAATGGGCTCAAGATTATCAGGAAAATCAGGTGACGATTGCCTTTGATACCATGTGGGAAGGTACGACAAAGATTGCCTACAGCATTGCGGAGGAGATTCATCGGCAAAGTCCGGATACGGTAGTGAAGGTTTTTAACATTTCCAAGTCGGATAAAAATGAAGTAATGACGGAGGTCTTTAAGTCGAAAGCCCTTGCAGTAGGTTCTCCTACGGTGGCAAATTCCATTTTGTCCCCGGTGGCAGGCTGGCTTGAGTTTTTAAAGCAGCTGAAGTTTAAGAAGAAAAAGGCAGCTGCTTTCGGCTGTTATGGCTGGAGCGGAGAGTCCGTGAAGGTTTTACAGGAGTCCTTAAAGGGAGCAGGCTATAATGTCATTCCTGAAAATATTCGGGCGGAATGGGTGGCCAAGGAAGAGGATTTTGCGGCGATTCCTGCGTTGGTAAGCGCATTGTTAAAAGCAGAGTAGGAGAGGGAAGCATGGCTACATACTGTCGAGATATTGCAGAGGACGAAGAATTTGAGAAAACGAAAACCATGCTTCGACTTATGCGTGAACTAAATGAAGGAAGGCGCTCCGGGGAAGAAGAGGGATATTTATCAGCTGAGAATGTACGGGCATATTTTCGTAGTAAGCGGAAATGAAATACGATATGTAGTAGAGGGAGGGGAAGTGACATCCTCTCCCTTGCTTTTTGCAAAAAACTTTCTATACTAGGAAGGGTATTTTCTTCTACTGAAAATAGAGAAGAAGTCGGCGCAAAGCTTGGTAACAATAATAAATTTCGTAATAGCTATAAATGCTGAAGGAAAACGAAAGAAATAAATTCTAAAAAGAAAGGCTATTTGAAGAAAAGCATGACAGACGCAATCCTACATCGTAAATCACATCGTATTTTCACTCCTGCTCCTCTGTCCGAGGAGGAAATGGCGGCGATTCAAAATAAAATTTCTGCAATCAATCTGGAAACAGGACTTACGATAGAGTTTGAAGAAGACGGCAGTAGAGCATTTCAGGATTTTCGGAAAAGCTACGGGCTTTTCAAAAATGTTCGCAGTTTAATTCTCTTAAAGGGAAATGCGGGACTTGCCCATTTTCGGGAGAAAATCGGTTTCTATGGGGAAGAGCTGGTACTGTTTGTGGAAGATCTGGGAATAGGGAGCTGCTGGGTTGGAGGAACCTTTGACCGGGAAAGCTTCTGCTATCCGGAGGATGAGCATATTCAGGCGGTAATTGCGCTTGGACACAGTGGAGAAGAGGGAATCGGTAGAAAGCTGATCGGCAGTTTATTCCCTATGAAGAAAAAGCCTTGGCATGAACGCATTTCCGGACAGGATTCCTACCCTCATTGGATTCAGGAGGGGATGGAGGCGGTAGCCTTAGCGCCCAGTGCTTTAAATAAGCAAAAGCCGAAGTTCTTTTATGAGCATGGGGAACTTCGAGCTTCCGTGCCGGATAACTACGATATGGACATGGTGGATTTAGGGATTGCCAAGTATCATTTTCTGAAAGGGGTAGGAGAGGGAACTTTCCCCTTTGGAAATGAGGCGAAGTATCAAAAAGAAGAGAATTCTTGACATTCTTAATAGCTTAGGGCACAATAGCATAACAAAGGAAAAACAGCTCCTGCTTTGCGGGAGTTTTTTCTTTGCCTAGTAGTATTAGGGTAAGAAAGTGAGATAAATCCGTATAAAGCGATCATAGAGCGACTATAAAACAGTGGTATAGGAAGCAAGCTAGTGAGACCGGATATTTTACAGTAAAGGAGCAGTAGGGATGCCATTACAAAGTATTGCATTGATTTTGTTTATTCTCATGTATGTGGTGATGATTGTAAAACAGGAATGGAGGCTATATGCCATTTGGGCGGTGGCCCTCCTTTTTGTGGGATTAGGTATATTACAGAGAAATCCCCTCTACCTCCTGTCCGTCATTAACTGGAACGTGATAATGATGATTGGCGGAACCATGGTCATCGTGTATTACTTTATTGAATCCAAGATGCCCAACCGTCTGGCAGAGATTATATTGGATAAATGTTCCAATGTGATGTGGGTTATCATTTTGATGTCCTTATTTGCAGGATCAGTATCCGCCTTCATCGACAATGTGGCTACGGTTTTGATGATTGCCCCGGTGGGACTTGCCATTTGTAAGAAAATCAAAATCAGCCCGGTTCCCATGCTTTTATCCATTGCGGTGTCCTCCAATTTACAAGGAGCGGCAACCCTGGTAGGGGATACTACTTCCATTATGTTGGGGGGCTATGCCAAGATGAACTTCATGGAGTTTTTCTTTATGAAGGGAAAACCGGGAATGTTCTTTTCCGTAGAGCTGGGAGCCATGGCGACCGTGCCGATTATGATGCTTTTGTTTAGAAAATTCCGTCAGCCGGTGGAGGCTACGGAAAAAACCGAGGTAGAGGGATATTTTCCCAGTATTGCTTTAATCGGGGTGGTGGTTTCTCTGATTGTGGCCTCCTTCATTCCCAATACTCCCGGTATTATTAACGGCTTGATTTGTTGCGTTATCGCCGTCATCTGTATGGCGGTGGATTTTCATGTGAAGAAAATGCCGGAAAATCTCAAGAAGTCTTTGCTTTCTGTGGATAGAGAAACTCTTATGATTTTGATGGGGCTTTTCCTTGTGATTCAGGGCATTACCGATGTGGGCTTAATAGACCTTGCGGCGGAAGGAATCGTAAAGCTGGGAGGAAACAATCTTTTCCTTTTGTACAGTATTATTGTTTGGGGTTCCGTAATCTTTTCTGCCTTTATTGATAACATTCCCTATGTGGCAACCATGCTTCCCATCATTACCGGTATTTGCCAGCTTTTACAGATTGAACCCTATCTTCTGTATTTTGGACTCTTAACCGGAGCAACTTTGGGCGGAAATATCACTCCCATCGGAGCCAGTGCCAATATCACAGCAGTAGGAATGCTGAAGCAGGAGGGCTACAAAGTAGGCTTCGGCGAATTTATGAAAATCGGAATCCCCTTTACCCTGGCCGCGGCAGGCACCGGTTACCTCTTTGTCTGGTTTATTTGGAGATAAAAAGGAGCTGTAAAAAATCAAAATAATTTTCTATGCAATATAGGTCTGAATTTGGGGCACGCTCTCGCTAGCTTCGCCACGTAGCGGATACTAAGCGAAAAACTGCGATTCTCTTGTTTTTCGCAAGTACCGACGGGCTCAGACTACCCCTCATTCAAACCTATATTGCCGAAAATCTCTTTATATTTTGATTTTTTGTAGCTCCTTTTTGCTTTAAGGAAGGTATTTCTGTACTTCTTCCTTCATCGCCGTCCATTTCTTTTCCATATCCTTTACCAGGGCAATCTGGGTTCTGGCACGATCCAGGTTATGTCCCGGCTTCTTCACATGGAAGTAGCTGTCCCCCTGCAAATAATCGGTGAGGAAGCGCATGCCGCATTCTAAAGTCATAATCTTTGCGCCTTCCGGTAGGGAAAGAATCTCTTTCTCCCAAAGAGAGCTTCCGCAGGCCTCTAAAAAGCCCTTGGTATAGAGGGAAAAGAGGGGAAGAGACAGAGAGATTTTGCTCAAATCCTCTTCGTCCTCCGCTCCGGTGTTGGCACCAAAGCGGATGGCATCTCCAAAATCAAAGATGGAAAGTCCGGGCATGACAGTATCCAAGTCAATGATGCAAAGAGCCCTCTCCGTATTAGCATCAAAGAGTACATTGTTTAACTTGGTGTCGTTGTGGCTTACCCGTAGCGGCAATTCTCCCTTTTTCAAAAGCGCCAAAGCATAGGACAAGTCTTTCTCATGGGAGAGGAAAAACTGAATTTCCTCTTCACAATCTTTTTTTCTATCGTATTTATCCTCTTCTACAGCCTTCAGAAAATGCTGAAAACGCTGTGGGCTGTCATGGAAGTGGGGAATGGTCTCATGCAATTTTTCTGCGGGAAAGTCAGAAAGCAGCTTTTGAAAATGTCCAAAGGCATAGGCACTTTCATAAAAGTGTTCCGGTTTTTCTACAAGGTCAAAGGCCTTACAGTCGGTAATATAGAGATACATTCGGAAAAAATTCTTCATCTCGTCTTCGTAGTAGAGGCTTCCGTCCTTGGTTTTGATAATCTGCAAGCTTTCCCGTTCCGGATTTCCGCCCTGTTTCTTGATTTCTTCCGTCATAAAGCGGCAGACCAGGTCTACATTTTCCATCAACTCCCTGGGTTTTGTGAAGATTTCACTATTGATTCGTTGCAGAATATATTTTCTGCCGGCTTCCACCAAAAAGGTATCATTGATATGCCCCGAACCGTAGGGGCTACAGGATTTTACCTCTCCCTCTAAGGCAAATCGGGAAAGGGCATTTTTCAATTCTTCATTTGTTAATTTGTTTTTCATAGGACTTCCTTTTCAAAAAATAGCATGAGGAAAAAACTGCAGCTTTGCACTGCAAGGATTTACGCTTTTTATCCCTTTACACCGCCTCCGGTTACTCCGGCAATAATTCGCTCGGAAAGGAAGAGGTAGAGTACAAAGGTGGGTAAGAAGACAATGATGACAGAGGCAAACATCCCTGCCCAGTCTCCGGTATATTTCATGGAGTTAATCATGGAGTAGAGTCCTACCGCCACAGAACGCACCTGGTCGGAGTTTCCGAAGATTAAGGAGATAAAGTACTCGTTCCAGACATTGATAAAGTTGAAAATGCTGACAGTGATAATGCCGGGCTGTGCCATAGGCAGCATGATCTGCCAAAAGCATTTTCCGGGAGGACAACCGTCAATGGCGGCCGCCTCTTCAAAGGCTCTGGAAATATTGGCGAAAAAGCCCATCAGGAAAATGGTGGTGTAAGGTACATTGATGCCTACATAGAGGAAAATCAGGGTAAGCTTGTTGGGGATTACATGATTTAAAATGTCCAGTCCTGCCACCATGGCAAAGAGAGGAAGGACAATCATGACTACCGGTACACCCATGGAGGCCACAAAGGCATTTTGCATGAGCTGATTTCCCCTAAAGGAAAAACGGGAAAGAGCATAGGCTGCCGGTGCACAGACCAAAACCAAAAGAAAAACGGAGCTCAGAGAATAAAAGAGAGAGTTAAAAAAGATGGTGGATACATCGGAATTGACCCAGGCCTTTTCGTAATTCTCCCAGTGGAAACCGGAGGAAAGCAATTTATTGGCAAAGATTTCCTTGGTGGTGGAAAAACTGGCCAAAACCACCCAACCCAGCAAAATCACGGTGAAGAAAATCCAAATCAAAAGCAACAGATAAGCAGGGGCTAAACGCAGCTCTTTCTGCCACCGTATGGGTTCTCTATAAGTTTTTTCTTTGGCAAAGAATGACATATTGTTTCTCCTTCTTGTTTACGTTCCTATTCTATCTTTACACAGACTAGCTTTACGGACTTTTGAAAAAATGATTTAGCCATCCTGGATTTAAGAATAAGATTTTTTATAACGGAAAATACTTTAGAATCTTAGCGATAGTATTTTCAGCAAATCTAGAACTCCAAATCCTTGTCCCGGAAAAGGCGGTTACAAAGCTGGAAGATTAGGACTACGCAAAGGCTTAAGCAAACCCCCACCGCGGCTCCGATTCCCGCATTTCGCTCCGTAACACTGTTTCCCGCTCCGAAAATCTGCATATACATATAGACCATAGGAGTAATGGTCTGGGTGTCTGCCGTTACCGTGGAGAAAAGCTGGGACCAGACGAAGAAGCCTACGCTGCTGACAGACCACATGGTGATATTGGTATGGAACATTCCCTTTAAAAGAGGAAGGGTAATATGTCGGAATTGCTGGAGTCTATTGGCGCCGTCTAAGGTGGCAGCTTCAAAGTAGTCTCCGCTGATTCTCTCGATACCGCTGGCAAAAATCAACATATGATAGCCCACCATACCGAAGCAATAGGCAATCAAAAGAGCCATAAACTTATGGTCATTGCTAAGCCATTGAATCTTGGCCAGTTTATCCAGATGAAGCATGGTGAAAAAGCTCTTCAATAAGCCGAATTTCGGGCTGTAAACATACTGGAGCCACATGGTGGCTAAGGCTACTGCAGAAACAATATTGGGAAGATAAATCATGGCACGGAAAAAGCTTTTGCCACGAATGCCGGAGGTTATAATTACGGCAAAAAGAAGGGAAAGGCTGAGCACCAGGATTCCCCCCAAAGCCCAAATCCGGAAGAGATTTCCCATAGAAATCCGGAAAAGGGTGGTGCTTAATAGCTTTTGATAGTTTTCCAATCCCACAAATTGCCATTTTGAAAAGGTATCCGTTACCCCGTCGATCTTAAAGAAACTCATACACAAGGTTCTCAGGATGGGATAAAGAAACACCAAAAGAAAGAGAATTGCCGCAGGACTGACAAAGGCAAATAGTATAGCAGAATTCTTTTTCACTGTAGCCTCCTAAAAAATTGGCTGTGAAAAAAGAAGTTTTAGGGCATTTCCCTCCCCGGATTAGAGGAGGACCCTGATTTCCTTTTTTCACAGCGTCAAATGTCGTTTTACTATTTCATTACTTCTGTAAATTCTTTACAAACTCTTCAGCAGTGATGCTGCCGCCGCAAAGCTTTGTGAAGTTCTCCTTTAAGATCGGAGTCATATCAGCATTATCTTCTGCGGAAGCTGCCCAAGGATAACGAGTCTTTAAGCTCTCCATAACAGGCTTTACAGAGGATAAAATCTCAGGCCATTCCTTATTGTCGCTGTCTGCAGGAATTCCCAAAGACATCTCGGAAAGCTTCTGGTCGTACTTACCTTTGGTGAAGTAGGTGATTAACTTGAATGCATCTTCAGCATGCTTGGAATTCTTGTTGATTGCCAATACCTGTGCTCCGAAGTTCGCTGCTTCAATGCCATCTACTCCGTTTTCTACTGCAGGATAGCTAAAGCATCCCCACTGGAAGTCGTCACCGGCAATATCTTTTACTTCGTTTGGAAGCCAAGAACCGTTTAAGTAGATTGCAGCAGTTCCTGCAGCCAATTCCTGGTTCTGTCCTGCAGGCCAAACATTGGAAGCAATGCTCTCGGAGAAATAGCCTTTCTTGGCAAAGTCTTCGTAAGCCTTAGCCACTGCAAGAACGGAAGGATCATCCCATTTTCCGTCTTTTACAATCTGAGAGGCCTTCTCATAACCATTGATTCTGGACAGGTGGTATCCGAAGCTGCTTAAGATATAAGCGTCATCACTGGTGATAGGAGCATAGCCCTTTTCCTTGATTAATGCACAAGCCTTATCCAGTTCCTCCCAGGTCTTTGGTACTTCCTTTACACCTGCTTCTTCAAAGATTGCCTTATTGTAGAAGAAAGCAAATACGTTTGGCTGGTAAGGAATAGACTTTAAAGTTCCTCCGCCTACTTCTCTACAAGCTGCAATCAAACCGGCATTTGCTGTTTCCTCATAGTCATTTGCCTTTGCCAATTCCTCTAGATCCAAAAGATAGTCGGACCAGGTCTTGTTTACACGGTCGATATCCTCATCGAAAAGGTCAATGTTGGTTCCGGCATCCAGTGCGGGCTGTAATCCTTCACGGATTCCGGTTCTTCCCTTAAACTGTACATCTACGGCGATGCCGGTATCCTTGGTGAAAGCATCAATCGCTTCTTTCAAAGCCTGTCCCTGTGGCTCTGTAGCCTCCCACATAGACCAGTATACTAATCCGTCTCCACTCTGTGCGGAAGCATCAGCCTTTTCCGCTTCGCTGCCTGCTTCTGCCTTGCTTTCGCTTTTCTCATCTTTTGCGCTTTCCTTTGTCTGGCTGCCGCCGCATGCTGTAAGCGCAAGTGCTAAGGATGCCATAACGGCGATGGGATACAATAATTTTCTTTTCATATTTTCCTCCGTTTTCCAGAAAATTCCCTTGCTTACTGTAGGGGATTTCCTCTCTTTGTCCTGCTTCTTCTTATTTTTTATGAATTATATAGAAGAAACAAAAACATCTGTTATTTTCTTCTAAGTATAGGGAGAATTTCCTAAATAATCTTTATACGATTGTGTAAAGCATTTATCCTTTTAACTTCGTACTGCTCTGGCTTATCATGCCATCTACTTTTCTGCTCTATGCTTCTTTATGCCACTGCATTTCCCCGGCTTCCAAATGGATTTCCTGTAGCCTTCCCTTTCCGTCATAATAGTCGGTATCTTGAGGCACTTGACTATTGTTTAAAACCGCAAGCAGTCCCTTTTCCGGATAGGCATGAACTTCACAGCTCGGGTTTGTGGCCTGGTAGAGAGCATATTCATTTTCCTTACCGCAGCTGTATAAAAGAGCCCGTAAAAGAAGTCTGGTGTTTTTCGGAGAGTAGGGAAGTCCTGCCATATAGATGCCTCGCCCCTTTCCGAAAGCATGGGAAGAAAGGTGCACAGAACCGTCGCTGTATTCCAAAATCTCTGTATCTTTATCTGTTGCGTAAATGTTTTTCTTGCTCTCTCCAAAGGAAAGCTCTTCTTTGGAAAAGTCTTCCAGTAAGAAGTGAGCGGTCTTTTCCGTTTTAAAATACTTGTCTGTAGACAGGCTGAAGCCCAGCTCCTTCTCTACACCCAGCACATCGGAAAGCTGGAAGAAGCTGCCCTGATACTGCGTAGCGCAGGGTTCTCCCACACCGATAAAGCCCCCACCTTCATAGACAAACTGGCGAATCATAGTGCAAAGCCTTTCATCTTGCCAGATTTCTCCACCGG
>NZ_CAUTEG010000060.1:0-13917 GCF_963537195.1 Oribacterium sinus | reverse complement strand
TATAAAAATATAGGCTGATGCCAAAAAGGGAAAGGCTGAAGGACACGCCGAAGAAAAACATTCCGCTTTCATCTCCGGTGGCAACATTTCTGGCCGTACGATAAATCTTGGTACAAATCTTCGGAATCTCCACTATCGGATTAAAAATTTCCAGCTTCTTTACCCCTAAAACCCCGGGATCATGGCTCACAATGGGAGCGGGGGGCTTGCCGCTTTCCCCGGGAGGATTACCCGGTCCGGGCGGGGTGTTCGGATTCGGAGGAGTTGGCTCCGGCGGCACTGTCTCCGGGGGCGTTTCCGGCTCCGGAGGCTTCGGCTTGTCATAACGGTTATGAAAGGCAATTTCTCCTCTTTTCATATCCTGCTTTAGAGGATCATTTCGATCCGTTACAATCAATACCGCAGTGAGATAGGCAGGTCTTGGATTTCCCGCACTATCCTTGTTTTGCAATTCCACTTTTACGGAAACCAGATACTCCCTATCGTCATAGGTCATATATTCCGTATCGCCCTTTTTCTGACGAATATCGTACTGATAGATTCCCTCCTCCGAAAAGGAAATGGGGGCAAAACGTTTCTCCTCCTTTGTTTTTCCTGCGCCTAAAGTGAGATGAATCTCTTTCTCATCCGGCACCAAATTAGAACCTGATATCACCGGTTCCAGCTCCACCGTAAATTCTTCCTCCGGGAATGAATCTCCCGCGGCATACAAACTCACCGGAATCTCCACTTTTACCGGAGCAACGGCGGCATAGCTCTTCGGAACAAACAACGAATTCCCCAACAAAAGGCAGAGAAAAAAACCGATAATTTGTATTCTCTTTTTTCCCTTCATGCTTTCTTTCCTCTTTCCTTTCCTCCTACTTTACTGACTTACTTCATTAATGATTTTCTTTCTAAGCGACTTTCTTCCTAAGCGACTTTCTTCCTAAATTACTTTCTTTTTTACCGCTAAGCTTAGTCCTTCTTACTCTCTCTACGAGCTGCCTTCTTTGGCAGTTCTTTGCCCTTATCTTCACAATATTCTGATAAGTAATTATATTATCGGCACATTTTGCAATTTTATATAAGCTTTTTAATAATATTTTGTTTTTTCTCTTTCCCTGGAAGCTGCTCCCTTGCTGAGCTTTTTAAGAATTTTACAGTTCCTTTATAATTATAGTCATTTTAAATAATCAAGACCTTCTATTACGTTTTAAAATTGGACAAATATTTTTAATCTTGATAGTATCATGTGGAAAAATAATTATGTTAAAAACACTTATTTCTCGCTTTCACTAAGTACCGGCGAGCTCAGATTGCCCTCGTTTTAGACCTATGCTGTTTTGCATCTCTGATATTTCATCTCTAATATGCTTTATAATTCATCTTTCTTTTTTTATATCCCTTTTCTTTCAAGCTAAAGAAGAGGGTTTTAAAAACATACAGATTGGAAAAGCATTTAGAATAAAAATGTTTATAAGGAGGATATAGCTATTTATCCATCAAAGAAAATCATTGTAGTCAGTCATTGTGTTTTGAATCAAAATGCTGTAGTGCATGGTCTGGAACGGGCTCGAGGTGCTTTTCCCTTGGCAAAAGAAATCCTGGAGAGGGGAATAGGCATAATTCAGCTTCCCTGCCCGGAGCTTTTGTATTTGGGAAGCAATCGTCCTTCAATGAATAAGGCTGAGTATGAGAAGACGGAAGGCTATGCCGAACATTGTCGGAGAATTTTAGAGTCCGTTTTTTGGCAGTTGGAGGAGTATCAGAAAAATGGCTATAGTTATATTGGAGTTTTAGGGATTCAGGAAAGCCCCAGCTGTTCTCTTTCCTCTCCCCCAGGAATTCTAATGGAAAAATACATGGAAGAAATGGAAAGAAGAAACTGGACACAGGCCTGTTTCGAAGTGCCGGTATTTTATGACGAAGAGGAGAAGGACGAAAAATGGGAAAAATATAAAGCTCGCTTTACTGCCTTCATAGAAGAAAAGCTTGAAGCTTAAGTGAAAAAGATGAAAAAAGCTCAAGAAATGCAGTAAGAAAACTCTACTATAAAAAGACGAAAAAATGTGTGCTGTACGGTAAGTGATACAGCAGGAATTTAATAAAGGAGAATTGCAATGAACAAGTTGAATAAGAATACGAAAATCCTATTATTTTGTGCTCTGGCGGTGGTGGTAAATGTAGTTTTTGGAGATTTTGTCAGCATGCTAAAGATACCTCTTCTTTTTATGGATACCATCGGCACCATTTTCATTGCGGCATGCTACGGTATGGGCTATGGCGTTCTTACCGGTGTGGCCACCAACCTTTTGATGGGCTTTACAGCCAGCCCCAGCGCAATCCCCTTTGCCTTGGTCAATGTAGTGGTTGCAGTTGTGGTAGCCCTAATCAGTAAAGCCGGAAAGAAGGGCTTCAGCCTTCCCAAGGCAATCCTTGCAGGACTGCTTTTAGCCATTTTATGCCCAATGGTTGGAGCTCCCATTCGTATCTTCCTCTTCGGAGGACTGACCGGTTCCGGAACAGACTTGGTGATTATGGCCTTAAAGCAATCCGGTCAAGAGCTTTTTACTTCAGTTTATCTAGGGGCTGTTAGTGGAAACTTGGTGGATAAATTACTGTCCTGCGTACTGGTGTCCCTCCTCTTACAAAGACAAGCTATGAAACGAAGCCTCAGCTTGGCCTAAAAGAAGTTACGCCCATTTTCCGGACAGGCTGTAAACCTTCGCCAAAAGACCTCCCAAAAACTTGCCGTGAAGCTTCCGGAATTGTTCCTTTTCTTCCTTCAGGCGGTTTTTATTCTTCATTTGCTTTCTGGTTTCCGCCTCTTCGTGTCTTCGATAGGAAAGCAAAGACTTCTTGATATAGAGGAAACGCCCCTCTTTTTCCGCCAAATGCAGGAAGGCATCCCAATCCGTAATAAAACGATAGTCATTTTTGAATAATAATCTTCTGCAATGTGCTGTCACATAGGTACAGCTGGGGCAGGAGATGCTGTTGCCAAAAAGCAGAGGAAGCTTTTTCCAGAGGCTCTTTTCCGTATGATGGGTAAAATGATAGGGAAGTCGTAGGATTCTTTTCACTTTCTCGGCAACATTCGGCAGCTTCTGTCCCATACCGTCAATGTCCTGCACCGCAGTAAAAATCAAGCTGGCATCCGGATAGAGGGAATAGGCATGCTCCACAGCCTTAGTGTAATCTTCATGATACAAATCGTCCTGATGTGCAATGGTCACCAGCTTTGCTCTCTTTCTGCCTACCTCCAAAGCAAAATTCCAATCCCTTGCCAAAGAGGGCTCTCCGTTTCGGACAAACAGGGGCAAACGATATTCTCTGGAAATCCTCTTTAAAAAGGCATTGGGAGTTGCGGTACATAGGTAAATGGGAGATGGGTTTTTTTGCTTTAAAAGAGATTGAATGCATTCTTCTAAATAAGAGGATTCTCCGTAGCAGGGAATCACGAAGGCATGCAGCACCTTTTTTCTCTTCTTTAAAGCGATAAACTTTCTTTCCGGAAGTCCCCTTCCGCCTCTTTCCTCTGCATGGGCAGCGGCTTTTTCGATAAATGCCTCGGTTTTTTCCTTTGCCGTCTTAAAAAATCTGCATCTTCTGGCTTTTCGCGCTTTAAAGGAAAGCCCCGACTTTTCCGACTTCTGAAGGATAGACTGTGGCTGTTCTGCCTTTCGTTCCGCATTCTGAAGTAGACTCAAGTTCTGAAGTTGTTCCGCGTTCTGAAGCTGCTCAGGCTCTCGAACAGGATTCTGAGAGCGTTCCGACCTTCCATCCAACTGATGAGACAGCTCCTGCTTTTCTTCCTCCAGAAAGCGGTTTACACCGCCCTTAGCCTTCTCTCCTTCTGCAAATATTCTTTTCTTCAATGCTTCCTTATCCATTTTTACTCCTTTGGCATTGCGGTAAGATTCATAATGTTCCTATTTTAACAAAAAATTAATTTTATTTCTACCGTTCTGCGGAAGCTTTTTTCCCATAATCCAGGTTTTTTCCCTAACTCACGAAGAAGGGACTGTAAAAATCAAAATAGTTTTCTATGCAATATAGGTCTAAATTCGGGGCACGCTCTCGCTAGCTTCGCCACGGAGCGGTACTAACTTCAAGCTTCGCTTTACTCGCTTTCAGTAAGTACCGCCGGGCTCAGACTACCCCTCATTTAGACCTATATTGCCGAAAATCTATTTATTTTGATTTTTACAGCCCCTTCTTCAAGAGCTTATTTTCTTATGTCAAGCTTTATGACAAACCGGATTATGCCTTCTTCTTTCTATAGAAGGTATTGTCCATAGGAAGCTTGGTTCTGAACTCATGGTCAAAGGCATAGTATGCGTTGGCAATGGCCGGAGCAATAGGAATGCTGGCAATCTCTCCGATACCCTTCGCACCAAAAGCAAATGGGATAGGTGTATCTCTCTCCACATAGATCGCGTGGATGTTTGGAATCTGGTTCGCACGAAGCAGTCCCAAGGTACCAAGCTTAGCAGTGGGTACACAATCCTTTAAGGGGAAGTCCTCGGTGAGGGCATAGCCCATTCCCATCAATACTCCACCTTCAATCTGTCCCTGAATGGCTACCGGGTTTACAACCTTTCCGGAGTCATGGGCAGCATATACATCCGTTACCTGTCCCTGCTCATCCAAAATCGCCAGGTTGGTGGCATAAGCGTAAGCCACGTGGGACTTGGGGTTGGGAAGGTCTGCGCCCAGCTTATCTGTGGGATCAAAGAACTCGAAGAAATATTCTTTTCCTTCCAATGCGGAAAGATCTCCGCCTACCTTGTCCAAATCTCCCTTAAGCTCTACGGCTAAGCCCTTTACCGCCTCACCGGTAATCAAGGTCTGACGGGATCCGGAAGTGGTTCCGGAGTCAGGAGAATCCTCTGTGGATCCCTTGGAAAGATCAATCTTCTCCACCGGAAGGCCGGTACCGTCGTGCATCATCTGCATAAATACGGTACGGCAACCCTGTCCGATATCGGAAGCCGCGGTGTACAGCTCTACCACACCATTTTTAATAACCGCTCTGGCTCTTCCCTTATCCGGAAGACCTACACCTACACCGGCATTCTTCATGGCGCAGGCAAGACCTGCTCTGCCCTTGTTGGCTTCGTAAATGTCCTTTACCGCCAATAAGGTTTCCTTAAGGGCTGTAGAGGAATCCGCAATCTGTCCGTTGGGAAGAACCTTTCCGGGCTCGATGGCATTACGGAAACGAATTTCCCATGGGCTAATGCCTACCTTCTCAGCCAGCTTATCAATCAGCATTTCCAATGCATACTCACTTTGGCACACACCGAATCCGCGGAATGCTCCTGCAGGCGGGTTATTGGTGTAATAACCGTATCCGTAGATATTGGTATTCTGATAGGTGTAAGGACCTACAGAGTGGGTACAAGCTCTCTCCAGTACCGGTCCGCAAAGGGATGCATAGGCTCCGGTATCGAAGTAGATTTCACAATCCAAGCCCTGGAAAATACCATTTTCATCACAAGCCAGAGTAAAGGTACCCTCCATGGCATGACGCTTGGGGTGGAAGTTGATGGATTCCTGACGGGTAAACTTTACCTTTACCGGTCTTCCCACCTTTAAAGCCATCAGCACGGCAATATGCTGTACGGAAACGTCTTCCTTACCGCCGAATCCGCCGCCTACCAGCTTATTCTCTACCACGATTCTGGAAGGATCCCAGCCCATCATGATGGAAATTTCTTTTCTGGTGTCATATACACCCTGGTCACTGGTATAAACCTTCACGCCGTCCTTATAAGGGAAGGCAATGGCGCACTCCGGCTCCATGAAGGCATGCTCGGTAAAGGGGGTCTTAAAGCTGTCGGTTACTACATATTTTGCTCCCGCAATGGCCGTCTTGGCATCTCCACGGGTTACGTGTCTTTGCTGGCAAAGATTTCCGTTAGGATGAAGCTTAGGTGCATTTTCCGCCTTAGCCTCTGCGATGCTTCTTACCGGCTCCAGCACTTCGTACTCCACCTTCACCAGCTTCTTAGCAGCCTCTAAAATAGAAGGAGTCTCTGCAACGATTAAGCAAAGGGCGTCTCCGATGCAACGGGTAGTGTCGCCTTCAGCAATCATAACATCCCAGTCCTGCTGAATATGTCCCACCTTGTTGTTGGGAACATCTGCAGCCTTTAAGATAGCAAGAACACCGGGAAGGCTCTCCGCTGCCTCTGTATTAATCTTCAAAATCTTGGCTCTAGGATACTCTGTACGAACAGCCCCACCGTAAACCATGTTATCCATTTCCACGTCATCAGGATATTCTCCGGTTCCCAGAACCTTCTCTCGAACATCCACACGGAAGGCGGACTGTCCAACCTCGAAGTCTTCTCCGGTCTCCAGATCGGACTGAATCTTTTCTTCGCCCCGAAGTACCTTTGCCGCAAGCGCAATTCCTTCGATAATCTTCTTATAGCCTGTGCATCTGCAAATGTTGGAACGGATGGCTTTCTTAATATCCTCTTCTGTGGGATTCGGATTCACGTCAATTAAAGCCTTGGCGCTCATCACCATACCGGGAATACAGAAACCGCACTGTACGGAGCCGGCACGTCCAAAGGCATAGACATAGGCTTCCTTCTCCTGAAGGCTCAGTCCCTCAACGGTAACAATGTTCTTTCCCACTGCCTTTTTGGTAGACAAAATACAGGAACGCACAGCCTTTCCATCAATCAAAATGGTACAGGTACCGCAGGCTCCTTCACTGCAACCGTCTTTTACGGACTTGCACTTTAAATCGTCACGAAGAAAACGAAGCAAAGGCTTATCTTCCTTTGTTTCCACCTCTTTTCCGTTTACAATAAAACGAAATACATCCATCTCTTCCATAAGCATCTCCTACTTCCTAAACTCAATTTAACGACAAAGGTATCCTCTTCCCTTTTTACTCTCTCCTAGGCCAATGCAGATAAAGGTATTTCTCCTTCTCTTATCGACTAGGCTTTTCCCTATTTTGAAAAGCCTTCGCTTGCTTATCGCAATCTGTACCCCTGCAGGATATCTCTTTATTTTTTAGGTCGCTCCTGTAATCTAAAAAATAATTATGTCGTTTACAAATTAACAATAAGATTATAAACGAAAGCGGTGAGAGTTACCACCCTCACCGCAAAGACTTCCCTTTTTTCCAAAAGAGAGCAAAAACTTTTGTGCGATTTGCCTAACAATTTTTTAGGCAAAAACCAAAATATTTTTTAGTTTGCTTTCTGAAGATTTTCCTTCACTACTCTTTCTACGGCATTTAAAATATTTTCATAACCTGTACAACGGCATAAATGTCCGGAAATGAGCTTTCTTAACTCGTCTCTGCTGTAGTCCTTTCCTGTTCCTACAATCTCCACAGCGGTGAGAATCAGTCCGGGAGTACAGAATCCGCACTGTACTGCAGCTTCTTCAATAAATGCGGTCTGAACCGGATTCAGCTCTCCGTTTGGTCCCTTAAGACCTTCTACGGTAAGAACGGACTTTCCGTCTGCCCACATCGCCAGGTAGATACAGCTGTCCACCGCCTCTCCGTTTACCAAAACGGTGCAGGCACCGCACTCTCCTACCTCACAGCCCTTCTTTACGGAAGTTAAGTCAAGACGCACTCTCAGGGCATCCAGGAGAGACTCTCTCTCGTCTACAGCCAGTTCCACATCTCTTCCATTCACCTTAAAATGAATAATTTTAAGCATTGACCTGTCCTCCTTGTAAAACAATGGCTTCCTGTAAAGCACGCTTTGCCAACTCTGAAATCACCTGTAAACGGAACTCCTTGGAAGCTCTCCAGGAGCTTCTGGGACGAACCTCTGTCAGGGCGATGTTTACATAATTTTCAATTCTATCCGTATCGGTGCAAGAGGCGCCCATCAGGCTTTCCTCCGCCTTTGGGCAACGAATGGGCGTAGGAGCCGCTACACCATAGCCCAGTCTCACCTCTTCAAAATGCTTCTTCTCTTTGTCCAGCTTTACCATTACCGCACAGCCCAGAGTGGCAATCTCCATGGCCTTTCTCTTTCCGTACTTAATGTACTTTCCGCTGAAGCCTTCATAATCTTCTTTCTTGATTAAGAAGCCGGTACAAACCTCATTTTGCTCCCGAACTGTCTTCCCCGGGCCGGTATAAAACTCGGAAATCGGAACCTGACGCTCTCCCTTGGGACCTGTCAGAAAAACAACCGCATTTAAGACCTGCATACTTGCAGCGGAGTCTGCGGAGGTTGCCCCGTTACAGATATTTCCGCCGATGGTTCCCATATTTCGAATCTGGGGACCTCCAACAGTATCCACCGCCTCTCCCAGCATGGGGATATGCTTCTGTACCAGAGGGTCATTGGTCAAGTGGGTAAAGCTTGTTCCTGCTCCAATGAAAAGATCTCCGTTGTCCAAAAGCTTTACGCCCTTAATTTCTTCAATATTTTTAATGGACACCAGTGCCTTTCCCGCATCCTTTCCCTCACGAACACGAATCAATACATCGGTTCCGCCGGAAATGATTTCCGCATTGGGATTGGCTGTTAAGGCCTGCACCGCATCCGCTACATCCTTTGCTTCATGAAATCCCTGTAAATCAAACATGTCTTTATCCTCTCCTTTACCATAAAGATAAATATCACTCTTGTGTTTTACGGACGGGAGCCCCGGCTAAAACAGGAGCTCCTGTCCTCTATGTTCTATACAATCTTGAGAAGAAACCGGCATAGGGAGGAAGCCCTCCCTATCGCTTTTCTTCCTTAGTCTACAGAGATTGTCTTAATTAATCCTGCCTCACGGAAGGCATCTGTGAGTCTCTGGCTGGTCATCGGAGCCACATTCATGGCAACACCGGTAGCCTGTAAGATAGCGTTTCTTACCGCAGGAGCCGCTGCAATAACAGGAGGCTCTCCCAAGGACTTGTTGCCGTAGGGGCCGGTAGGATCCTCCAGCTCTACGAAATCCACTTCCAAATCGGGAACGTCCATAGCGGTAGGAATCTTAAAGTCTAAGAGATTGGCATTTAAGACCTTTCCGGTCTTCGGATCCACCAGTAAATCCTCGGATAAACCGAAGCCAAGGCTCTGTGCCATTCCGCCATGAACCTGTCCCCTTGCGGTATCATGGTTAATGATGGTTCCGGAATCATGCACTTCCACGATTCGTAAAATCTCCACCAGTCCTAAGGGAATATCCACCTCTACCTCGGCATAGCATACACCGGAGGAGAAGGTATTGTTCTTACAGTGGTTGGTACATTCCGCCGCAATATGCACGGACTTATCCAAAGAATAGAAGGCGGTGTCTGCCAAAATAGCAAGAGGAAGTAATGGGTTTCCGCTCTTCTTTTCCACAATCTGAGAATCCACCAGATCTAAGGAATCCTTGGAAATCTCTGTCTCTTCGGAAAGGTCAAGAAGCTCTCGAATCTTCTTTGCCGCAGCGGTAACCTCTTCGGCATATACGGTTTTGGAGAAATCCTGTACCGCATTGTTTAACATATATTCCGCATAGTCTAAGATACGATCCTTAAACTCCTCCGCCACCTTCTTACAAGCCATACCGGAAACATAGGTCTGGCGAGAAGCGTAAGCTCCTGTATCGAAGGGAGCAGTATCGGTGTCTTGGGTAGAACATACATAGACATCTTCATAACGAATACCGGAGGCCTCTGCTGCCATCTGGGTAAATACGGTATCCGCACCCTGTCCGATCTCCGTAGCCCCCATAAAGAGCTGGCAGGAACCGTCCTGGTTCAATACCATACGAGCTGCAGCAGTCTCTAAAGCGATAGGATGAACACCGGTCTTATAACAGAAAATCGCCATACCGATACCTCTTCTCTTGTCTCCGCTTTGAGGCTTATCGTACTCTGCTCTCTTCTCCTTCCAGTTGGCAAGTTCCGCACCCCTTATCATGGAATCCTTTAATCCATAGGAGTGGAAGGTAATGCCATTGTGCGGATCCTTAAAGCCTGCAGGAATACAGTTCTTTAAACGTATCTCCAAGGGGTCCATACCGATTTTCCTTGCCAGATCATCGGTTAAGCACTCGGTAATCCATACAGACTGGGGAATACCGTATCCTCTCATAGCTCCCGCAGTAGGTGCGTTGGTATAAACGGTCCAGCAGTCTACCTCTGTACCGATTTTATCAATATATAATTCCTTAAAAACATTTCCGCAGTTTGCACAGATGGCGTGGCCATGGGAAGCGTATCCTCCGTTGTTGGCAAAGGCTTCCATCTTTCTGCTAAGAATCTGTCCGTCCTTTGTTACCACAGCCTTGGTATGTCCGGTAATCTGGTGTCTGGTTCTGGTTCCGTAGATGGTTTCCTCACGGGAAATCTCCAAACGCACCGGCCTTCCGCCCACCTGCATGGACATGTAGGCATTTAACGGCTCATACAATACGTCCTGTTTGTTACCGAATCCGCCGCCGATATAAGGCTTAATGATACGAACTCTTCCTGCAGGAACCCCGAGAGCCATCGCTGTATATAAACGAACGATATGGGGAATCTGTGTGGAGCAGACAATGGTAATCTTATCGTTCACATCCACATAGGCAAAGGATACAGGAAGCTCGATATGGCAGTGAGAAATCTTCGGCGTATCATAAACTTGCTCGTGGGTGACGATGTTTTCCTCTCCGTACTCTTCCTTGGCCTTCTTCAGACCTTCCTCAAAGGTATAATCCTTCTCTCCCATAGTCATGTGGCTATGAACGATAACATTGTCCTTACGAAGGTCCGGGTGAAGCGCCTGAGCTCCTTCCGCCAATGCCTCCTCCACGGTGGTCATCACTGGATACTCCTCGTACTCCACCTTTAAAAGGCGAAGAGCCTGGTCACAGGCCACTTCATTTTCCGCAATGACGCAGGCAATATCATCTCCGTAAATCCGGACTCTCTGATTCAGAAGCTTTCTGTCACAGATATCCTGGTGGGCTTTCTCTACAGACCAGGGGTGTCCTGCTGTGGGGAATTGAATATCCGGCACATCAAAGCAGGTAAGAATCTTTACGACTCCCGGTACCTTCTCCGCCTCACTGGTATCAATGCTCTTTACCAAACCATTTCCGATGGTGGAATGGTAAACCTTACCGTGCAAAATATTCTTCGGCTCTAAGTCCGCAGTATACTTTGCTTCGCCTGTGACTTTTCCATAGGCATCAACACGAATCTTATCTTTCCCTACTGCACGCATGGAAACCCTCCTGACTGTTTGCAAATGCATCCATTGGTTACGAAAATACAAGGCCTTCTTCCTCCGGAATGGCTTTGTCTAAGTATAAAATTCCCCATTTCTGGAGTCTATTCACAGTTTTTGCCAAGCTTTTTTGGTGCTTCTGTCATAGATTTAACAAAAATATTTTTTAGATAATCTAAATTTTTGTACTGACTGGCAAAAATCCGTTCCGTTACAGCTTATCCTTGCATCTTCCTACAACCTTGATATTACTGGATTTTTTGCCAAAAAGCCATTTTAATATTTCCAAGGTTTTTCCTTTATTTTTAGAAATTTCCGTGAACTTGTCTAATTTTTGGCGCATTGTCAAAATATAGACAAGCACTTTACAGGGTGTTACAATACAGTCCAGATTCTTGTTATAGGATTTTTTATCTTTTTGAAAAAACAGGAAAGATTTCTATGAAAAATCACAAAAAGGGATAGCTACATTTTCAAGGAAGAAACGCTCTATAGTCCGACATCGGAAAATGCTGTTTAGGAGAAAATCAGGAAGCTCCTTAGGCACAGTTTTGAACCATTGAAAATTCATCATCCCCGGTGATATTTCAGGAATCTTTTTTCTTTTTCAAACAAATGAAGGAGGAAAAATGAGTCAAGAAAAGTCAGTAGCACGCATGGAGAACATTTACAAGCTGGACGGAAGAGTGCCCATCGGAAAGGCCATCCCCTTCGGATTACAGCATGTCTTAGCCATGTTTGTATCCAACCTAGCCCCTATCACCATTATCGCAGGAGCTGCACAGCCCGCCCTTACCCAGCAGGAAATCGCCATGCTTTTACAAAATGCGATGTTTGCCGCAGGTATCGCTACCTTTATCCAGCTGTACCCGGTCTGGAAGGTTGGTGCCAAGCTTCCTATCGTAATGGGTGTAAGCTTTACCTTCGTGACCATCCTGTCCACCATTGCCGCAAACTTCGGTTATCCCACCGTTATCGGTGCGGTCATCGTAGGCGGTTGCTTTGAAGGTGTTTTAGGACTTTTGGCAAAGTATTGGAAGAGAATCATTACGCCCATCGTTGCCGCAACCGTTGTAACCGCCATCGGCTTCTCCCTTTTTACCGTAGGCGCACGTTCCTTCGGCGGAGGCTACGGAGATGACTTCGGTTCCAAAGAGAACTTAATCATTGCCACCGTAACTTTGCTTACCTGCATCGGCTGGAGCATTTTCGTAAAGGGCTATATGAAGCAGCTTTCCGTATTGGCCGGCTTAATCGTGGGATATATTCTTTCCATATTTATGGGCAAGGTGGATTTAAGCCTGATTTTCTCTGACGGCTTTGTGTCTTTACCAAGACTCTTCCCCTTTACCCCCCAGTTTAATATCGGAGCCATCCTTTCCGTTTGTATCATCTTCCTGGTTTCCGCAGCAGAGACCATCGGAGATACCACAGCCATGGTGGCTTCCGGACTAAACAGAGAAATTACAGAAAAGGAAATTTCCGGCTCTCTGGCTTGCGACGGATTCGGATCCAGCATTTCCGGACTTTTCGGATGTGCTCCCGTAACCTCCTTCTCTCAGAACGTAGGTCTTATCGCTATGACCAAGGTAGTAAACCGCTTCACCATTGCCACCGGTGCAGCAGCAATGCTGTTGGCAGGACTTCTGCCCCCTGTAGGACATTTCTTTGCTTCCCTTCCCCAGAGCGTTTTAGGGGGATGCACCATCATGATGTTCGGAAGCATCGTAGTCTCCGGAATGCAGATGATTGCTTCCTGTGGCTTTACCCAGAGAAATATCGTCATCGCTTCTCTTTCCTTGGCAGTAGGTATCGGATTTACCTCCAGCACGGAGAGCAGCATCTGGCACATCTTCCCCTCTATCGTACAGACCGTATTCGGGGAAAATGTCGTAGCGGTAGTCTTTGTTGTTGCTTTAATTTTAAGTGCAATTTTGCCGCAAAACATGGAGGTGGCAAAGCTTACAGAGTCTGTTGAAGAAGAGAAATAAAAGAAGATTTACATGCTTTGCAGGTAGTACTTGTTAAGCATACAGAAAAGAAAAGCAAGAGCTACTCTTGCTTTTCTTTTGCTTTAGTCGTACAATATTTTGTACAACTAATTCAAAGGAGAAAAACTATGGAAGCTGTTGCCTATTCCAATTTCAGACAGAATTTAAAGCAATACATGAAGCAGGTAAATGAAGATGCTGATGCGCTGATTGTAACCGCAAAGGATGCGGAGGATACCGTAGTCGTACTCTCTAAAAGAGAATATGACAGCTTGCAGGAAAGTCTGCGAATTCTATCCAATTCTTATTTAATGGAAAAAATACGACGCGGAGATACACAATTTCGAAAAAAACAATTCCAAAGCCATGACTTGCTTGAGGTAAAAGAAGATGATTAAAGCCTGGTCCGATGAGGCGTGGGAAGATTACCTCTATTGGTATGCCCAAAATAATAAAAGTACCATCAAAAAGATTCATCGCCTTATTGAGGCGATAGAAAGAAGTCCCTTCTCAGGAATCGGCAAACCGGAGGCTCTAAAATACGAGCTTAGCGGAAAATGGTCCAGACGTATCACGGAAGAAGATCGGCTGATTTATGCTATTGAGGATGATGTATTATACATCTATTCCTGCAAGGATCATTATTAAAAAAGGCGCTGTAAAATCAAAAACATTTTCTAAGCAATATAGGTCTGAAACGGGGCACGCTCTCGCTAGCTTCGCCACGTAGGGGATACTAAGCGAAAAACTGCGTT
>NZ_CAUTEG010000059.1:0-14316 GCF_963537195.1 Oribacterium sinus | reverse complement strand
AAATACCAATGTTCGTCTTGCGGCAGAGGCGGTAAACGGTACTGTTCTTCAGCCCGGAGAGGAGTTTTCCTTTAACGGTGTAGTAGGGCAGAGAACTGCAGAAAAGGGCTATAAGGCGGCTGCGGCTTATAATCAGGGAGAAGTTGTAGAAGAGGTAGGAGGAGGAATCTGCCAGATTTCTTCCACTCTATACAATGCGGTATTCCGCTCCGGATTAACCACGACCTATCGCAGATCCCACACCTTTGCCCCTAACTATGTAACTCCGGGTACGGATGCTACGGTATCTTGGCCGGGACCGGATTTTAAGTTTGTGAATGATTCCAAGCATGCCATCGGTATTCGTGCCTGGTATTCCAACCAAACCGCTACAGTACAGATCTACGGAATTCCTGTACTTCCCAGCGGAGTGAAGTGGGAATTGGAATCCGAGAAGATTAAAGACCTTCCCGTTCCGGCAGTGCAGGTAATTACTCCACAGCAGGGTAAGGAGAGCAACGGTTCCGCCGGTTCCGAATGGCAGGCCTATAAGATTATTACTAAGGACGGCAAGACTGAGAAGGTAAAAGATCATTATGTCAGCTATAAGGGACATACTCCTAAGAAGTACAGTGCAAATGCTGTAGAAAGCAGTAGTGCAGCGGAAAGCACGGCAGCAAGCAGTGCGGCAAGCACGGAAAGTAAGGCTTCAGAGACCAAGGCACAGGAGAGTAAAACCCAGAGTACCACAAAGACTTCTGAGAATCCTGTTGTTTCCAATGACGGACCTGTAGGGAATAACAGTGTTCCCACTACGGAAGCGGATGTTATTTCCGGCGGTCCCGGAACCTAAGGTTTACGGCAGCTTTGAATTTTTTGGCAATTGTCAAGGAATTCAAGGCTGCTTTTTTCTTTAAAAAGCGAAAAAATACTTGTGAAAAAAATAGCTATTGTACTAAATCAAAAACGGTAAGCGTTTTCCTTGATTTTAGCATGGGGATAGATTAGTATTCCCTTGTATGATTTCCCTAAAAGGGGAAAGGTAGAGGTTTTGTTTATTTCAGTTTAGGAGGAAACTTATGGCAAGAAAAATGAAGACCATGGACGGTAATCAGGCTGCTGCTCATGCGTCCTATGCGTTCTCAGAGGTCGCTGCGATTTTCCCAATTACTCCTTCTTCCGTTATGCCTGAGCATATGGATGAGTGGGCAACAGAGGGAAGACAGAATATTTTAGGGGAGACTGTTCAGGTTACTGAGATGCAGTCTGAGGCAGGTGCTGCAGGTGCTGTGCATGGTGCTTTAGCTGCCGGCGCTTTAACTACTACATTTACAGCATCTCAGGGTCTTTTATTGATGATTCCTGATATTTATAAGGTTGCCGGAGAGCAGCTTCCCGGTGTATTTGATGTTTCTGCAAGAGCTGTTGCCAGCCACGCCCTTTCCATCTTCGGTGATCACTCCGACGTTATGGCTTGTCGTCAGACCGGTGCCGCTTTACTTTGTGAGTCTTCCGTTCAGGAAGTTATGGACTTAACTCCTGTAGCTCACCTTGCAGCATTAAAGGGACGTATTCCTTTCATCAACTTCTTTGACGGATTCCGTACTTCCCATGAGATTCAGAAGATTGAAGAGTGGGATTACGAAGACTTGAAGGATATGGTGGATTGGGAGTATGTAGATGCATTCCGTCAGAACGCATTAAACCCGAATCACCCTGTAGAGAGAGGTTCCGCTCAGAACCCTGATATTTTCTTCCAGGCAAGAGAGGCTTCCAACCCTTATTATGATGCACTTCCTGCTATCGTTCAGGAGTACATGGACAAGGTTAATAAGAAGATCGGAACCAATTATCAGCTCTTTAACTACTATGGAGCTCCGGATGCAGAGCACGTAATTATTGCTATGGGTTCTGTAAACGAGACCATTGAAGAGACCATCGATTATTTGGCTGAGAAGGAAGGCAGAAAGCTTGGACTTATCAAGGTTAGACTGTATCGTCCATTTGCTGTTGACGCTTTCTTAAAGGCTATTCCAAAGACAGTAAAGACTATTTCCGTATTGGACCGTACAAAGGAGCCCGGATCTATCGGTGAACCTTTATACTTAGACGTTGTAGCTGCTCTTTCCACCAGCGAGTTTAAGAATGTAACCGTTCTTTCCGGACGTTACGGCTTAGGTTCCAAGGATACTACTCCTGCACAGATCGTAGCTGTATACAACAATACCGATAAGAAGAGATTTACCATCGGTATCAACGATGATGTAACTCACCTTTCCTTACAGGAAGGACCATCCATCGTTACCACTCCAAAGGGAACTGTAAACTGTAAGTTCTGGGGACTGGGAGCAGACGGTACTGTTGGTGCGAATAAGAACTCCATCAAGATTATCGGAGATAACACAGATAAGTACGCACAGGCTTACTTTGATTATGACTCCAAGAAGTCCGGCGGTGTTACCATGTCTCACCTTCGTTTTGGAGATCAGCCGATTAAGTCCACATACCTGATTAAGAGAGCTAACTTCGTAGCTTGTCACAATCCTTCCTACATGACCAAGTTCAACATGGTTCAGGAGCTTGTAGACGGCGGAACCTTCTTATTGAACTGTACTTGGTCCAAGGATGAGGTGGAGAATCACATCCCCGGACAGGTTAAGAAGTATATGGCTGACCACAATATCAAGTTCTACATCATCAACGGTGTTAAGATTGGTATTGAGACAGGAATGGGACCAACCCGTATCAACACCATCCTTCAGTCCGCATTCTTTACTTTAACCGGAATCATCCCTAAGGAGCAGGCTAACAAGTTAATGAAGGATGCCGCTCAGAAGACCTACGGTCGTAAGGGTGAGGACGTTGTAAAGAAGAACTGGGCAGCTATCGATGCCGGTGCAAATGCCTTCGAAGAAGTAGAAGTAAAGAAGGAATGGAGCAACTGTGCCGATGAGGGACTTGAGTTCAAGACCAAGACGGCCGGAAGAAAGGATGTTTTGGATTTCGTAAACAATATCCAGAACTATGTTTCCGCACAGGAAGGAAACAATCTTCCCGTTTCCGCATTTGCTGATTATGTAGACGGTTCTACTCCTGTAGGATCTGCTGCTTATGAGAAGCGTGGTATTGCCGTAAACGTTCCTGCATGGAACCCTGATAACTGTATCCAGTGTAACTTCTGTTCTTATGTATGTCCTCACGCAGCAATTCGTGCATTTGCATACACCGAGGATGAGGCAGCTAAGGCTCCGGAAGCAGATCAGCAGAAGGCTATGAACGGAATGCCTAACTACAAGTTCGGTATTAAGGTTTCCGTATTAGACTGTGTTGGTTGCGGATCCTGCGCAAACGTTTGTCCCGGAATGAAGGGCGAGAAGGCTCTTGTAATGTCCCCAATCGAGGATAACCTGGATCGCCAGAAGTACTTCGATTACGCTGTTGAGCTTCCTGAGAAGCAGGAAGTTATTGCGAAGTTTAAGGAGACTACCGTTAAGGGATCTCAGTTTAAGAAGCCACTCTTCGAGTTCTCCGGCGCATGTCCCGGATGTGGAGAGACTCCTTATGCGAAGTTAATTACCCAGCTCTTCGGAGAGAGAATGTACATCAGTAACGCAACCGGATGTTCTTCTATCTGGGGTAACTCTTCTCCATCCACTCCTTACACCGTAAATGCTAAGGGACAGGGTCCTGCATGGGATAACTCTCTCTTTGAGGATAATGCGGAGTTTGGATACGGAATGCTTTTGGCACAGAATGCTATCCGTGACAGATTAAAGAAGCAGGTTGAGAAGCTTGTAGAAGAAAATAAGGATGCCGCTCTTGTAGAGGCAGCTAAGGAATATTTGGATACCTTCTCCATCGGTGCTACAAATGGAACAGCTACAGATAAGTTAGTGGCAGCATTGTCCGGTAAGACGGATGCGGTTGCTGTAGATTTATTAAAGAACAAAGACTTCCTTTCCAAGAAGAGCCAGTGGATCTTCGGTGGAGACGGTTGGGCTTATGATATCGGTTTCGGTGGACTTGACCACGTTCTTGCTTCCGGTAAGGACATCAACGTAATGGTATTCGATACCGAGGTTTACTCCAACACAGGTGGACAGTCTTCCAAGGCTACTCCTACCGGTGCAGTAGCACAGTTTGCTGCCGGCGGTAAGGAGACTAAGAAGAAGGATCTTGCAGGAATTGCTATGTCCTACGGCTATGTATATGTAGCACATATTGCTATGGGTGCTGATATGGCCCAGACTGTTAAGGCAATTTCCGAGGCTGAGGCTTATCCGGGACCATCCTTAATCATCGCTTATTCTCCATGTATCAACCATGGTA
Organism: Oribacterium sinus; assembly: GCF_963537195.1. GTDB lineage: Bacteria > Bacillota > Clostridia > Lachnospirales > Lachnospiraceae > Oribacterium > Oribacterium sinus_A. Next base: position 10,008 of record NZ_CAUTEG010000059.1, on the reverse strand, counting down.
TTAAGAAGGGCATGGCTAAGGCACAGACAGAAGAGAAGCTGGCTGTAGAGGCTGGATATTGGAACAACTTCATTTACAACCCACTTGGTGGAGACAAGAAGTTTACCTTGAATTCCAAGGAGCCTAACTTCGAATCTTATCAGGAATTCTTAAAGGGCGAAGTTCGTTACTTATCTCTTTCCCTTAAGAATCCGGAGCGCGCAAAGGCTTTAGATCTGCAGAACGAGCAGGAAGCTAGAGAGCGTTATGAGAAGCTGAAGAAGATGGTTGATCTGTACAATAACTAATGTACAGAAGGCAAGAATTTTAGCTTTTGCCGAAGAAGCTTGCTGGAAATAAAATGTTGTTTATTGTATACGGCATAGAGGAAGTATAAAAAGAGGAGAGGCTTAGGCCTTTCCTCTTTTCTTATAGGAGAAAAAATGGTAAAATATCTCCATTTGTTGTAGGAATTTATGGGAGGGGCAAATTGAGAAAAGTTATAGTAGCAGTGGTCGGAAGACCGAATGTGGGAAAGTCCACCCTTTTTAATACGATTGCCGGAAAGCAGATTTCCATTGTTCAGGATACTCCGGGAGTAACCAGAGACCGTATTTATGCGGAGGGAAACTGGTTGAATTATTATTTTACCATGGTGGATACCGGAGGTATCGAACCGATTTCCGATGATGTGTTATTAAAGCAGATGCGATCTCAAGCGGAATTAGCCATTGAAACTGCGGATGTGATTATTTTTGTCACAGATGTAAAGTCCGGCGTAGTGGATGCGGATTATGAGGTGGCAGAGATGCTTCGCCGTTCCAAAAAGCCTATTGTTCTTTGTGTAAACAAGGTGGACAGCATCAAAAAGTATGGTAATGATATTTATGAGTTCTACCAGCTGGGACTGGGAGAACCCTTCCCGGTATCCGCTGCCAACCACTTAGGGCTGGGAGACCTTTTGGATGAGGTGGTAAAGCATTTTCCAAAGGAAGGACTGGAAGAGGAAGAGGACGGTACTTTGAAAATTGCTCTTATCGGAAAGCCAAACGTGGGAAAAAGCTCTTTAACCAATAAGCTTTTGGGAGAAAATCGTGTTATTGTATCGGACATAGCCGGCACCACCAGAGATGCTATTGATACGGAAGTGACCTATAACGGTACACCCTATATCTTTATTGATACCGCCGGTCTGAGAAGAAAGGGGAAGGTAACGGAAGATATTGAGCGCTATTCCGTGATCCGAACCGTTGCCGCAGTGGACAGGGCTGATATTTGTATAGTTTTGATTGATGCCGTAGAGGGAATTACCGATGGGGATACCCGCATTGCCGGTATTGCCCATGAATCCGGAAAGGGTGTTATTATTGCCGTCAATAAGTGGGATTTGGTGGAGAAGAACGATAAAACCATGCAGGAATTTACAAAGCAGCTGAAAGAGAAATTTGCTTACATGGACTATGCGGAGTATCTCTTTATTTCTGCGGAAACCGGACAGAGAATTCATAAGATTTATGAATTGGTGAATATGATTCACGACAATCAGGTAATGCGGATTAAAACCGGTGTTTTAAATGAAATTCTGGCAAGAGCAACAGCCATGAAACAGCCCCCCTCCGATAAGGGAAAGAGATTAAAGCTTTTCTATATTACCCAGGCTTCCGTTGCGCCTCCCACCTTTGTAATCTTTGTTAATGACAGGGAGCTGATGCATTTTTCCTATACCAGATATATTGAAAATCAAATTCGAGAAAATTTCGGCTTTAGAGGAACCCCTATTCGCTTTATTATCCGGGAAAGAGGAGAAGATTAATTGTCATGAGTATACTTCAACTTTGTGTTTGCTTTATCCTTGGGTATATTTTCGGAAATATACCCAATGGATATCTCTATGCGAAATCTCAGGGAGTAGATATTTATCATCAGGGCTCAGGCAATCCGGGAAGTACCAATGTTTTACGAACCTTGGGGAAAAGAGCCGGCATCACGGTTCTTTTAATGGATATTGCGAAATGTATGGTTCCTATATTTCTGATGATTTTATTTTGGAAGCCGGCAAATGAAGATCAGAAAACCTTGATTTTAATGCTTACCGGTATTGGAGCCATTCTGGGACATAATTTCCCTATCCTCCCCGGGGTAAAGGGAGGTAAAGGTGTGGCTTGCACCGGCGCTTTGTTGATTGCTTTGGCTCCCTTATATACCCTGGGACTTTTATGCTTTTTTATCCTGATTGTTTTAACAACGAAATATGTCAGCTTAGGCTCTGTTCTTTCCGTTTATGTCTTCTTTTTATCCGTGCTTCTTATGGGAAAATCGGGAATTCTTTTTCCGTTTTCGGAAGCTATTTATCTGCCCATGTGCGGATTAAGTCTTTTTTTGGCCTTACTTTGTTTGTTTCAGCATAGAGAAAATGTGAAACGATTATTGAATGGTACGGAAAATAAGTTCGGGAAGAAAAAATAAAGGAGCATAAAGCGTATTTTGTAACAATAAGCTTTTTCTTTAACGAGGATTTCTCAATATAAAAATTTATTTACATTAAAGGAGTCTTTATGAAGATTGCCATTCTGGGAATAGGAACCTGGGGTTCCGCCTTGGCTATAACGCTAAGAAAAAACAATCACAGCTTAAGCTTATGGACCTATTCTAAAGAAGAGGAAGCAGAACTGAAAAAGACCAGAGAACCGAAGAATCTTCCCGGCACAAGCTTTGCTGATGATATCGAGATTACTTCTTCTTTGGATAGGGCACTAAAGGATAAGGAAATGGTTATTTTCGCGGTACCTTCTTTGTTTACCCGTTCTGTTGCGGAGCAGGTAAGGGACTACATTCAAAAAGAGCAGATTCTTTTAACGGTATCAAAGGGTATAGAAGAAAAGTCTTTGCTTACCATGTCCCAGATCTTGGAAGAGATTTTTCCGGAAAATCCTGTGGCGGTTCTTTCCGGTCCCTCTCATGCGGAGGAAGTTTCCCGCTTCCTGCCTACCACCATTGTTTGTGCTGCCAAAGAAGAAAGTTGTGCGAAAACCATCCAAAAAACTTTCCAATCCGACAGCTTTCGTGTGTATATCAATAAGGATGTTCTGGGAGTAGAAATCGGTGCGGCTTTGAAGAATGTCATAGCCCTGGCCGCCGGAATTGCAGACGGTTTAGGCTACGGAGACAATACCAAGGCTGCACTGATTACCAGAGGTATTGCGGAAATTGCCAGACTGGGACAGGCGATGGGAGGGCATTTGGAAACCTTTGCCGGGCTTTCCGGAATCGGAGATCTGATTGTAACCTGTGCCTCCAAGCATTCCAGAAATCGTAAGGCAGGCTTCCTGATTGGAGAAGGACTAAGCTACGAAGAGGCCATGAAGGAAGTGGGCCAGGTGGTAGAAGGCGTTTACGCTGCCAAGGCTGCCTTAGCCTTAGGCGCAAAGTATGGTGTAGATCTGCCCATAGTTCATGAAGTAAACAGGGTATTATTTGAGGGAAAGAACCCGAAGCAGGCTGTAATGGACCTTATGCTTAGGGACAGTCGGGCGGAAAGTCCGGGGGTCAGCTTTCCATAGTATACTATTTATGACAGATATTACTTTTGGTTATATCTGTCTCTTTTTTTATGTTAAATTGTTATAAAAAGAATTGACAAGAAAAGAACTTCTCCCTATAATACGGAAAGTATTTTACTGATAGTGAAATAAGGGAGGATTAACATGAAAAAACAATTATCTATGGTTTTAGCCGCTTTGATGGCAGCATCTTTAGTAGCCTGCGGAGGCGCAAGCGGAGAGAAGAAAGCTACAGAAGCGGAATCCAAGGCAAATGCTGAGAGTTCCGGATCCGAGAAGAGCGGATTAACTTGGAAAATCGGCGGACAGGGACCTTTAACCGGCGGCGCTGCTGTATATGGTAATGCCGTAGTAAACGGTGCTGAAATTGCTATTGATGAGATTAACGCTAATGGCGGAATCAACGGATACCAGATTGAATACAAGAAGGCTGACGATGAGCATGATCAGGAAAAGGCTATCAATGCTTATAACAGCTTAAAGGACTGGGGAATGCAGTTCCTTGTAGGACCGACTACCAGTGCTCCTGCAATCGCAGTAGGAACGGAAGCGGAAGGGGACAATATGTTCGTTCTTTCTCCCTCCGGATCCGCAGTGGAAGTTACCGCTCCTAAGAATGTATTCCGTGTATGCTTCTCCGATCCTGCACAGGGTGCGAAGTCCGCAGAATATATTGCCGGTCATAACTTAGGAAAGAAGATTGGAATAATCTATGATTCCTCTGATGTTTATTCTTCCGGAGTACATGATTCTTTCGTCGCAGAGGCACCAAAGCAGAATCTTGAAATTGTTGCGGATGAGCAGTTTACTGCAGATTCCAACAAGGACTTCTCTACTCAGTTACAGAAGATGAAGGATTCAGGAGCTGATCTTGTCTTCCTTCCTTTCTACTATACCGAGGCTGCATTGGTTCTTACTCAGGCTAACACCATGGGATACAAGCCTACATTCTTCGGATGTGATGGTATGGATGGTATCTTGAATGTTGAAAATTTTGACACTTCTTTAGCAGAAGGCTTAATGCTTTTAACTCCATTTGCTGCCGATGCAAAGGATGATTTAACCGTTAACTTTGTAAAGAACTACAAGGAAAAGTATAAAGAGACTCCGATTCAGTTCGCAGCAGATGCTTATGACGCAGTATATGCTATTAAGGCAGCTGTAGAGAAGGCCGGCTTGACTCCTGATCAGAGTGTTTCCGATTTAGGTACTGCAATGGAGAAGGCTATGACAGAGATTAGCCTGGATGGACTTACCGGTACCGGCATGAAGTGGAATGAGGCCGGAGACGTGGATAAGGAGCCTAAGGCTGTCATTATCAAGGACGGAGCTTACGTATCTGCCGAATAATGATTGTCTTATAAATGGAAGACTACAGGCTCTGCCTGAATCTTTAGTTAAGAAGTCGTTATACACCGGAAGTCAAAGGCTTCGCCTGGGCCACCGGTAAGAATTATGGAAAGGGCAATGCTGAGGCTTGCCCTTTCTATTTACATCAAGAGAAAGTGAGAAAAAGATGAGTTTTATTTCCTATCTTTTAAACGGAATCAGTTTGGGCTCGGTGTATGCCATCATTGCCCTAGGTTATACCATGGTTTACGGCATTGCAAAAATGCTGAATTTTGCCCATGGAGATATTTTGATGGTGGGAGGCTATGCCGCTTTTCTCGCTTTTAACCAGATGGGATTGGGTATTCCCTTATCTATTCTTTTTAGTATGGCAATCTGTACCGCCCTTGGCGTTTTAGTGGAAAGGGTAGCTTATAAGCCCCTTCGTTCAGCCAATTCTCTGGCTGTATTGATTACCGCCATCGGTGTGTCTTATCTTTTACAAAATCTTGCTTTATTGCTTTTCGGAGCAAATCCCAAAAGCTTCCAGTCCTTTGTAAAGCTTCCTGCTTTGAAGCTGGCAGGAGGACAGTTGGTGATTTCCGGAGAAACTATGGTCACTATTTTGGTGGGAATTTTAGTTGCTGTTGTTTTATTACTGTTTATCCATAAAACCAAGGCGGGACAAGCTATGCTTGCGGTTTCCGAGGACAAGGGTGCAGCCACTTTGATGGGGGTTAATGTAAACGGTACCATTGCTCTTACCTTTGCCATTGGTTCCGCTTTGGCCAGTGTGGCAGGAATTCTTCTATGCTCCGCTTATCCTACCCTTACTCCCACCACAGGTGCTATGCCCGGTATTAAAGCCTTTGTGGCTGCCGTATTGGGAGGAATCGGCTCTATTCCCGGAGCATTTATCGGCGGAATTTTACTCGGCGTTCTTGAAAACCTGTCCAAGGCCTATATTTCTTCCAAACTGTCGGACGCTATTGTTTTTTCCGTATTGATTATTGTATTGCTCATTAAACCAAGCGGAATTTTAGGAAAGAAGATTATGGAGAAGGTGTAAGATGAAGAATGTACAAATGAACAAAATCAAAGATATTTTTTTGAATTACGGAGTCATTCTTATCGTGTACTTTGTTGTTCAGCTGTTCCTAAAATCCGGTTCCGTAAGTTCCCTAATGAAGGGACTCTTGGTTCCTCTGTGTATTTATTCTATTTTGGCCATAAGCCTAAACCTTGTGGTGGGTATCTCCGGAGAATTGTCTCTGGGACATGCGGGCTTTATGTGCGTAGGAGCTTTCTTCTCCGCCAGCTGTTCCATGCTTTTAAAAGGAAGCGCTCTTCCTCCTATGCTTATTTTCTTTATCGCCCTGTGCATTGGTGCTATTTCAGCCGGATTCTTCGGCTTTTTAATCGGTATTCCGGTTTTAAGACTGAAAGGAGACTATTTGGCCATCGTAACCTTGGCCTTCGGAGAAATTATCAAAAACATTATTAATGCTCTGTATTTTGGGGTGGATAAGAATGGTTGGCATTTTTCCTTAAAGGACGGTACAGCTGTTGCTTTGGGAGAAGGGGGAAAGTGGATCATTAAAGGTGCACAGGGAATCACCGGTACGCCTAAGTACAGTAACTTTACCGTAGGAATAGTTCTTCTTTTATTGTCTATGCTCTTTATCCAGCATTTTATTCATTCCAGAACAGGAAGAGCGGTTATGGCGATTCGAGATAATCGTATTGCGGCGGAAAGTATTGCGTTACCCGCTTCAAAGCTGAAGTTACTTTGCTTTACGATTTCTGCGGCCATCGCGGGAATTGCCGGAGTACTGTATGCCCATAATTTAAGCTCTTTACAAGCTTTGCCAAAAAACTTCGGATACAATCAGTCTATTATGATTTTGGTATTTGTAGTTTTAGGAGGAATTGGCAATATGCGCGGCTCCATCTTGGCAGCTGTTGTTCTGACTTTGCTTCCTGAGCTTCTTCGTTCCTTAAACGACTACAGAATGTTGATTTATGCCGTTGTTTTGATTGTGATGATGCTATTTACTTCCGCCCCCGGCTTTATTGCTTTTCGGGAGAATATTCTTCATCGTTTGTTCCGTAAGGAGGTGAATGCATGAGTCTTTTAGAAGTGAACGCCTTAGGCATTTCCTTTGGAGGTCTGAAGGCGGTAGATCAGTTCCATATCTCTATTGAAAAAAAAGAGTTGTACGGTTTAATCGGACCTAACGGTGCAGGGAAAACCACAGTATTTAACCTGCTTACCGGAGTTTACCAGCCCAACACAGGAGAAATTCTTTTAAATGGAAAAAATATTGTAGGGAGCTCCTGTATTGAGATTAACAAAAAAGGAATTGCCAGAACCTTTCAGAATATTCGATTATTCGATAAACTGACAGTATTGGACAATGTAAAGGCAGGATTTTTCCAGGAAAATTCCTATTCCTTTATCGAAGGGATTTTTAGACTTCCCCGGTATTTTCAAAAAGAAAAGGAAATGTCGGATAGAGCTCTGGACTTATTGTCTGTTTTTCATCTGGAAGAGCATGCTTTGGACTTGGCGGGAAATCTTCCCTACGGAAAACAAAGAAAGCTGGAAATTGCAAGAGCTCTGGCAACCAATCCTTCCTTACTTTTATTGGATGAGCCTGCGGCGGGAATGAATCCCAATGAGACGGAAGAATTGATGGATACCATAAGGCTGGTTCGCGATCGTTTTGATATGACCATTTTATTGATTGAACATGATATGAAGCTGGTATCCGGCATCTGTGATCGCCTTACCGTACTGAACTTCGGGCAAGTCCTTACAGAAGGGAAGACCCAGGAAGTATTGCATGACGAAAAGGTTATCAAGGCTTATTTAGGAGAGTAATTATGGAACAAATTTTAGAGGTAAAGAATCTTCATGTACATTATGGGATGATTCATGCCATTAAGGGCTTGGATTTCCATGTGAACAAAGGAGAAATCGTAACCTTAATCGGAGCCAACGGCGCCGGAAAAACCAGTACCCTGCAAACGATTACCGGTTTAATTCCCCATTCCCAGGGAGAAATCATTTATAGAGGGGAAAATGTCAGTAAGCTTCCCGGATACAAGCTGGTTTCCAAGGGACTTGCTCATGTTCCGGAGGGAAGAAGAGTTTTTGCCAGCCTTACGGTATACCAAAATCTGATGCTGGGAGCCTATACCAGAAAGGACTCAAAGGAAATTGAAGAAAGCCTGAATATGATTTATCATCATTTTCCCCGTCTTTTGGAAAGAAAAAATCAGGTAGCCGGAACCCTTTCCGGAGGCGAACAGCAGATGCTGGCTATGGGAAGAGCCTTAATGTCAAAGCCGGAGATGATTTTACTGGATGAACCATCCATGGGACTTTCTCCCATTTACGTAAACGAAATCTTTGATATTATTCAAAAGATTCATGAGTCCGGGGTAACCGTACTCTTGGTAGAGCAAAATGCCAACAAGGCTTTAATGATTGCAGACAGAGCTTATGTATTGGAAACCGGAAACATTCGATTAGAAGGAAAAGCCGGAGACTTACTTTCCGATCCTCAGGTAAGAGCGGCTTATTTATCGGAATAATTATGCCCAGAAAACAATTTATGGCTTATCTCAAGGTCTTATTGCTTCTTTTCCTATTTCTGAGTCTTGTCAGCTTTGGCCTACACAGGCATTGGAAAAATGCTCTAAAAAGCTATGAGGAGAACAGGAATAGCAGAGAAGAAGTTCAGGAGCCCCTTTCCCTGCTTCCCAGTGAAGAGGATGAGGAGGAGCCGGATTCCGACAGCTATCTTCGTTTTCAAAATGAATTTCAGCTATTGAATCAGATAGAAGAGGATGAAAGCTGGCAGAAAAACCTCTCTCTGCGAAGACGATATGAAAAAATCGGAGAACTCTACGATAAAGAAATGCAGCGTCTGGTAAGCTATTACAGCAGAAATATCACCGGAAATGAGAGGGAAAACTTTTTTGCCGAGCAAAGTGTGTTTTTGAGTCAAAGAAGCATGGAGAGTAAAAAAGAGCTAAGCATGGAGAAAACCGGTGTAGAGGAAAATATTGACTACTTAAAAAAATATATTCAGCTGACAAAGGCTAGGTGTTCTGTTTTATTGGAGAAGATTTTTGAAGATCAGGACGGCTAGTCCTTTTCGTTAAAAGGAGCAAATTATGATAATTAAAAATATTAATATATCTATCCTTGCTGTGATTTTTATCAGTATTTTAATTTTATTTTTAGCTTTTGTCTCTATGCTTGGCAAAAATATATTCTACGGTGAAGGACAAAGCCTGGAAGAGTCGATGGAATGGCAAAGAGAACATTATGATACTTCCTTTTATAATGGTTTGCAAAAAGAAGAGTTTACTGTTAAAAGCTATGATTCTTATGTGCTCCATGGAGAAATTTTAAAGAACCCGACCCCTTCTTCTAAATATGTTATTATAAGTCATGGTTATAAGGATACTCAATATGGAAGTTTAAAGTATGCCTCTATCTATCTTTCCTTAGGCTATAATTGTATTATTTATGATTTACGAGGGCATGGAGCAAATGAAAGTACTTTTTGTAGCTACAGTGTGAGGGAAGGAAAGGATTTGGCGGAAATAGTACATTTTTTTCAGGCAAAACTGGGAAGGAATGCGGAGATTGGCTTGCATGGAGAATCTCTTGGAGCTGCCACAACAATTGCCTCATTGAAAGATGTACAAAATGTTTCCTTCGCTGTAGCTGACTGCGGTTTTTCCGATATCGAAAATGTTTTGGAGGAAATCTGGCGATACAGTCACATTCCAACAGCTATCGGCCCGGTTATGAACCAATATGCCAAGCTTCATTTCGGTATTCCTATTTCCGCCATCCGCCCCATCGACTCTTTGGCAAAAAATCAGGTGCCTATCCTTTTTATCCATGGAGAAGATGACCAATACATTTTGCCGGCAAACAGTGAAAGAATGTATGAAGCTACCAAGGGGAAGAGAGATTTGTTGTTGGTACCAAAGGCAGGTCATGCGGAATCGGTTTTTGTAAACAAAAGCCTCTATACAGAAAAGCTGAAAGACTTTTTGTCCTGTAGGTTTGTCAAACATATGTTACACCCCACTGAATAAATTCCTTTAGGATGGT
>NZ_CAUTEG010000058.1:0-15408 GCF_963537195.1 Oribacterium sinus | reverse complement strand
TGCTGTATGCATTGAAGGTCCAAAGTGGTGCGGAAAAACCTGGACTTCTGCCTACCATAGTCGAAGTGAGTTTTACTTGGCAGACCCTACAGGAAATTTTCAAAATAGAAAGCTGGCGGAACTGGATCCGTCTCTTGTTTTAGCGGGAGAAGCTCCTCGTCTGTTGGACGAATGGCAGGAGGTTCCCTCCCTTTGGGATGCGGTTCGTTTTGCAGTAGATTTATCAAAGGAAAAGGGAAGATTTATTCTAACCGGTTCTGCGACACCGAATCAGAAGGGCATCCTGCACAGTGGGGCAGGACGAATTGCACGCCTGAGAATGCGGCCGATGTCTTTATTTGAAAGCGGAAAATCCAGTGGAAAGGTTTCCTTAAAGGGCATTTGCTCCGGAAGTCTGGAATCCCAACTTACCGGAGAAGTGCAGCTTAGTGATTTGATTGACTATATTATTCGTGGCGGTTGGCCGAATAATCAGGATTTGCCCTTGGAGCAAGCTGCTTTGCTGCCGAAGGAGTATATTTCTGCAATTCTAAATGATGATATAGAGCGTATAGACGGAGTGAAAAGAGACCGGCACAAGATGGAACTGCTCCTTCGTTCCCTTGCCAGAAATGAAGCCACCACAGTGAGTAATAAAAAGCTGAAGGATGATATCAAAGACATTGACCATGAAGACATTGTGGTAGAGACTGTTGCAACCTATTTGGACATTTTAAACAGGCTCTTTCTGATTGATAATCAAAAACCTTACGGTGCAGAATTACGTTCCACAATACGGGTAAAGCAGGCGGAAAAACGGCATTTGGCTGACCCTTCTTTAGCATGCGCTTTACTCAATGCAAGTCCGGAAATGTTGAAAAATGATTTAAATACCTTGGGATTTTTGTTTGAGGCTCTGTGTGAGAGGGACTTGAAGATTTATGCCGAATCCTTTGGCGCATCTCTATATCATTATCAGGATTATCGTAATCGGGAAATGGATGCGGTTATTGTAACTCCTGAGGGAGAGTGGTGTGGAATCGAAATCAAGCTGGGAGCGAATCAAATCGATGAAGCAGCCAAAAATCTCTTGAAGATTAAAGAGGAAATTTCGGCGGAAAATAAGGGAAAAGAGCCTAAAAGTCTCTGTGTGGTTTGCGGCCTTAGCAATGCCGCTTATCAAAGAGAAGATGGGGTATTTGTGGTACCCTTAACAGCGCTGGGAGTTTGATTTTAGGTTTTTTCAAAAATTTGTTGACAAGAAGCTAACCATGTTGTAATATACCATTCGTGCCTTGAAAATTTTAAAGGTTATATGCGGGTGTAGTTCAATGGTAGAATGTCAGCCTTCCAAGCTGAACACGTGGGTTCGATTCCCATCACCCGCTTTTTTGCCCAGATAGCTCAGTCGGTAGAGCAGAGGACTGAAAATCCTCGTGTCACTGGTTCGATTCCGGTTCTGGGCATTTGCCACACATGCGCGAGTGGTAGAGTGGTACTATGTCTCCTTGCCAAGGAGAAGGTCGCGGGTTCGATTCCCGTCTCGCGCTCTCGAAGATAAAAAAGAAGCCTGATTTCACAGGCTTCTTTTCTTTATGATGACCTTTTGGCTAACTGGGATTTATTGGAGAAGGGCGAAAAAACTTTTACTATTGAGCCTTTAAAATAGGGGGGGATATGTTACAGCCTGAATTATTGAGCGTTTCTCCTAAGGACGACTATAAGCTTTTGCTTTTATACGAAAACGGGGAAAAGAAAATCTTTGATGTCTCGCCATACATAAGCGGGGCGTGGTATGGGGAATTAAAAGACCTTGAAACATTTAAAAAAGTAAGGGTTGCAAACCATTCCGTAGAGTGGGAAGGTGGCCAAGATATCGCACCGCATGAATTGTATAACAATTCCATCAGTGTATAAAAATGTTTTGCTTTCTATAACTGTCTGTATCGCAAACAATAAAGTTTTGAAATTCGCCGTCTTCTAAATTTAGCTTTTTAGAGGGAGTCGGAATAGGAGTGCTATTGTTTTCATAACTTACTAATGTCATAGCTAGAACATCCTCAGCCATATAAAGAGCATCTACTAAATCATCTCCACAGGTGTAACAGTTTTCTAAGTCAGGAAAGTTTACGGAAAATTGTCCATTTTCTTCAGGTGTAAAAACTGCAGGATAAACGTATCTCATTTTCTTTCTCCTCTTTCTATTGCGCTATCAAGTATCTTTGCTTTTCTCTGTGCCAACATAGTTCGATAGAAATCTTTTTGAATACCTGAAATATACGGGGTGCTCTCAATAATAGCATTAATTTTATCCATATCGATTTTGGGATAAATTCGTTTAAGAGCATTCAAACAAGCGGTATAATCGCTAGTGTTTAGAAATTCAAAATAGTTAATTTTTCTATTTCTATACTGAATTGCTGAACTTGGAAAAACATAAATTCTATCGTTCATTTCCCTTTCCGAGGAAAGGATATTTTTCATGCCGGCTTCAGTGAGATTAGGATATAAGGAAGAGCCACAGTCATACACGGGAGCTAAGTGTATGATCCCTTTCGACTTGTTAATAAGAAATCCCCAATTCCCATTATGCCTGTCAACATTTCCAATGAAAGCATCTACAATGAACATATCCCAAAAACGTTCTTCAAGCAGTTTGCCGGATATGACTTTTTGTGTTTGTATAGTTTCTAAAATACCATCTAATTCAGTATTGTATCCACTCTCTGTATTACTGAGAATAGAATTTTTGAGGGAAGCAAAATCCTTTAATACAGAGCCATCATCGGTAAAATCTTTGCAGGCTACGGCAAGCTTATCTTTATATGTTCCAAGAATGGTTTTCTGGGTATCTATCCCTATGCTTTCATAGATATGGCAAGAAAGATATTCATTGATAGAACTATTATCATTATCCTGCTTCAAGCTGTTTCTAACGAAGGAAGGGAGCTTCAGCATATAGCTTTCATTATCATATTGAATGCCTATTTTCTTCCCATTTGCACCTCCATACCAAAGAAGTTTATTTACCGGGCAATCCGTAAAATCAATCGACATGCTCGTCGTCCTCCAAATTGATGCCTAAGTATTTTTTTCGTAAAAATCTTGCCTGTTCATCAGATATTACATAACTGTATAGGGCAGAATTTATAGATCCGTAGACTTCTCCCCAAAGACAATCCAGGAGACTTGAATTTTCTTCTACTCCTTTTATGTATGCTTCTATATCATTTCGCAAGTATCTTGGAAGGGTCATTTCCCAAATTTCTTCTTTTGTCATGCAGCCTCCTTTTAAAACAATGTACTTAAAAGGTTAATTTATCGGTGTACGGATTTCCTTCAATATATCCTCGTTTTCACTTGGGTTTTCTTCATCAATCCATTTCCAAGAAATCACATAGTCTAAAAAATCGGACTGTTTTTCCAATGCAAGCATTCCCAGTTGTAAGCAGCTGAAAAGATTATCCTCTCCTCTATAAATAAGGCGATAAGGCATCTTGCTTGTATTTTCCACTTTTCCGGCTCTATTATCAAAAGCCTTGTTTGCTATTTCAACTAATGAGTTTAAAATATCTTGCGGCGTATCTTTCCGAATATCCATCAGGCTTTGAAACATTATTTTTCCTTTCTATATGCTCTTTCCCTATAGTGAAAATGGAAATTATAGAGCATAACTTCTATAATTCCCATTTTTTGAATTTTAACGAGATATTGCTGGCAAAGTATACGGTATCTCGTTATGGGCTTTCATATTAATTAGTATAAACAGGATCATAATCAGCAGGCACCGGAGCAACGATACTCACAAAGACAATATCTTCCGTTCCAGTATTTTTTGCACCATGACATTCACCCTTTTTAGATACTATAACTTGCCCCTTTGTAAAAGGCACCTCAGTATCCGGCGTTGGATAAAATACCCCTGTTCCTTGCAATACAACCCATATATCATCAGAATTATGATGATAATGCTTTGGTAAGGTTTGACCAGGTTTAATAACCCAAACTGAACCACCTGTGGAATCAGTTTGATAAAATGGCGTCCTAACAGCATTCTCCAAACTTTCAACTTTCACAAGTTCCATATCAAAAATACGTTGATTACTCATAACACTCTCACCTTTCATCGATTAACAACTAACGAGTTCCAGAAGCATATTCACCCATATTTACATCAAGCACTGCTCTCACCGGTTGAACTAGGGAATCCTCATACTGCAATGTCCATTGCACATTTGAATCCAATTCCCCATTCTCTAGGCCGCTAATAGTATCACCATCACCAACAGGATTGTCATTTATAATTTCGAGGTGCAAAACCAGCTGAATCCGCCCCATAACTAAAACAATCAACAGTGCCCAAGTGCTTTGTAAACACCTCAACCATGTGCTCACGGTCAGGCATATCACAATGCTCCGCCATTAACAATTCAACAAAAAATATACCACCAGGACGATCTGCAGTATCTGTTAAATCCTGTTTAAATACTTGGCTCATAGTCTCTCTCCTATTAATATCAAGAAAGTCCAAAATACTGCTATATATTCTCCTACAAATTATCTCTAGATATAAGCTTTTTATTTTCTAAGGATTTTATAAGGTAAATGAATTATATCCTGCTTCGGATTTAATTCGGTCGAATTCGACTGAATTAAAATTTAGATTATAAACCTTCTCTCACCTTATACAAAATAAATAATATATTATTACCTAAATTATACAATAAATCTGGCTTCAGATATCCATTCCATCGCCCGATTGAACCATGGAATATCATGTTCTTTCACTTGTAAATGCTTGTTATTCAGATTGGCCACTTTTTTGTATCTGACGGTATTGTCATAAAAAGTAACACTATCACATAAAGGCACTACGTCTTTTAGCATTTTCAGGGAGGCTTCATAGCGCCTTCGGATGTCTTCCTTTTTGATGCCGTGGCCGCCCTCCGTTACTCTTTTTGCCACCCGTTCAATAGCTAATTCGGGACTTTCTAAACCGATGTAACACATTTTCACGAAAAATCCCTGCTCCTTTGCGGCTTGGATGGTTTTCACAATGGAAATACCGGAGAGGGTGGTTTCCTGATTGAAGGAAGTACCGGATTGAATACAGCGATTAATTTTATCTACGGCAATGCGCATGGATTTAAACTGCGCTTTTTCGTCTCGCCAGTCCCAGCCATTGCTAAATAAGATTTCGTCCGCATTGATTCGTTCTCCAAGCTCTGCCTGTTTTAACAAGCTGTATAATGTGGATTTTCCGGCTCCGTTAACGCCTGCAAAAATTGTATATCTCTTATTGTTTTCCATTGGCCTGTTCTTTCCTTTTTAGCAAATCTTCTTGTTGTTCCTGAAGAAATAATTCAGATAGGGTCATATAGAACTTAAACGCATCACCATTTTCAAAATCGATTTCGTCAAACAAAATCATATTTTCCGGAGATAATGTCTCTCGACATTGCCGGTATAAATGCTGCAACTTGTCCTTCAAATCTGTATGCTTTTCGGGCATCGTTTATCCTCCTCTTTATAAAGTAAAGTGGATGTTTTCGTCTGGTGTTTTACCGCAATTCTCTTATAGTAATTTTCCTACAACAATTTTCTTACAACAACTCTTTTATAATAATTCCTTCACCATCTCTTGCAATAGCGGCACATTTCTTTCCATAAACCAGGGATTTTTATTGATCCATCCATAGTTTAGAGGGCTGGGATGCACCAAGGGAAAATTCAGTATTTCCGAAGATGTCTGTCCCGACAACAGCAGAGAATTTGTCCTAGGGTCTTTACCCCATGCTTCTCCGTAAGGATATAGCAAGTCCTTTAAGGGGAGCTTTGCCCCCTTCGGATCATAGTGGGCAATGGCGTATTTTCCAATCAAAATCCGAAGTTTTACTTTGGGAAGAAGTGCGGCTACCGCATCATGATATTTTCGCATAAAGGGGCGGGGTGGAAGATCCCCACCCTTTCCTTTTCCCGGATAGTAAAAGTCCATAGGGATAATGGAGATGGATTTTCCATAAAAGACTTCCTCGGAAATGCCCATCCACTCCATCAGGCGTTTTCCGGAAAGGTCGTGGAAGGGAATGCCGGATTCCTCCACCTTCCTGCCGGGAGCCTGCCCCACCAGAAGAATCCGGGACTCTTCATGGAACTGAAAAATGGGAGGAATACCCCGTTCTGTATAGCTTTGATTTTCCGGAAGGGCCTTGATTTCCGCAATCAGCTCTTCCAGTGCTTTATTATTCTGTTTCATTAGCTAAACTTTCTCCATTTGCTTATCAAATAAGTCTAGTTATTTTTTCTCACTAGTAGACTGTTCGCTCTTCTTCAAAAACTTGAATCAAGCGTACTTTTTAACTACCGGGCTTTTTCTCTTTCCTCAGCTAGGCTAAGCATTTTCCCTATGCAATCCCGCTTAAATCATAGTCTGAAAGATATTTCGCCGCGGTATCGCAGATTCCCCTGAGGCAGCTCTCCTGGAAGGGACTTTCCAGACCGGCATTCTTTAAGAGCTTTGTGAAAACCACGGAACCGCCCTGCTTGGTATAAGCCATATAGTGCTGCCAAGCTTCCTTCTGATCTTTCTGAATCAGGTTCCAGAACTGGAGAGCAACGGTTTGTGCCAGGCAGTAGTCAATGTAGTAGAAGGGAGAAGAGTAGATGTGGTGCTGTCTCTGCCAGCCCTCTCCCTCACTATAGAAAGGAATTTCTCCATCCAGCTTGAACCAGGGCTGATAAATCTGTACCAGCTCCTTCCATTTGGCGTGTCGCTCTGCAGGGCTGAGATTCGGGTTTTCATACACGATATGCTGAAAATGATCCACCATGGTGCCATAAGGAATAAAACATAAGGCGTCTGCCAAGTGGGAATAATTGTATTTTCCGGCATCCTCCCCGAAGAATTCCTGGGAAAATGCCTCCGCAAAGAATTCCATGGACATGGAATGGACTTCGCAGGCCTCAAGGCTGGGCCAAATGCACTCATAGGGCACCCGATTGCGATTCAGGTAAGCGGCAAAGGCGTGACCTGCCTCGTGGGTAATCACCTCAATATCATGCTGGGTGCCATTAAAGTTGGCAAAGATGAAAGGTGTCTTGTAGTCCTGGAAGGAGGTGCAATATCCCCCACCCTGCTTTCCTTTGGTGGAGAGCAGATCCATTAACTCATCATCAATCATGTGATTAAAAAATTCTGACGTTTCCGGAGAAAGCCAGTCATAGAACTTCTTTCCGGAGGCAACAATCTCGTCCGAATTTCCCTTTGGCTTCGGATTTCCGGAGCGGAATTCAATGGCCGCATCCGCATAGCTTAGGGGATAGGATTTGCCCAGTCGATCTGCCTGTCTTTCGTAAATCTTTGCGGCAACGGGTACCACATACTTCTGCACGGCCTCACGGAACTTTTGCACATCCTGCTTGTCGTAGCAGTTTCTTCTCATCCGGTAATAGCCAAGCTCGGTAAAGTCGGTATAGCCCAGCTTCTTCCCCATTTGATCTCGAAGATGTACAAGCTTGTCATACAAACGGTCCAGCTCTTCCTGATTATCCTTATACCACTGTCCTTCCGCCTTCCAGGCAGCCAGTCTTCTGGCATCATCCTTGTCATTTTTAAAGGGAGACATCTGGGAAATGGTATAAATCTTTCCCTCGAAGGGAATCTGTGCACTGGCCAGAAGCTTTTCATAGGCGGTGGTCAGCTCATTTTCCTCCTGCAACATGGGGATGATTTCCGGGGAAAATGTCTTTAAGTCGATTTCTGCGTTCAGGAACATGATGTTCCCATATTTTTTGGCAAAATTATCTTTAAAGGGAGAGTCTAAAAGTGCCTTAGTCCATTCCTGATTAAATTCCTGAATCTGAGGATAGGCATTGTTCCAATAGTTTTGTTCCTCATCGTAGAATTTATCTTCCGTATTAATGGAGTGGCGAACCAGGGCAAGGTTGCACATGGTAAATACATGGCCTTGCAGCTTTTCATTTTCTAAGAAAAGAGCCTCCGCCTCTTCAAAATCCTTGGCTTCCTTCAGCTTTTGAATCAGCGCCTTCATTTCCTCTTTAATGCTTTCCACGGAAATGCGCTCATAGGGCATATCTTTAAATTTCATTTTTTATCCTCCAATAGATTAGCCAACGAGATAAACATCTTGATAATAAGACCATTTTTCCGGTCGGTCAATGGGGGGAGGGAATTCGGTCGGGGCTGAGGGAAAAGCCCGGAAGAACTGTGGCGGGCAGAGGAGTGAAGGCTCGGAAACCTTTAGCCGGGGGGGAGGCAACGAGATATCGCACACTTTGCGAGGGATACTCGATATAAGCAAAAAAATCACCCGAACCAAAAAGCCCGGGCGATGGAGGGATAGCATAATGAAATCTATAGTTTCCTGAATTGCTTTTATATTTAGCTCTATAGCATAGCTTTATAAGTGAAGTATGCAATTTGATTTTAGGAAGAGCCTTATAACTTGAACTTTGCCAAAAGCTCTTCCATGTTTTGTACCTGATCGAAAAGCTTTGCGCTGCTGGCGGCGGACTCTTCCGCAGTAGCGGAGTTATGCTGTACCACAGCGGATACCTGTTCCAAGCCCTGGGCAATTTCTTCCACGGATTTGGACTGGCTCTGAGAAAGGCTTGCGATTTCCGTAATCTTCTCATGCATTTCCTGAGAACGCTTCACAATCTGTGCTAGGGACTTTGTGGCTTCCTCAGTCATTTGAGAACCGGTCTCGATGGAGCGGACGGTGTTTTCAATGAGGGCGGTGGTGTTCTTTGCCGCCTCTGCGGATTTTCCGGCAAGGTTTCTAACCTCATCCGCAACCACGGCGAAGCCACGGCCGAATTCTCCGGCTCTTGCCGCCTCAACGGCTGCATTTAAGGCTAAGACATTGGTCTGGAACGCAATGTCGTCAATAGTATGAATAATGTTGCTGATTTCCTGAGCGGTATGGTTCATTTCGCTCATGGAGTCATTTAAGGCATTCATTTGTGTACTGCTGGACTCCAGCTCCGTCTCTGTGGTTTTGGAAAGGAGAGCGGCATTTTCCGCATTGTCTGCATTGTTTCGTACCTGATCGGATACGGCCTGAATGGTAGCGGAAAGCTCTTCCAAGGAGCTGGCCTGTTCAGCGGCTCCTTGAGAAAGCACATCGCTGCCATGGGAAACTTCCTTGGCGGAGGCATTGACCTCTTTAGAGGCATTGTCAATTTCCTGCAAGGTGCTCTTCAGCATGGACTGGATAGTCTTCAAGGAATCGCAGATGGCGGAATAATCTCCCTTGTACATCTTCGGGCAAGCGGCTTCATCCCGGAAATTTCCGGCAGCCATATTGCCTAAACGGCTTACGATATCCGCAATAACGGACTTTAAGTGGGCATTCATATCCTTAATGGCCTTTACGGTGCTTCCCACCTCGGTTTCATCTACGGGAAGAGCCAAATGGGTATTCATCAGCTCACCCTGAGAAAGTCCCAGCATACAATTTTTGATAGCAAGGAGAGGCTTCATCAGCTCTGTCCGAACGAAGAACACGGTTATGAGTACGAAAATAATGGTGGGAATCAGGAGGAAAAGGCTGAGAAATTGGGTCAGGGCCGCCATTTGTTCTGCAGCATGACTCTCTCCCTGGGTTCTTTCCGCTACCTCATCATAAAGAGTGTCATAGTCATCGGAAACCGCCTGCTCCTTCTCCTGATAGTCCTTACTGTAGAGTAAGTCCAAGGCTCCCTTAAGATCTCCCTGTTCCACCATGGTAAAGGACTGAGCCTCTAAACCGGCAAGATAGGTAGAGGCATCGGACATTCCCTTTAAGGTGGCCTCTTCGGACTCGCTTAAACCGTATTTATGCATGACCTCCACGGCATTTTCCCGGTTTTTATCCACGGTCAGTTCCTTGTTGTAAGCATCTAAATAAGCCTTATCGCCTGTTGCGGCATAGGCTCTGGAGGTTTTACTCAGGGTAACACTACCATCGGAATAGTCTCCGGCAGCCACGGTTAATTCAAACTGCTCCTTTATAAGCTCTGTAGCTTTTTTGCTTTGCACCTTATTTACTACACCGGCAAATGCGGTAAGGAGCAAAAGCAGAATACTCCCAATCGAAAAAAAGGCTAATTTAGTGGACTGGTTCCATCTCTTTTTCATAATCCCCTCCTAGGATGAGTCCAATATCTTGGTCTTCATTGTTTTTGCATACTATTCTGCATACTAACAGTTTAAGATAATGGTATTTTGCTTACGGTTCTGTGTAAGTATTAGATTATCGGCAAGATACAAAATTAATTAAGCCCTAAACTAAGACAAAGAGTAAATAAGAATAAATATTATTTTTTATGGCTTTGTTAAAATTATACAAATGGATGAAAAGGGAAAGAATCTTTCCGTCTATAGAAAAGCCCTTAGGAATGGGGTATACTAAAAAACAGAACAAATAGAGGTTAAAGGCAGAAAGCAATGTCACAAACCCTCAGCAGAACAAAAGGATAAGACATAAAGGAGGCAGAAGATGGCTTGTACAACGATTTTGGTAGGAAGAGAGGCATCCTACGACGGATCCACCATGATTGCAAGAAACGAGGATTCCGGCTCAGGATCATTTTCCCCTAAGAAGTTTATAGTGGTGGAACCCAAAGACCAGGGTGAGACTTATACCTCGGTACTGTCCCATGTGACCATTCCCCTTCCTAAGAATCCCCTTCGCTATACCTGCATGCCCAATGCAGTGGCGGGAGAAGGCATCTGGGGTGCAGCAGGGGTAAACAGTGAAAATGTTTCCATGACCGCAACGGAAACCATTACCAGTAATGAACGAGTGCTCTCCGGAGACCCTTTGGTAGTGTATAAGAAGGCGGAAGACGGAGAAGAGGAGCAAATAGGCGGAATCGGTGAAGAGGATTTAGTTACTTTGGTGCTTCCTTACATTCACTCTGCAAGAGAGGGTGTGCTTCGTTTGGGTGAGCTGCTGGAGCAGTACGGAACCTACGAGATGAACGGCATTGCCTTTTCCGATTCTGAGGAAATCTGGTGGCTGGAAACCATTGGCGGACATCACTTCATTGCCAGAAGAGTGCCGGACAATGCCTATGTGATGATGCCAAACCAGCTGGGGATTGACTACTTTGATTTTGAAGATGCCTTTGGGAAGCAGGAAGAATATATCTGCTCTAAGGATTTAAAGGAATTTATTAGGAAAAATCATTTGGATCTTCGCTTTGAAGACGAAATCGAAAAGACCGGGGGAGACTGGATTAATCCAAGAGAGTGCTTCGGCTCCCATTCCGATGCGGACCATGTGTATAACAGCCCAAGAGCCTGGTATATGGCAAGATATTTTAACCGAAATACCTTCCGTTTCGAAGGGGAAAATGCGGAGTTTACCCCGGAGTCCGATGACATTCCTTGGTGCTTATGCCCGGAATTAAAGATTACTCCGGAGGATGTAAAATATATCCTTTCCGCACATTTTCAAGGTACTCCCTACGACTGCTACGGAAAATACGGGGAGGAAAAGGAAAGAGGAAAGTACCGTCCCATCGGGATTAGCAGAAACAATTTCCTAAGCCTTACCCAGATTCGTCCGAATGTGCCTAAGGAATATGCGGTTTTGGAATGGGTATGCTTCGGCTCCAACACCTTCAACGCCTTTGTGCCCTTCTATGCCAATATCGATAAGACTCCGGAATACTTTGCCAATACGGAAAAGCAGGTAACTACGGAAAGCTTCTACTGGGCAAATCGCATTATCGGAGCTTTGGCAGATAGCCAATACAGCCACTGCCGCTCCCATATTGAACGTTACCAGAGCAAGGTGCCCACTAAGGCATATACGATTATGAAGGCCTTTGAGGAAGAGCTGGAAAAGCACGGAAAGAAGAAAAAAGGAATTTCCTCCCTATTAGAAGAATGCAATGAAAAGATAGCAGACATGGTAAAGAAAGAAACCGAAGACGTACTGGATAAAGTACTCTATGAAGTCAGCTGCCAGATGAAGAACGGCTACGGCCGCTCGGATGCTTAAAAGCCTATTAATAAAGAACTTTTTTGGGGAAAAGCCCTACTCCCCTTGCCAGTTCTTCCGCTTTCCCCTTATAATAGGTGGGAAAAAGCCATTTTGTAGAAAAGTTCCGAAATATCGGAAGCAGAGAGGGGAAAAATGATTGCAGCAAGTAATGTAACCTATCGTGTAGGGAAGAAGGCCCTTTTTGAAGAGGTCAACATCAAGTTTACGGAGGGGAACTGTTATGGGGTAATCGGTGCCAACGGTGCCGGTAAGTCCACCTTGTTAAAGATTTTATCCGGAGCCTTGGAGCCCACTTCCGGTGAAGTCATCATTACCCCGGGACAGCGCTTGTCCGTATTGGAACAGGATCAGTTTAAATATGATGCTTATCCCGTACTTAGCACTGTAATCATGGGAAATAAGCGTTTGTATGAGGTAATGCAGGAAAAGGATGCTCTCTATGCAAAGGCGGATTTTTCCGACGAGGACGGTATCCGTGCAGCAGAGCTGGAAGGGGAATTTGCCCAGATGGACGGCTGGAATGCGGAGTCCGATGCGGAGACCATGTTAAACGGTCTGGGAATCGGTCCGGAGCTTCACCACAAAATGATGAACGAGCTAAAGGGTTCCGAGAAGGTGAAGGTACTTTTGGCTAAGGCACTTTTCGGAAATCCGGACATCCTGCTTTTGGACGAGCCGACCAACCACCTGGACTTGGGCTCTATCGAATGGCTGGAGGACTTCCTGATTAACTTTGAAAATACCGTGATTGTAGTCAGCCATGACCGTTATTTCTTGAATAAGGTTTGTACCAATATTGCGGATATCGACTACGGAAAGATTACACTCTTTGCCGGAAACTATGATTTCTGGTTTGAGTCCTCTCAGTTGATTGTTCGTCAGCAGAAGGAAGCCAACCGAAAGAAGGAAGAGAAGATCAAGGAATTGCAGGAATTTATCCAGCGTTTCTCAGCAAATGCTTCCAAGTCCAAGCAGGCGACCTCCAGAAAGCGTGCTTTGGAGAAGATTGAGTTGGATGACATTAAGCCATCCTCCAGACAGTATCCCTATATCCAGTTTAAGCCAAACCGTGAAATCGGAAATGACGTTTTGGAAGTGAACAACCTGACCAAGACCATTAACGGTGTAAAGGTTTTGGACAATATCAGCTTTATCTTAAATCGTACCGATAAGGTAGCTTTGGTTGGCCCCAACGAGTTGGCAAAGACTGTACTGATGCAGATTCTTGCAGGGGAAATGGAGCCGGATTCCGGAGATTATAAGTGGGGATTAACCACCAGCCAGTCCTATTTCCCGAAGGACAATACCAAGGAATTTGATTCCGAGGACACCATTGTGGAATGGCTTACCCAGTATTCTCCGGACAAGGATACCCAGTTCGTAAGAGGATATTTGGGAAGAATGCTCTTTAAGGGAGATGACGGTGTAAAGAAGGTCAATGTCCTTTCCGGAGGAGAGAAGGTTCGTTGTATGCTTTCCAAGATGATGATTTCCGGATCCAATGTCCTGATTTTGGATGAGCCTACAGACCACCTGGATATGGAAGCGATTTCCGCCTTGAACGACGGTTTAAAGAACTTCCCCGGCGTTATCATCTTTGCTTCCCGTGACCATCAGGTTGTGGAAACTACTGCAAACCGTATCATGGAAATCATTGACGGAAAGCTTATTGATAAGCTCACCACCTATGATGAGTACCTGGCATCCGATGAGGAAATCAAGAAGAGATTTACCTTTACTCTGTCTGAGGAAGATGCAGGAGATAACTAAAAAGAATTTAAATACTGAGAGCTTTGGAATTGCAAAGCTTCGGAGAATGCTCCCTGTGGCGGAAATCATCAGAATCCTTCAAATGGAGGCAAAAATAGCAATAAAATCCCAGACTGCAAGGTCTGGGATTTTTGATAGTTTAGCTTTTCTATAAGCTTAGCGAAGTTCTTTTATTCCTTTGTTACTTTTAATTTTTGTACAGTCAGGTGTCCGAAAATACTATGGGGATTTTCCTCTGCAACGATGCGGTAAGAGTATTTTCTGGCTCCCCCCTCAATAAAGACGAAAGCAAATTTTCCTTTTACAATCCATTTTCCATCTTCGAAGGAAACACTTTCTGCATTAAAGTATGGTGTTTCTGTCCCAAAATCTCCTAAACCGAAAAGGCCGGTATCCTTATTGACCAGATTATAGGCTATCGTTCCTCCCTTAATGACATAGTCCCAGGCCCTTTTGCTGATTTGCGTTCCCAATAAATCTTCGCTTACTTTTTTATAGTTAGCCCAATCCAAGGCCATCGCTTTCTCACCCTCAGAATTGTATGTTTTCAGAAATTTAGCCGCATAGTCCGGGAAACTATTTTGTGCATAATAGGGATCGGATAGTACCGAGAAGATTTGGCTTGTGTGTTCATCACTAGGCTTTTTGTCTGTAAAATCTACAGAGAAGCTTCTTTTCTCATCAAAGGGGTCAAACATGACATAATGGATAGAAACGGCTAAATAGGGGAGTACATTGGCATCCACATCGGGAGTATTCACAATCTTTGTTGCCGGAAAATAAAGCTCGTTAAAAATCCATTCTCCACTGGAGCTTACCATATAGTTATCCGGAGTTTTTTGGTTCAGCAAGCAATAGCCATCAGCGTCAAAGTAGTAGCAATACGCAATGTGGTCTCCATCCGCATCAATCCATTGCCAGGTATTTTTGGGGTAGCTTCCATCATCATTTTGATACCAATAGCCTTTGGCGTCCTGCTTCCAACTTCCTGCAAAGCAAACAAAGGATAATGTAAGAGTAAAGAAGACAGAGCAAAGTAAGAGGGGAAAGAATTTTTTGGATTGTTCCATAATGATATTCTCCTTTTGAAAAATATTTTACTGTGCCAGAACGATTCTGTGGAAAATCCAAGAGCGGATAAATGTTGGAGAAAAGACGTCAGGATTTTCTGAACAGAATTATATTATAATGATTATAAAGAAAATAAATAAATAATGCAATAAGGTATATAAGTTTAAAAATGAAGCAAAATCAACTTTTGGCATATTATGCGGACAGAAGCTGGCGTTAGTGGTAAAATTATAAAAAGTAGAAAATGCCCGAGAGGAATAAGATATGTTACTTGATGATGAAAGATATGCAAATGTCATAGAATACGGTAAGGATGCAGTAACTAAAATCAACGAAGGTAATTTAAAAGAGGGATTTGAAATTGCTGATAAAGGCTGGAGAGCATTCCCGGAGTCGGGAGATAAATGGAATCAGGGCTATGGATATGCAAAAAACTTCTTTAAAAAAGCACTTGAAAATAATGATTTGGTGAATGCCAAAATATGGCTTGAGAGAATGGCAGAAAATAATGATAACTTGCATTTATTTGATGAAGAGCTGGAACATATGAAGGCAAAGTATGCATATGAAA
>NZ_CAUTEG010000057.1:0-15503 GCF_963537195.1 Oribacterium sinus | reverse complement strand
GTGTATTACATTTTAAATTTAAACTTGAAGATATAGAACAAATAAAAACGAAGAAGCGTCCGTTTCATTGTCTGAAGATGACCATAAAAGTTAGGAATCCCATTTTTTATGGTTTGCATGAGAAGAAACTAAATAAGTTGGAGAAGGTAAGTATCATCCTAGATAGAAAAAAATCGGATTGTTTTATGCAGGAGATAGAACAATTTTACAGAAAGTAAATCAATGGGCCGATTTAGCAAATACAATTAACGAATATGAGGAAAATGGCTAAATATAAATTGACGATTTTGCGGTATTGAAATATAAGATTATGAAGAATTTCGCTGGGCTCTGGAGGATGATTTTCGTAAGATTGATTCAAGGGGAAAGATATCGGCACTTTTTGATGCAATTCCTGCTCAGCTCATGGGAAATGTATCCAGATATCAGGTATCAAGTGTTTTGAAAGGATTTTACAGAAAATGATATATATTCCAAGCTTTTAAATGGTAAGTTACAGGCTAACTTGGGCTATATTTATGAGAATGCAAGAATAATGCGTGAAATATTGCTATACACAAAGGATTATCAAAAGGATGGATCTCTAGAATGTGTACCTATTATGTGGGCACAGTTTATATAAAGCCTGGACCGACAAAGTCCTATTGAGTGAACTCCATGGGGATGGTATAATACCTCAGGTTTATTATTTCCCATTACGTATGAAAAGTTCGTCATAAATTGTCGATTTAGAAGATAGGAGTGTAAAAATGAAATTAGGAATTGTCGGTTTGCCAAATGTGGGAAAGTCCACCCTCTTTAATGCCATTACCAAGGCGGGAGCGGAGTCTGCCAACTACCCCTTCTGTACCATTGACCCCAATGTGGGTGTAGTGGCTGTGCCGGACGAGCGTTTGAAGCTTTTGTCTGACCTGTATCATTCTGAAAAAATCACTCCGGCGGTTATCGAGTTTGTGGATATTGCGGGTCTGGTTCGGGGCGCTTCCAAGGGAGAAGGCTTGGGAAACCAGTTCTTGGGAAATATCCGGGAAACGGATGCCATTGTGCATGTGGTGCGTTGCTTCGAAGATGACAATGTGATTCATGTAGACGGTTCCGTAGACCCTATCAGAGATATTGAAACCATTGAGCTGGAACTGATTTTCTCTGATTTGGAGCTTTTGGATAGAAGAATGCAAAAGACCAAGAAGCTTGCCAATAATGATAAGGATGCCAAGAAGGAATATGCCCTTTTGGAAAAGCTTCATGCTCATCTGGAAGAGGGGAAACTGGCCATTAACTTTGAAGCAGACGAGGAAGAGGGAGCTTTACTGGACAGCATCGGGCTTCTTACCAGAAAGCCTGTGATTTATGCCTGCAATGTGGCGGAGGAAAGTCTTGCGGATGACGGAGAAAGCAATCCCCATGTGGCAAAGGTTCGGGAATATGCAAAGAAGAACCACTCCGAAAGCTTCGTGATTTCCGCCCAGATTGAGCAGGAGATTTCCGAGCTTTCCGAGGAGGAAAAGGGCGAGTATCTGGAGTCCCTTGGATTAAGCGAGTCCGGTTTGGATAAGATCGTTCGTGCTTCCTATTCCTTGCTTGGGTTGATGTCTTACCTTACAGCAGGGGAGAAGGAAACCAGAGCTTGGACCATTAAGAAGGGAACCAAGGCGCCTCAGGCAGCAGGAAAGATTCACACCGACTTTGAGAGAGGATTTATTAAGGCGGAAGTGGTAAATTACAAGGATTTGCTGGATAACGGTTCTCTTTCTGCGGCAAGGGAAAAGGGACTTGTGCGTATGGAAGGAAAAGAATACGTGATGCAGGACGGAGATGTGGTACTGTTCCGCTTCAATGTCTAAATGAATATCCAAGGAGCCGGCTTCCTTTCGCTTTGGCCGGTTTAGCTTAAATCATAGAACAACCTGCCCTGACAATAGCAAAATATGCTCCAACAGCAGAAAATATGCTCCAACAATAAAAAACATAAATTTTAAGAAGATGACTTTTTGCTCATCTTCTTTTTTTATGCTTTTTTGACATGACTGCTTCTTTCCTTATTGGATTTTCCGGGAGCATAGAGCGGAGAAAGCTTTGAATTTACGGCTTTTATCCACAATTTTCCGCATTTTACTATTTAGAGATTTTTCTTCTTTGTTCTTTCGAAAAAACAGGGGAAGGAAGTGGGAAAATTCTAGTATCTTGTCTTGCCATTTCCCTGAAAACTCGGTATTATAATGGAGAAGTGGGAAAAAGTGGGAGAAAGTGGTAAGTATGTTTACGGGAGAGTATCATTTAAATTTAGATACTAAGGGCAGGATGATGATTCCTGCCAAGTTCCGTGAGGATGGTTATAGCGAATTTTTCCTAACCCGTTCATTAGATGGCTGTCTTTCCCTCTACGCAATTCCGGAATGGAAGAAGTTGGAGGAAAAGTTACAGGCTTTGCCCATGACCAGTGAAAAGGCGAGAAAGTTAAAGCGTTATATTCTGGGTAGTGCAGTGTCGGTGGAGTGTGATAAACAGGGACGTATCCTCATTCCACAGGTCTTACGGGACAAGGCGGAATTGGAAAAAGATGTGATGCTTCTGGGTGTGGGAGACTATGCGGAAATCTGGTCTGCCGAGAGCTATGAAGAGAAGAATGATTTTTCCGATACGGAAGAGTTGGCTAAAGACATGGAAGGCATGGGCATATAATGGAATTTTCTCATAAAAGTATCATGGTTGAAGAATGTATGGAGGGTCTGAACATCAAGAAGGATGGCATCTATGTGGATGGCACTCTGGGCGGTGGAGGACATTCCTTCCATATTTTGGAAAGACTTGGGGAAAAGGGACAGCTGATCGGTATTGACCAGGATGAGGATGCGATACTGGCGGCAACAGAAAGATTAAAGCCCTTTGCCAAGCAGCTTCACATCATTAGGGACAATTATGAGCATTTTCCGGAAATCCTATCTTCCCTTTCTATAGAAAAGGTGGACGGGATTCTTTTAGACTTAGGCGTTTCCAGCCATCAGTTTGATGAAGAAGAAAGAGGCTTTTCCTATCGATTTGATGCACCCTTGGATATGCGGATGGATCAAAGACAGGACTTTAGTGCAAAGGATTTGGTGAACAGCTACAGCGAATCCTCCTTGTTTCACATCATAAGGGACTATGGGGAAGACAAGTTTGCAAAAAATATTGCAAAGCACATTGTTTTGGCAAGACAGGAAAAACCCATTGAAACAACCAAGGAATTGGCAGAAATCATTTCCCATGCCATTCCCATGAAGTTTCGTCTGCAGGGTGGTCACCCTGCAAAAAGAACGTTCCAGGCCATCCGGATTGCCTTAAATCGGGAGCTGGAGGTTTTGGAGAATTCCTTGAAGAGCATGATTGAAGCCTTGAATCCGGGAGGAAGAATCTGTATTATCAGCTTCCATTCTCTGGAGGATAGGATTGTAAAGCGAAGCTTCAAGGACGCGGAGAATCCTTGCATTTGCCCGCCGGACTTTCCGGTGTGTACCTGCGGGAGAAAAAGTTTGGGCAAGGTCATCAGCAGAAAAGCCATTTGTCCAAGTGAAGAGGAAATGGAAGAAAATCCCAGAGCAAAAAGTGCGAAGCTTAGGATTTTTGAAAGAGCATAAAGGAGTAAGAAATTGTCCGGCTGTACAAGTTATTGGAAAACTTGCGCAGAGGGCATAAAGATATTTTCGGGGGAATAAAGGGGAGTATATGAAGAAAAGGGGAGAGAGGAGACAGCTGCAATATGTGCAAGGAAGCTTGGCCGTGAAACAGCAGTATCTCCCAAAGAAGCGAGTAGAAAAGAAAAAAATAGAGAAAAAGCAGGAGCAGAGAAAGAAAAGAGCTGCTTCCGGCATGGAAAGACGGGTCTTACAGGAAAGAGCCAAGATTCTTCGGGAAAGAGAGAAGAATCACATTTTGCAGCAGGAGAGACTGAAGGAAAAAACTTCTGCCAATCTGTTCTTGGTATTTTGCGTTACAGCGATGATGTTTGTGATGGGCGGTTTATGCTTTCATTACATTCAGCTGCAGACGGAGGTAAATACCAGAATTCGAAAAATTGAGGTAGAGAAAACCCGCTTGGATAAGCTGCGGCAGAAAAATGACGCTTTGCAGAATGCTATCAATACCAGCGTGAATCCGGAAGAGGTCTATGAAATTGCCACCAAGGAACTGGGGATGGTATATCCGGGGGAAAATCAGGTAATAGAGTATAAAAAGTCGGAAAGTGAGTACGTAAGGCAGTATGAAAACATCCCCAAATCCTGAAGCTGAACAGAGAAGAAGACGGCAGACGAAAATTCTGCCGTTTTATATGCAAGAAAAACTGATTATCGGTTTTTGCTTTTTTCTGATTCTCTTTCTCTTATTGACCTTTGCCCTGTTTCAGATTGTACGAAACAACAACGAGGCTTTTAACAGAAAGGTATTAAGACAAAGGCAAACCCAATATGGTTCCAAGGTACTTCCTGCCAAAAGAGGAGATATCATGGATAGAAACGGAACCATTTTGGCCACCAGCCAGAAGGTTTACAATCTGATTGTGGATGCCAGAACCATGACTTCTTATCAGGACAAGCGTTATGAGGAAGCCAGTTTAAAGGCGGTGGAGGAATTTTTTAAAGAGGATGCGGGAGAGCTTAGGGCCTATATTGCCAAGCAGGATGCTTTGCCGGACGGGAAAAAGAGTGCCTACTATAAGTATAAAAAAAGATTGTCCTATGAAGAGCGGACGGCATTTTTGGATTATATAGACGAGCAAAATAAGCAGTACAAAAAAGATGGAAAGAAAGACCGGATTAAGGGTCTGGATTTTGAAGAAGAGTATAGAAGATATTATCCTTATAAAAATTTGGCTTGTAATATCATTGGCTTTACTACGGATGACGGGGAAAGCGGACAGGCCGGGGTAGAGCAGTTTTATAACAAAAGCCTTATCGGTACCAATGGAAGAACCTATGGATATCTGGATTCCGATACGAAGCTGCAATCCGTGATTCGGGAAGCTACCGACGGAAATAGCCTGGTTACCACCATCAACTACAACATTCAGAGGACGGTGGAAAAATATTTGCAGGAATGGCAAACCCAGGATGTGGGTTCCAAGGTAGCTTCCGCCATTGTCATGGATCCGAAAACCGGAGAAATCCTGGCTATGGCCAGCACCAAGCAGTATGACTTAAATGAGCCGAGAAAGCTGGATGATGCGGAATATCCGGAGAGTCTTCTTTTGGAGCTTGGAAAAAAAGAAGCCCAAATCGTATATAAAAGAGAGCATGAAAATAAAAGTATTTCTTTAGAAGAGGTTAGTCAGTATTTTACCCAAGAGGAGCTTCTTTCTTATGGAAGGCAGGCGGCTTGGAATGAGGTATGGCGAAACCCCGTAATTTCCGACACCTATGAGCCCGGTTCTACGGTGAAACCCTTTACTGTAGCGGGAGCGTTGGAGGAGTCCGTTATTAAGCCGAAAACTACTTTTACCTGTGATGGAAAAGTAACCTTAAGTGACGGAGTGCATACTTGGGTAATTCGTTGTATTAAGAGAGACGGCCATGGAACCATCGATGCAGAGCAGGCTTTGATGCAATCCTGTAACGTTTATATGATGAATACTGCCTTTGCAGAGGGGGCGGAAACTTTCGTAAAGTACCAGCATGTATTCGGTTTTGGAGATAAAACCACCGTTGACCTTCCGGGAGAGGCGGATACCGCCTCTTTGGTTTACACGGCGGATACCTTGGGAAAGACCACTCTGGCCACCAATTCCTTCGGACAAAACTTTAACGTGACCATGATTCAGATGGCTTCCGCATTTAGTAGTGTCATCAATGGGGGATCCTATTACAAACCCCATGTGGTAAAGCAGATTTTAAATGCCAACGGTACGGTGATTAAGGATGTACAACCGGAGCTTATGCGGGTTACCGTTTCTGAAGATACCAGTGCCTTTTTACGAGAGGCTTTATTCCAAACCGTAGAGGGAGGAACCGGAAAGCGGGCACAGATACAAGGCTATCATGTGGGAGGAAAGACCGGAACAGCCCAGAAACTACCAAGGTCTGCGAAAAATTATCTGGTTTCCTTCTGTGGATTTGCCCCGGTAGAGGATCCGCAACTTTTGGTCTATGTGGTGGTGGACACTCCCAACTTAGAGGGAGAGGCGCAGGCCAGTGCATCTTTTGCCACCAAAATTGAGCAGAAGATTATGAATGATGCCTTACAGTTTTTAAACATTCCTCCACAGGGAGAAACGGATCCCAATGCATCTTTAAATAAGGACTTACAGACGGGAGAGAGTCTTGTAGAAGGAAATGATGCAAAGGAAGATGCTGAGGGTCCAGAGGGGGATAAGAAGGAAAGTATCTCCGGAAATACCGGAAAAAATTCTTCAAAGAATACTAAGGAAAATACTTCTACGTCTACGGGAGAAAGTGAAGCGGTAAAGCGAAGCGTAGACACAGATGAGAAGGTGGAAGACGAGGGAGAAGTTCCGGACGAGCTGCCCAGTACGGCGGAAAGCACAGAAGCCGGAATAAGCAGATAAAGTACAATCGGAGGAAAAGGGGGAGGAAAATGTTCATTGAGGGAGTAAGCTTAGGAATTTCCTTT
Source organism: Oribacterium sinus (assembly GCF_963537195.1). Lineage (GTDB taxonomy): Bacteria > Bacillota > Clostridia > Lachnospirales > Lachnospiraceae > Oribacterium > Oribacterium sinus_A. The sequence continues at coordinate 8,900 of NZ_CAUTEG010000057.1, read as the reverse complement.
TTGTTGATGATTTTGATATCGCCCAAGGGAATCAAGCTTTTACATCAATTAAAGTTTGGGCAGGAAGTCAGAGAAGACGGTCCGGGCAGTCATTTAAAAAAGCAGGGGACGCCTACCATGGGAGGCATCTTATTTTTGATTGCTATCAGTGTAGCCTGTCTTCCCTTTGCGGGAACCTACCCCCATATTTTGCCGGCCTACCTTTTGGGGATGGGCTTTGGGTTAGTAGGCTTTATTGATGACTACCTGAAGGTGGTAAAGCATCAGTCCGAGGGCTTTAATCCAAGGCAGAAGATGCTGTGCCAGACGATTATTTCCATCCTGTATATCTCCTATATATTCTATTCCAAGGAATATAGCGGAGCCTTTCGCATTCCTTTCTTTGGTAAGGAAGCTTACAGTGTGGGACTGGTTCTGTTCTTCCCGATTTCCCTCTTTATTATTACCGCTACCGATACGGGAGCAAATTTTACGGACGGTATTGACGGTCTTTGCTCTTCTGTAACTGCGGTGATTGTGTTTTTCTTACTTTTGAAAAATCACCTGGGAACAGGGGATATGGCTCCCCTTATGGGGGCGGTTTTGGGCGGACTTCTGGGCTTTCTATGCTTTAATGCCTATCCGGCCAAGGTGTTTATGGGAGATACCGGCTCCTTGGCTTTAGGCGGATTTGTGGTGGCTATGGCCATCCAGGAGGAAATTGCCTTATTTATTCCGATTTTTGCCTTCATTTATTTCGTGGAAGTGCTTTCCGTAATACTTCAGGTTAGCTACTTCAAATGGAGCCATGGAAAGAGAATTTTCAAAATGGCGCCCATACATCATCATTTTGAACTCTCGGGTTGGTCCGAGACCAAGGTGGTGACAATTTTCACTATTGTTACGATTTTACTATGTTTTTTCTGCTTTATGATTCTGTAAAAAGAAGGACGGAGCAATAAGAAATTTAGGGAAATAGATTTGCAGGCCTAAAGGGGAGAAGATAGGGCTTTGCAGAACTTACAAGCACAGGGAAAGGGATTTCAAAGAGGTTAAAGGGACGAAGATGGACAAGCAGAAAATTTTGGTTTTGGGAACAGGACGGAGCGGTGTTGCGGCGGCAAAGCAGATTCTTGCCATGGGGGGCGAAGTGATTTTCTTCGATAAGAACCCCAAGGTTGAGGATAGAGCCTTGCTGAGCCAATTTAAAAAGAAGGACAAGGTAAGCCTGATTAAAGGCAAGCTCTTGGCCTCTGATTTGTTGCATATTAACGCCTCTGTCATCAGTCCCGGAATCCCCTTAGATGAGCCTTATGTGAAAATGCTTTCCACCGCCCAAATCCCTATTATCGGAGAAATTGAATTGGCATACCAATCCTGTAAAGGGAAACTTTGTGCGGTAACGGGAACCAACGGAAAGACCACTACGGTAAGTCTTATCGGGGAGATTTTGAAAAGCGAATACAGTGATACCCATGTGGTGGGAAATATCGGAAATCCCTTCACGGCAGAGGCTCTTGAGACAGAGGAGCAGTCCGCCACCGTTTGTGAGGTCAGCTCCTTTCAGCTGGAAACCATCGTGGATTTTCGCCCCAATGTCTCCGCCATCACCAACATTACCCCGGATCACCTGGATCGACACAAGACCATGAAAAACTATATTGCGGTGAAGGAATCCATTGCGGAAAATCAGGAAGAGGAAGACAGTATCGTTTTAAACTATATGGATCCGGAGCTTCGAAAGTTCGGAAAGAAAAGAAGCCTAAAGCCGAAGGTACTATGGTTTTCTTCCGAGGAAGAGCCTAAGGATACCAAGGAAAAGGAGTCGCTTTTCCTGAGAGGAGATACCTTCTATTATAAGAAGGCGGATAAGGAGGAGAAGCTTTTCACCACCAAGGATGTGCATTTGCTGGGAAAGCATAATTATGAAAATATCCTCTGCGCCGTAGGAGTCGGTCTGAAAATGGGCGTGCCCATGGACAAGATTATCAAGGTTTGCAAGAAGTTTAAGCCTGTAGAGCATAGAATAGAATTTGTTCGGGAGCGCTCCGGTGTAAAGTATTACAACGATTCCAAGGGCACCAATGTGGATGCGGCAATCCAAGCCCTGAGAGCAATGCCGGGCCCGGTGGTTTTGATTGGGGGCGGATATGATAAGCACGTGGACTTTGACCCCTGGGTGAAGGAATTTAAAGGAAGAGTTAAGTACTTGGTTTTGATTGGAGAAACCAGAAATCAGATTGCAGAAACTGCCAAGAAAAACGGCTTCCATAATGTGATGTTTGCCGAGGATATGGATGAGGCGGTAAAGGATTGTGCAGCCTATGCAGATCCGGGAGACTATGTGCTTTTGAGTCCGGCCTGTGCCTCCTGGGGCATGTTTAAGGACTATGAGGAAAGAGGCAGAATCTTTAAGGACTGCGTGAAGAACCTTTAAGGATTGCATGAAGAATTTTTAAGGACTGCGAGAAGAAGCCGTAAAGACTGCGAGAAGAAGCTGTAAAGACTGCGTGAAGAAGCTGTAAAGACTGCATGAAGAATCTGTAAGAGGAGGAAATCAGTGGCTGGAAAAAGAAGGCTAAAACGATTTTATGATATTTCCCTGGTGGTAATGGTCTTTTCTATTACCCTTTTTGGGCTGCTGATGCTGTATTCCGCCTCTTCCTATACGGCGGAAAGAGATAATTTGGGAGAGATGTTTTATCTGAAACGACAGGCTTTTTTTGCCGGATTTGGATTTCTGGTCATGCTTTTTACTTCCCGATTTATTGACTACCATATCTTTGCCAAGTTAAATCTGGTGATTTATGCCATTGCCGCTGTGGCGGTAATCGTCACCAGCCTTATCGGTGTGGCATCCCACGGATCCAACCGCTGGATTGTCATTTTCGGTGTACGTTTCCAGCCTTCGGAGCTGATGAAACCGGCCATTATCATTCTCTTTGCCACGCTTTTAACCCATAAGGGAAGAAAGCTTGACGGTTTCGTTCCCATGTTAAAAGCGGCGGCCTGGGCGCTGGTTCCGGCAGCAATCATTGCTTATACCAACCTGTCCACCGCTATGATTGTAGCGGGAATTGCGGCATTTATGCTCTTTGTGGCGGTAAAAAGCTATAAGTATCATTTGATGCTCTTGGGGGGAGGAATAGCGGCGTATCTTGGCGCCTATCCTCTTTCTTTGCTGTTGCAAAAAATGAAGGTGCTACACGGTTATCAGATTACCAGAATTTTAGCATGGAAGGATCCTTCTTCCTATGAAGATGAAACCTTTCAAACATTGCAGGGGCTTTATGCCATCGGTTCCGGAGGCATTTTCGGAAGGGGACTGGGAGAGAGTATTCAGAAGTTTATTATGCCCGAGTCCCAGAATGATATGATTTTTACCATCATTTGTGAAGAGCTGGGCTTTGTGGGAGGCCTTGGCGTGATGCTGGTTTATGCACTTATTCTTTTTCGTCTCTATGAGATTGCAAAAAATGCCAGAGATCTTTTCGGTTCTTTGCTGGTTATCGGCGTAATGTCCCACATTGCTTTACAGGCAATTTTAAATATTGCGGTAGCGACAAACTCTATTCCCAACACCGGAATTACCCTCCCCTTTATCAGCTACGGAGGAACCTCCCTTGTGATTTTGCTGGCGGAAATCGGAATCTGCCTGAATGTTTCCTATCAGACTACTTTGGATGAGTCGATTTCTTCCGAAAAATAAGAGTAGGAAATCAGCGTTTTTTTGGAAACTTAAGAAATAATCAGCGTTTGTCGATGTATACTATAGAAGTAAGGAAGCTTTGGGAGTGATAAGGGAAGATGAACAGAAAATGAACAGAAGAAAAGAACAGAAACAATTAATACATTATGGACTGATTCTTTTTTTTCTTTTACTACTTTTGCTGATAGTCAGTATTCGTATTTCGGATGTGAAGATTTTGGGGAATAAGCAGTACAGCGAAAAAGAAATTAAGGCAATGCTCTTTCAGGAGGAATGGGATGAGAAATCCGCCTATGCCTTTTTTAAAGAAAAGTTTCGTCCCCACAAAAGCCTTCCTTTTATAGAACGGTATGAAATGCGCTGGAAGAATCCTTGGAGCGTGGAAGTTATTATCTATGAAAAAAATATGGTGGGCTATGTGCAATACATGTCCAGCAACTTTTATTTTGACGGAGACGGGGTAGTGGTGGAATCCACCAAGAAAAAAGCCCCCGGAATTCCGGAGGTAAAGGGTTTGAAATTTTCCTCCGTAAGTCTTTACAAGGCTCTTCCGGTGGAAAATAAGGGGGTCTTCCAGGATATTCTGAATCTCAGTGCCTCCCTGCAACAGGAAAAAATCAGCTGTGATTATATTGAATATAGTGGAACTCAGGCCATTATCCATGTGGGAGATATTCGGGTTCTCCTTGGCGGAAATGAGGATATGGAGCAGAAGGTCATGAGCTTAAAGGACATTCTGCCGGCTCTTTCCGGAAGGAAAGGAACCCTGGATTTAAGTGAGTTTAAAGGAAGAAAAGAAAAGGAAGCCTATATCTTTCGAGAAAATAAATAAACTTGTAGGAAGAATTGAACTTGCACTTTCTTTGAAATCTGTGTATCATCCTTAAGGAAAGTCTTTACAAAATGCCGAAAATTCTTATAATGATATAGTTAGGATTAATGTGGAGAAGAGTCCGTTCCTAAAAGGAAAAAAGTCATAGATTGAAGGAGGAAGATATGCTGGAAATTAAGCTTCCCGAGTCCGAAGCGGCTGCGAAAATAATTGTTGTGGGAGTTGGTGGTGCCGGAAATAATGCGGTGAATCGCATGGTGGACGAGGGCATTGCCGGAGTAGAATTTATAGGGGTGAATACAGATAAGCAGGCTTTACAGTCCAGTAAGGCTTCTACAGCTATGACCATTGGTGAGAAATTAACTAAGGGACTGGGATGTGGAGGAAAGCCTGAAATCGGTACCAAGGCTGCCGAGGAAAGTGCAGAGGACATTACCGCTGCATTACAGGGGGCAGACATGGTTTTCGTTACCTGCGGAATGGGTGGCGGAACCGGAACCGGTGCGGCTCCTATCATTGCCAGAATTGCAAAGGATATGGGCATTCTTACCGTTGGTGTTGTAACAAAGCCCTTCCGCTTTGAAGCAAAGCAGAGAATGAAGAATGCCATGGAGGGTATTGATGCATTAAAGAATGCAGTAGATACCTTGATTGTAATCCCCAACGATCGTTTGTTGGAGATTGTGGAGAAGAAGACTTCCCTTCCCGAAGCTTTAAAGAAGGCTGATGAAGTATTGCAGCAGTCCGTACAGGGAATTACCGACCTGATTAATGTACCCGGACTGATTAACTTGGACTTCGCAGACGTTTCTGCTGTTATGAAGGATAAGGGAATTGCCCATGTAGGTATCGGTAAGGCAAAGGGAGATGACAAGGCCATCGAGGCTGTAAAGATTGCGATTTCTTCTCCGCTCTTGGAGAGCACCATCGAGGGAGCTACCGATGTTATCATCAACATTTCCGGAGACATCAGTCTCATCGAGGCAAATGATGCGGCTTCCTATGTAGAAGAGCTGGTAGGCGAGAATGCCAACATTATCTTCGGTGCTATGTATGATGAGGATAGTCAGGATGAGGTATCCATTACCGTTATTGCTACCGGTATCAAGGAGAGAACCAAGACTGTAGAAACTGTCAGAACGGTAAATACACAGACTCCACAGATTACTCCTTCCGTTGCCAACAATACCGGAACAGGAAACAATGCTACTCCCGGACTTCCTTCTTTCCTTAGCAATCAAAGACCTGTTGCTCCCGGACTTTCTCAAAGACCGGAGGTGCCTGTAGAGAACAGTCAGGCTAATATTGGAGGATATACACCGACTCCGCAAGTCAATCTTTCCAGACCTGTAGAGAATACAGAAAGCCCAAGCAGCAGAGTTAGAACAGGAAGAGAAAACAACATCGATCTTCCGGATTTCCTTCGGAGAAGATAAAAGCGGAAAGTAGGCTATGTCCCCAGGGCATAGCCTTTTTTATCGTAATAGGAGGAATCTAAGGATTCCTTGGATTTAGAGAGAAAAAAACAAAAAGACTAAAAGATTAAAAGACAAAAGGCAGGTTAATTAGGTTTAAAGAAAGCGTTTGTAAATATAAATAGGAGAACCATGGCGAATTTAAGAGAAGAAATTGAAAAAAGAAGAACCTTTGCGATTATTTCCCACCCGGACGCAGGAAAAACCACCCTTACAGAGAAGTTTCTTCTCTATGGAGGTGCCATCAACTTGGCAGGAACGGTAAAGGGAAGAAAGTCCGCAAAGCATGCGGTTTCCGACTGGATGGAGATTGAGAAGGAAAGAGGAATTTCGGTAACTTCTTCCGTGCTTCAGTTTAACTACGACGGAAAGTGCATTAACATTCTGGACACCCCGGGACACCAGGATTTCTCGGAGGATACCTATAGAACCTTGATGGCGGCAGACAGTGCGGTGATGGTCATTGACGGAGCAAAGGGTGTGGAGCCCCAGACCATTAAGCTCTTTAAAGTCTGTGTTATGCGACATATCCCTATTTTTACCTTCATCAATAAGTTTGATAGAGAGGCCAGAGACCCATACGCTCTTTTGGATGAAATTGAAGAGGTGCTGGGAATCCGTACCTGTCCCATTAACTGGCCCATTGGTTGCGGCCATAATTTTAAGGGCGTGTATGACAGAGAAACGGAGCAGGTCAGTCTTTTCCACAGCAATGCGGGAGGAAAGAAGGCGGTAGAGAAGGAAGTTTTTGATTATAAGGATCCGGAGCTTCCCAATCATATTTCCGCGGAGTACTTTGAAAAGCTGCAGGAGGACTTGGAGCTTTTGGACGGGGCTGCAGATGCCTTTGACGAGAAGAGAGTGGATGCGGGAGAGCTAACTCCGGTATTCTTCGGCTCCGCCTTAACCAATTTCGGTGTGGAGACCTTCTTACAGCATTTCCTGGCTATGACCAAGTCTCCTCTTCCCAGAAAGTCCGATCAGGGTATGATTGACCCGGTGGAGGAAGCATTTTCCGCCTTTGTCTTTAAGATTCAGGCCAATATGGACCCCAAACATAGAGATAGAGTAGCCTTTATGCGTATCTGTTCCGGAGAGTTTGATGCGGGTATGGAGGTAAATCATATTCAGGGAGGCAGAAAGGTGAAGCTTTCCCAGCCTACCCAGATGATGGCAGACGAGCGAAAAATCGTGGATAAGGCCTATGGAGGAGACATTATCGGTGTTTTTGATCCGGGAATCTTTTCTATCGGAGATACCCTGGAGCTTTCCAACAAAAAGTTTGTCTATGAGGGAATTCCTACCTTCGCTCCGGAGCATTTTGCCAGAGTACGGCAGATTGATACCATGAAGAGAAAGCAGTTCCTAAAGGGGGTTTCTCAGATTGCGCAGGAAGGTGCAATTCAGATTTTTCAGGAGTATAACAGCGGTATGGAGGAGATTATTGTAGGCGTGGTAGGATCCCTGCAATTTGAAGTATTAACCTACCGTCTGAAAAACGAGTATAATGTGGAGGTGCGATTGGAAATGCTTCCCTACGAACATATTCGCTGGATTGAAAATTATACGGAAATAGATGTTTCCGCCATTTCCGGAACCTCTGATATGAAGCTGGTAAAGGACTTAAAGGATAGACCTTTACTTCTTTTCGCCCATCCCTGGTCCATCGGTATGGTTTTGGATAGAAATGAAAACCTAAAGCTCAGCGAGTTCTCCAGAAACTAAAAAATGGAAGAAAAACAATAATCAGTGAACAAGCCTTAAGAGATGAGGCATAATATAGGAAAATAAACCTAAGGGCATAAATGGATACTATAGGCCATTAAAGTCTAAGGGCATAAAGGTATAAGTAACGGCATACATGGTTTAAGCACAAAGAAAGGAAGGACCTTATGGAAAAGAGTATCAAAACTTGGTTGGCAGAGCATGAGGAGGAGTTCGTTAAGGACTTAGGCAGACTGATTGCCATCGATTCCGTGCAGGGAGAGACAAAGCCGGGAGCCCCCTTCGGAGAAGGCCCCAAGAAGGCTTTAGAGGAGGCATTGTCCCTTTGCGAAGGCTATGGTTTCTCTGTAAACAATATGGAAAACTATGTGGGAACAGCGGATTTGGATGCAAAGCTTCCCAGAAGTCTGGATATCTTGGCACACTTGGATGTGGTTCCTGCAGGAGAAGGTTGGGAGATTACCGAGCCCTTTAAAATGCTGGAAAAGGATGGAATTGTCTACGGACGTGGCGTCAGTGACGATAAGGGACCAATGCTTGCGGGGCTTTATGCTATGCGTGCGGTAAAGGAGCTTGGCTACCCCCTGAAGAAGGGAATTCGTATGATTATGGGAACCAATGAAGAGACCGGTTCCAAGGATTTGGAGTATTACTATGCTCGGGAGAAGGCGGGAGAGATGAGCTTTACTCCGGATGCGGAGTTCCCCATCATTAACGTGGAAAAGGGACAGTTCAAAGGAACAATTTTCAAGAAAAGAGGGAAGGAGGAGAGCAGTCTTCTTTCCTTAAAGGCAGGAATTGCGGTAAATGCGGTACCGCAGAAAGCTGTACTTGTTTTCTCTGCATTAGGAGAAGAGGAGTTCCAAGCTGCAAAGCAGGCGGTGGAAGAGCAGTGTCAGGTAAAGATCAGTAAAAACGGCAATGAGGTTACGGTAATCGGAACCTCCGCCCATGCGGCAACTCCCTACCTTGGAAAAAATGCAGGTCTTGCAGCGGTGATTTTTGCCACAAAGCTTCCCTCTATCGGAGCAGAGCTGAAGCAGGATTTAGAGCATATTTTGGAACTTTTCCCCTACGGAAAGACCGACGGCTCCGGCTTGGGCATTAAGATGGAGGATAAGGAAAGTAAGGATTTAACCTGTACCTTGGATATCTATGCCATTGACGGAGAAGAGCTTCG
>NZ_CAUTEG010000056.1:0-15708 GCF_963537195.1 Oribacterium sinus | reverse complement strand
TGTAAATACTCGAGGATTTTGCCTTTCTGATATATCGGATTCGGGAATATTTCGTTTTTTATACTCGGGTGCTCCTCGTTTTTACTGAACTCCCTTATATTGCAAATAGGCCTCATTTATTCTCCCTTGGCTTGAAAGTTTCCATTTTGCCCGTATTTTCATATCGCGACGCTCCTATTGTGAAAGAGTGATTGTTCCTTGCCCATAGTATATCATTTGGCGCGGAAACTTCAACTCGAAGCTCGTCCGCAAGTGATTGAGCAAAGTACTCCTCGCCTTTACCTGTCTCGCAAGATAGAAGACGAACTGGAGTATCCGGCGTGTAGTCGTCTCTCTATCTGATAAAAGTCGCGACGTTACGGGCGGTGGTTTTATGCCCGAATACCTCGCTGCATTTCGTCGATTCGTGCATAGCGACGTCGTATACTTCCGGGATCGGGGTTATAGCGGCGACGTACTCTCCGAATTGATCGGTAGCAAATACGGGTTTTTCCGTCTCTACTCCGAGACGAATTATAGCCGCCGTCCTTTGATTCTTATACTCCCTCGTACCCTCCGGCGCGGTTATACCGAGATCGATCTTTTCGTGTATTTCCGTCGCCAATCTTACGGCGGTCGCTTGGAGCTCTCGCTCCCTTACGTACGCCGCGTATGTCTTTTGGCTCGGGGCTACTCTGCCGCGTAGGTCGTAGTATATCCACTCCCTCTTCTAAGAGTTGAACCTCTTCCCTCTGCGCACGCATATTTGTTTCCATGCGGCGCTGTTTCTGCGTAGCTTCATAGGCGGTGTACTCTCTACCACGGAAAGCTTTCTTTCGCGCCTCTCGTGCGTTTTGCTCCGAAAGCCACTTATCCGTGTATGTTTGCTCAGAGCCCTCAAAAAAAAATGGATAATACTAGTGCCTGCAATTCCACCCAAGGAATCACCCCTGCAGGTGTAAGACAATTCTTTGTATCAGTCGTTATCCGGTAGAAGCCGGAGAATCATCCTCTCATACGCGGGACAAATTTTGCATGGTTTTTGCAAATCACCTACGGAGCAGGATCACCCCCGCATACGCGGGACAAATCCTACTGGATGAACACTCTGTACTCAATATTCAGGAATCATCCCCGCATACGCGGGACAAATGGGTATCTTTCCATTGGTCCATTCTTTCTCATGGGATCATCCCCGCATACGCGGGACAAATAAATTGACTTTTGTATTCCCTTCCGTTCCAGCAGGATCATCCCCGCATACGCGGGACAAATGGGATTTTCGATAATGCTTTTATTTGTAGTAGGGGATCATCCCCGCATACGCGGGACAAATTTGCCGTTGGAGTTGTAAGCATAGAAGTTAATAGGATCATCCCCGCATACGCGGGACAAATGCGACTAAGCTGTGTAACCAAAACTTTTTAAAAGGATCATCCCCGCATACGCGGGACAAATCTTTCCCTGCTACCTAATGACAAGCTCCCCGAGGGATCATCCCCGCATACGCGGGACAAATTCATCAATTCCTTCGTAACGCTCAAATGGTCCAGGATCATCCCCGCATACGCGGGACAAATCTTTCGCTTTCTTGACTTTTGCACTTGTGGCCAGGATCATCCCCGCATACGCGGGACAAATAATCGTAATTTTAGGAAAGGAACTTGAGGGAGAGGATCATCCCCGCATACGCGGGACAAATTATCCGGGCTTGCATCTACTGGCGCAAATCAGAGGATCATCCCCGCATACGCGGGACAAATAGGAGTGCTTCGCTCAATTACTCGCGGACGAACGGATCATCCCCGCATACGCGGGACAAATTAAAGTAGCACAGGAGATTTTCGACAACTCTGAGGATCATCCCCGCATACGCGGGACAAATTTCTGTATGTTCAACTACTGAAGTATCCTTCAGGGATCATCCCCGCATACGCGGGACAAATCAGTAGCTTCCTGGACGGAAGAGTATTGATATGGGATCATCCCCGCATACGCGGGACAAATTCAACGCTTTTCTTGCAGAAATCAGCCGAATAAGGATCATCCCCGCATACGCGGGACAAATAAGCATAGATGGGACAAGTATTATTCCCGGATAGGATCATCCCCGCATACGCGGGACAAATCTCAGTGTACTAGGTATCATAGACAGTAAGCAAGGATCATCCCCGCATACGCGGGACAAATTTTTCTTAAATGAATATCTCTATTTTCATTCAAGGATCATCCCCGCATACGCGGGACAAATCAAGGGCTGGTTCAAGTCTGAGGAAGGCTGGTAGGATCATCCCCGCATACGCGGGACAAATTCTGATTCAGACTTAGAGAGACCAGCAATATTGGGATCATCCCCGCATACGCGGGACAAATCTTTCTCAGCTCTCTGTATTCAAGTTCTTTCAGGGATCATCCCCGCATACGCGGGACAAATAAGAAGCGTTGCACGATTTATCGGAAAAACAAGGGATCATCCCCGCATACGCGGGACAAATTTTCGGGACATTTGCAAGTAATGTTATCACTGGGGATCATCCCCGCATACGCGGGACAAATTCCCTTTGAGGTTCTTCACAATCATCCCAACAGGGATCATCCCCGCATACGCGGGACAAATTCGCTATACTTTGTGTAGTTGTTCATTCCGGCAGGATCATCCCCGCATACGCGGGACAAATTAGGTGTGAAAGACGCTTTTCGTAAAACAGGTAGGATCATCCCCGCATACGCGGGACAAATGACAATGCGGTAACGACACTGGATGGTTTGCCAGGATCATCCCCGCATACGCGGGACAAATTTCGACAATGCAGGATTCATGATTAAAGGTTGGGGATCATCCCCGCATACGCGGGACAAATAGCCTTCGCCATCTTCCCTGTTCTGCCGGTTCAGGATCATCCCCGCATACGCGGGACAAATACGTCTTGGGAGATAATCCCAACGTACTTTCCGGGATCATCCCCGCATACGCGGGACAAATTTACTGTTTTCCTCCGTTACCTGGATTGCTAGGGGATCATCCCCGCATACGCGGGACAAATTTCAATTCTGAAACAAATTATCGGCTTTGGTAGGGATCATCCCCGCATACGCGGGACAAATGGGTGAACCAATGGAAAAGCTAGTTTTGAAACAGGATCATCCCCGCATACGCGGGACAAATACCGCATCAGCGATAGGCTTCGCAATAAGGTCAGGATCATCCCCGCATACGCGGGACAAATGCGCTGTGTCACTGTGTCACAGGCATTGCGATGGGATCATCCCCGCATACGCGGGACAAATCTTTATACATTCCTGAGGAGTACATAGAGGATAGGATCATCCCCGCATACGCGGGACAAATCTGGTAGGTATAGTCGGCACTGTGATTAAAGTAGGATCATCCCCGCATACGCGGGACAAATGTAACGGCGATGTAACGTAAATTTTTCCGTCTGGGATCATCCCCGCATACGCGGGACAAATCAGAACATCGTCTACGTAATTTTTTGCCGTGAGGGATCATCCCCGCATACGCGGGACAAATAAGTTAAAAATTTTAAGACAAAAGACTTATATGGGATCATCCCCGCATACGCGGGACAAATACTTAAAGATCCCCTAAAATAAAGAGCCTTACGGCAGATGTTGACAAAATCCATTCACTTTTGTTGCCAATTCATAAGTCAATTTAGCATCTTCTAACGCCCTATGCAACTGCTCTTTTTGTATTCCATAGCTTTGTAGCGAAGTTTCAAGCTTATAATTTTTCTGAAATGGCTTTTCTTTTTTTATTATCCTCATTAAATCCACAGAAGGATTATGTAAAATTTCCATACCATTTCTTTGCAGGATAGAGTTCAAGAAACGAAGGTCAAAGGCAATGTTATATCCGACAATGATTGTTCCTATTAAAAAATTCAATACCTCTTTCAATACAGTATCCGTTTTTCTACCTTCCCTTTTTAAAAGGTCTGTAGTAATACCTGTTAATTCAGTAATTTCCTTTGGTAACTCTCCCTCATATTCCAGCAAAGAATGGTATTCTAAAATACCGGAATCCTGCATTACTTTTACTGCCCCTATTTCGATAATACTATTGCACTGTTCATTCAAACCATCTGTTTCCAAATCCAGAAAAGCATAGCACTCTTTCTTTTCGCCACTATGGTTATTCGCAAATTTTCTGGCTTTATAGTATTTGCTGGCATTACTAAAGCCTTCCTTTATTCCTTCATCATCTCCTTCCGGTTCTGTTTCCAAGGGAAAACAAATCAATGGTATTCCATCACTGTAATATATTTCTCTCTTGGTATTTAAGGTATTGAAAGTATATCCAATTTCATTTCTCATAGGGTAAGATATCGTTGCTTCTCCGCTTCCCACAGCATCTTGAATTCGTTCCCACAGTTTATCTCTTATTTTCGAATTAAAATTTCCAATATAAACTCCGGTAGCAATTTCTTGCATCCACTTAGATAAATCTCCCTTAAGAGAATTACTGACCTTGGATAAAGTAATCACTGTCATCGGCATGTTGAATCCTCACTATAATTTACACCGTAAGAAACAAGCCTTTCCTTATCATCCCATAAACTAATACTGTCAACTTCAAAGAATTGATCTTCTTCTACCTCCAGCAAATTTTGAATATCCTTAACCATTCGTTCCAATAGCTTCGTCTCTGTAAAAATATCTCTCATTTTTTTACGAACTTCTCGTGGAAGATCCTCTTCTTCCGAACATTCTGAAACTGTCTGAAAGGCTACCGGAATCGAAGTCCAAGCCTTATACAAATCGGCAATATCATATACAAAGGACAAGTCATGTCCAGTATGCACAAATCCCAATCCCGGAGAAAGTCCCAAGGCAACAATCACACTGTAAGCCAATCCGTATAACGCAACATTGGCAACCGATAATGCTTGATTTATAGGTGTTGCATCAAAAAAATCCTCCGGATCATAATCCCTTTTATCCCATGCCACATGGTATTCCTTGGACATATTTCGATAAACTGTTCTAATTCTGGCGCCTTCTCTACCTCGAAGCTGCTGCATGGTTAATTTTGAAACGTCTTCTCCTGTAAAACGCATCTGATACATCTTTCTGGCAATCTGTAATCTGCTTCGTGTGTTACTCACCAAATTAGCTTGTTTTTCCAAGAAACGAGAGGAATGAGACAAGGCCCTCCCGTGGGCGTATTGTCTCACTCCTCTTTCCCCTGTCCATAGGACACTGGTACCCGTATCTCCCAAAAGTTCCATTGCTCTATGAGAGATGTCTGTTCCCGGTCCCAGCATAAAAATGCCGATCATAGATACCGGTACACGAACAATACCATGCTGGTCTGCAACAGTAATAGAAGAATCTTGACGATGAATTTTAGCATGCTCTACATAAATAAAACTGACACGATCTCCAATTCTGGGAAGTTCATTTAACTCCACTTTCTTTACATATGCATCACGATTCTTATTCATATTTTTATACCGGTATCACAGTTAATAAACCACAACCATAAGCCTTTTTCTTTCCAATACCATCACATAATGCCTTTCTAAACTGCTCAGCATCAATAACGGTTAGAATTCCTTCATAGATTACTTGAGAAATAGGCGTATCCTTCATTCCTTTCTTTTTCAGCGTTTCAAACTTTCTTTCCTTAATCACAAAGTCTTCTGAATTCAAAGAAAATCCATTTTTTTCCGCCCTATCTAAGAGAAACCGACTCTGGTTTTCAATGGTGAGGAGGGGGACAGGCTTTCCACGTTTCTCTCCTTCAATAGGCTTCGCTACAACCGGGTTTAAAGTGGTACGAAAACGGTACTTTTTCCCTTCTTGAATACTCGCCAAAAAAGAATCGTAGGATTTTGTTTCCCCACTACCATCCACACCATATTTTTCTAAAGCCTTCAAGGAAGGCTTTTCTTCACTTAGAATAAGCAAATATTGTCTTCCCTGGATGCTATCAATTCTCCATAGTTTTCTTGAGCGTTCCAGCATAGAAATTTGTCCTACAAAAGAATCTTCCACCCAACTATGATATGCCCCCAAATGGGTCAAGTCTCGGATTTTTCTCCGGTTCTCTCTATCTATTTCCACTCTTGAAAGATACATTATGCCCCCTCCAATGTTGAAAAAACGTCATGTTCTATATCTTCCGCCCCTAAGCCTTTTTCTATTCCGCTTAAAACTTCGATAGAAATACAAGCTTCCTGCCTAAAGGCAAACTGTCTTCCCTTCTGCGAAAAAGAAATAGGAATATCCCTTCTAAGCTTCGACCTGGAAATTTTTTCATCTTTTAATATCTCTTCGTCTGCATAGACTTCCAGAGATATTTTCTCTCCAATGCCTTGCTTTCTCTTCTTTTTTTTATACCAAGGAGCCGCCTGCCAAGGCAAATTCCTAAGGCTATCCAGAATATCTTCTGCACTTACTCCTAAGAAAAAATCTACTGGAACAGGCAGGGATCGTCTCCCCATAAAAGGCTGAAAATAAGGGGATTTGATGGCTTTTGTAAGAGTATCTATCAATTCATCCATACCGGAAAGGGCAACAACAAACAGAGCATCCTCCAAGTAATAACGGTTTGTTACGTATGTTCTTAATTCAGCTCCCGTGTCCTTATGGGATCTAGCAATATGGTAATCTCTCAATAAAGTCCCATCCTGGTCTATCCGTACTGCAAATTTCAGTTTAGATAACTCTCTTAGATTCTCTGCCTCATCTCGTCTATAGCCTAAACAAGCTGCCAATAGCCCTATCACTGCGCTTTTGGACGGATAGTATTCAGTATAACGAGTCTCAAAATGAGAAGATGTTCCGTAGGACTGAAGGGGTCCTGCAAATTTCAGCAAAATAGTCTTCATCCTCTTCTCCTTATAAACGATTATCTAATTCTTCTCCTAAATCATGTAACAAATCAGACAAACTAAGTTCCTCTTTTGCACCTTCTAAGGAATGCCCCTCAGATAAGTTGAGGTAAAACGATATTTCCGGCTTTTCTACAAATCGTTGCACGTTCTTATGCTCTTTAAACATAGCTTCTATAGACTCATTTACAAAGCCTTCCTGCGATAATTTTGTTTTAACCGCAGTCTCAAACGCACTAACAAAACTTACCGGTCGATCTTTCCTTAAGGATACCACAACGGAAGCCGGCACCGTCTGGTTTGCAAAGCTATTCATCTTTCCTGTAGGAAGAGAATTTAAGAAGGCTTCCACAAATAGCTTTGTTGCTTCAATAGTTTGACTTTTGTTTTCATTTAATTGGTGATAAAACTCATGCAATGCCACATTTCCATATCGGTATAAGGTTGAAGAATTGTATTCTATAGTACCTAACATTCCTGCCCCGGACTGATCCTCTTTTGACAAATCGTCTAAAGCTGTATAAAAATCAAACTCAGATTGTACTCCATGGGTAGAAATAGCATGGGCAATTTGAGAAGATGCATCTTCATTTAAGCTTGCATCATCTGCTACCATTCGACCAAACAAGGCAATATCAACAGCGATATTACTATTTAAGATTTCCTGAAGTGCTTTCTTGTCTAAATTATCCTTAGTGGCTTCTTTTGCCAAATTATCAGCCTGTTCTTTCCCTAAGAAAAATAAAGCTTTTACTCTGTTATCTTTCGTTGTGGAAATTCCTGCTGCATTAAAGGTCTTTACAGATTTATTGACTGCATCCTCCATGGAAAGTTCCGGTTTAAGTTCTCTGATTTTTTCTGCAAGAAAACTCACTACATCTAAGCTACGCACTCCCACATTGGATAGATTTCCGTTTTCCTTAAAGTAATCTCGCATTGCTTTCTTCCATGACTGGGAACTAACTCTTGCTCTTCTTACTCCACCATAAACCGCCGTCTTAGGACTACCTGTATCATCTCTATTGATATTAGAGGGTGGAAGAGTTTGAATTACATGGATGTCTAAAAATAACTTTTCTTTACTCATTTGTGTTCTCCTTTTCTACAGTACTTTTTTGAAATGGTTGATAATAGGCTCTTGCCCAATCCATCAGAATATTGTCCCGCTTTCCTTTTTGCATCCAGAACAAATCATTTGCCAAAATGGGGTAATTCACAGATGGATTTGCTGCATTTGCCTTTAAAATTTTTATCATTTGTCTAAGGTAGTGGGATAACTCCTCAAAACTTCCGGCTGTAACCATAGTATTAAAGCGCTCATCCATCGCTTTTGTCTTACTTTCATCTCCACGAAGAGCCCGTAAGCTTTCTCCGATATTTCGAGTAGATTTTTCCTCTCCTCTTTCCAGCTTTGAGGATCCCTGCTGCATTAAAGCATAAATCTGTAAACTTAAATAAATCGCATTTTCCTCTGCTGTTACCCTCGCTTTATTCCCCAGATATTCCTCCGGGAGATTTGCAAAAAGCATGGGCCAAACCTGCGGAGCATTAGTCAGTTCTTTTCCTATTGAATCTCTAATTCCTGCCAGTATGGCTTTTCCACTTCCAAGGGTTTTGATAGGCTCAATTTCCGCAATGATTTTTCTCATCACCGCATCGACTGATTTTCTTTCTTCATCCATAGTTCCTCCTATTCTTGATTTAATTTCTTCTTTAGTCTAATGAGAAAATATTCATACGCAGTAAAGATATTTTTAACGCCTTTTGCATTTTCCTCATATATTCCTTTAATATCCCTCTGTCTACATTCATTTACTTTTTCAAGGGCTCGTTCTTTCATGGAAAAGAATAGTAGTTCTTTCCACTCCTTAATCTTATCTTCTTTAGAACTGGACTCATCAATTCCACTAAGCCAATCTCTAAACGCTTTATCCAGACCGAAATAAGCTTGTTCTAATTCTTCCTCTACAGACTTTTTGGTATTTCTAATATCATACATATCTTTTAAAAACCCCTTGTAGATAAAGCCAACTACTTCCTTGGTATCTTCCACAAGTTCCTTGATACGCATAACCCAGCCTTCTTTTCCTTTCTCAAATAACACAATCTCATGTAAAGCTAGGTCATCAATCATTTCATTTACCGGTACCCAAGAAGTTGCATTTCCATCGTCTTGCATTCCGACCGCAGAAATTTTAACTTGAGGCTTTTGAATATACTTTTCTATCTTAGATAACCAAGTAATAATTCCCGGTTCCCTACTATCTTCCGATACGTCTGAAGGAACGGTAATTAAACCAAAGGATCTCCATAAAGCCTGACCGGGTCGGTATTTTCTCGGTGTATAGAAGTTTTTATTTTCTCCTGAATCATTGTATTTCCATAAAGTCATTGGCTCGATTTCCATCATTCTATGATCCAGCTCCGGAAGCTTTACAATGTCAAGCTTAATATCTTTCGAAAAATCTATTGCCAAATCAAGCAAAGATGCCCTACTCCAATTGGTATATAGTTCTGCAAGATTATCTGCTATTCCGAGAAAGCTCCTATCTATATTTTCTGCTCCGGAATACTCCCAGCAAGGTCTTTGTATTGGCAATATATCTCCAACTGCTTTTACTGCTACTTTCAGATTCAGCATCAAAGTTTCAAACAATGTATCTCCATTTAGATAAATACCGCCAATATCAAATAGCCACCCTTTAGATGCCTTATACTTTTCCTCTCCAACGATTGCCTTATCAGAAAGCCCAATATAGCCTTGCAGCATAATAAGCCACCGGGCAAACTCTCCTTCCTTCATTTTACTCTTGTATTCAATGGTCATTGGAGAGAATAAAGCCACCTTATTATCGCTTTCTGATATATTTCTGTTTAAATTCTTACCGGAAATAGAACTGGGATTTTTTCCATCTTTCATTCTGGACAAAATCTCTTCCTTCGTCACCTGATAAAAAGGATATTTCTCATCCAGCAGGTAAAAATGATCTTTCCAAGCCTCCAAATATTTCCTAACTACCGAAGGAAATTTTCCTCTTTGCCATAGTGTCTTCCATGTTTCCATAAGGGCATCATTGTATTCCTCTTCATCATCCTCGGAAACAGCCCCCTTTTGTCGGAATTTCTCGTCAATTTCTAAAAAGTCATAGGCTTCTCCATCAGCATTTACCCGGGAGAATACGGTATGCAGTACCGCTAATAGGAATCGCAGTATTGCAAAATCCTGCGTTGCCATCTCCCCTGCCAAGCACCGATACTTTTCCGCATTTTCAAAAAGGGTAATGAGGGATACTTCTTTCATTTCCCCTTCTTCCAAAACTCGAATCCAGTTTTCTTCTAACAAATTAAATCGGCTCAAGCTTTACACCTCCTTCTTATGCCACTGCAAGCCAAATTTTTCATCGTAATGTAAAACAATATTTTTTAAGGGAAAGTCATTGTTCTCATCAAAGATCAATCCTAAACTTCCCTTTAACCACGCTTCATTCTGCCACTCCGGAAGTTCCCGCCTGTTATAATCCTCTAAATAACGGATGAGCCCTTCTTCTTTGTCATCTTCTTTTTCCCTTTCCATATGAATAATACTCTCTCCAAGCCTTAAAGTTTGGCAAGCCAGCTTTCTTGCAATAGATGTTTTAGAAAGCTCTTCTGAAATGTCCTTCTTCTCTTGAAAAAGTCCATATCCCGCTCCATTTTTCTTTACTGCTATCACTTCTATAGAAGAACCGATATCTCGAACCTTTGCCTGACATAGCTCTTCTGAATCAATATACGTATTATCCAATAATCCATTTAAACTAATCTCATCTGAGCACTCCAATTTAGGCTTATCTAATCGGAATCCTTCAGCTTTTCTTTTTTGCTTGTCTAAGATTTCTTTCTGTTTCTTTTTACTCTCCTCATATTTCTTCAGTAACTCAGGGGCTAAACTGGGATCCTTGTCTCCATATACTTCCTGCACAAGGAGAGAAATATCCTTTGGGATAGAGATACTATTTCCTAAAGCACATTGAGTTTTGATAAGTAAATAATCCCCATATACCCTTCTTGATCCTTTTTCAAAGTCAAAGCTCTCACTTATTCCCATAAGATAAAGTTTCGCTTCACTATGTTCCTTAGGCCTTTCTATCTTATGCCTATGAAGTCGACCTATTCTCTGGATTAACAGATCTACAGGACATAAATCACTAATCATTAAATCAAAATCAATGTCTAGGGACTGCTCTATCACCTGGGTTCCCACTACGATAAAACACTTAGGTCTCTCTGCATTTTTCCCGATTTTTTTGAGTAATTCCTCTTCTTTTTTTATGCGATCCGTGTCGATAAACCGAGAATGTAAAAGATGGACTTCTTCTTCCGGGAAAGCTTCTAATAAATCTTTTGTGATTCTCTGCGCCCTCCCAACCGTATTTACAATAATGCCTATGACCGCTCCATTCTTACCAAGACTCTTTACGGTATCTACTAAATTCTCTTCGTCCAGCTGATAAAGCGTAACCTTTTTTTCTTTCTCTTCTTGAAAGTCTGAAAAAGATTCAACCTCACTTCCTTTGCTAAAGGTAAGTAAGGGATAGCTTTCAGCCTTAAGGAAATCAAAATTTCCTATATCCTTCTCTTTGATCCCTCTACCTTTCAAGTAATACTTCATCAGGTCTTTTCTTCGTTCTATGGGTAAGGTCGCGGATAAGATTATCGTTGGCACTTTATAGGCTCCAAGCCATTGTAAAACCATGTAGAGGTACTGCCCCATATAGGCATCGTAGGCGTGCACTTCATCAATGATGACAACCTTTTTACTAAATCCCAAATGCCGAAGCATAAGATGTTTTTGTTTTAAAGCCATAAGGAGTAAATGATCTACAGTTCCTACTATAAAATCATCCAGCATGGCCTTCTTTCTCCCGGAAAACCATTCATTCACATACACATACTTCGTTTTTTCTCCGTCCAGATCTATTCCCTCGCTACAGTTTCTGGACAAGGATTGAAACTCTTCATTTAAAGCTGCCTTTCCATGAGATAGGCGAAGAGATAATTTCTCTTGATTTTCTTGCCCGAGGGAATCTACCCAGGACTCCACTCTCGGAAAAATGCCGTTGGAACTGGCTTGGGTAGGCAGTCCAAAGAAAACTCCGGCACATTGCTGCTTTCCCGCCAATTGTTCCGCAGTCATTAAAGCCGCCTCTGTTTTTCCGCAGCCCATGGGCGCCTCAAGAATCACTAAGCCGATGTCCTCAGCTCCGGCAATCTCTGTAAAAACTTTTTCTTGAAAGTCTCTAGGCATAAAGTGAAAGGAATTCTGATAAGCCTGTTTTGCATCAAAAAACTGCGTCGCTTCCCATGTTTGATTCTGCGTCCATTTTAACCAGGCCGATTCCACCCTCTCACTTATTTGTGTTTCTTCTTTCTTCCTATCTTCTTGATTTACTGTAGCATCCTCCAACTCATGGTCAACTTCATTCTGTAAAGAAAATAAAGGAAAATATTCCTCATTACTGGCTATCCAATCCGCCATAATTAAAAGTCCGGAAAGTAAGAGCTGTGTCGGTTTAGGACATCTAGGAAGATCCTCTACATTTTTATAACCGCAGATCTCTAATGCCCAGGAAAGTAGCTCCTCTTGTGTCGCTTTCCATTTTTTGTATATTGGAGAATCTTCTTTTTCTTCCTGATAAAAGTTGGCAGTATAAGCTTCAACATAGGACGTAAGACTATAGTTTTCCTTCATAGGAACTCCATGATGGGCTCCTATGATAGAGGCAATTCCTCTGTTGATACCCGCTAAACGGCAAATCACTTCTCCTGCATAGGCATGGGGAGTTTTCCCTCGATCTGTTAGCTCCAAGTCTTTGATTCCTGAAAAACCTTCCCGTTCCAGTTTCTCCATTAAAAGCAGGTCTAAGTCCTCAGAATTTTGAAATCCTCTTTGAATCTGAAAGGCCGGGGTAGCCTTTCCGATATCATGAATAGCTCCAATAAACATGACCAAAAACTTAGCTTCATCCTCTTCTATCATCATGGAATCAGCAATATATATCCTCTGTCCCTCTGAAAGCCAGTGTTCCCATAGAAGCCCCATTACTTCCCTTGTATCTTCCAGATGCCGCTTTAAAGATAGCCAGTAAAAAATGCCATCCTTCTCTTTCTTTTTCGCCCAAAGTGCTAAGCAATTTTCCATATTGTCCTCGAGATTCTTAGTAATTCATCTTTGCTTTATCTACTATATTCCCTTGAAATAAATGACTCTCTCAAAGCTGGTGTAACCAACAATAATTTTGTCTTATTATTAAAAACTGATTATTTGGATTATATCATTTGTTACAATAAATTCACAGTCTCTTATTAGGAGTTTGTCGTTAATTTTGTTATTATTTTTAGATTTTAGCATTTAAATTTGAATACTTTGTCTTATTTTGTGCTATTGCACGCAAAAAAATAGAGCAAATCTCCCATTTCTTTCCACTTACTAGGGAAATCTACTCTGTTGAATAGCAAGCCAGTATCATTACACCCTAATTTCTCCCGCCAGCTTCCCATTATCAATCAAGGACTTAAGCTGCAATCTTCCGGCCACACCTCCGGACATCCGATCTATTACTTCATTGGCTGCCGGGTGAAAATACTCGCCTCTTTCCTGAGCCTTCAGTCCTGCTTCCAAGGCCTGCTGTAGGATAGCCCTGTCTTCGATTCGTTCCTCTTCTTTGATATCCCGTAAAATCAGAGTGTGCGATTTTACTACAGCTTCTTTCTTTAACATTCCGGAGAGAGGTATTTTCTTTCCTGCAAACATAAAGCCGGAACAGTAATCATAGCGAGCGCCCAGTATCTTTACCTGATGCTTTAATAACCAATCAATAGAGCTTTGGATATCCACCACATCCTTCGGAGAAGTAGCAATTAAAATAGTTTTACTTTCAAAAAGTGCAGGCAAATCCGGACACAAAGTCTCTCCATGAATATAGCTGCTGATACCTCCCATACCTGCAGTTACTGCTACAGGAACACCATACAGCTCTGCAACCGCCATCGTGCCGGAAGCGGTCAAGCATCCATTCTCCTTCTCCGCTATAGCCTTAGGCAAAATTTCTCTATTGATTCTCTTGATTTCTTTGGCCCTTCTTCGAAGTGGAAAATATTCTTCCATTGTCCCATGGCAGATTTTGCCATTTTCCAGCCAGACTAATTTTTTATCCTTCCAAGGCCACAAAGATAGAATTTCTTCCTCTCCAAGGGAAACTAAGCCGTTGGTTAGTAAAGCGGTTTCTATGAAATATTCCGCCCTAACTCCCTCCTATACAATGGATGGTTAAATCACCTTCAATATTCTCCTATCCTTCCAAATCCCCAATCTCTCACAGGGCTTTTCAGCATCCGAAGGCTTCGAAGAAAAAAATAAAAAGGCATGGCCTTCTTTCTTCCATTTTTCTATATAGGCATAAAGCTCTGGCTCCTCCTCTTGCCCCAGATGGACTTCCCATAAAGCAAAGACTCTGGCTCCGGCAATCATCCCTTTCATGATTTCCACTAAGATTCTCTGCTTTTCTCCCAAAGTTTCCACCGGTACTTGATAGGGAATTTCTTTGAAAGCTTCCGGAAACAATTCTTTATACCTAGTAATTAATTCTTTGTTTCGAAGGAGAAAATGAGAATATTCCTGCTGATATACAAAAAGATTGGTAAGCACGCTCTGCCCCTCGATTAAGGAGCTTCCATCCCCTATCATCCAGATTTTTGGAACATTTTTCATCTTGTTCTCATAGGACTTTACACAACCGTAATACAGCTCTTTCTCCGCATTAAAGGCTAAAATCAAGTCTTTGGGAATAGGCTGATCAAAAGACAAAAACATCAGGCTTTCTCCGGAAAAAAGCTGGAAGGAAAGATTTTCTACAGAAAAGCTGTTCCCCTCGGAAAGATATAGCTCTAAAGCAAAAAGGAGTTCCTCTTTTTCCGGCTCCTTGCTATTGATGGTTTTAATAATTAGAGCATTTTCTTCTTCGGACAAAAGATCCAAGCTTTCACTAATAAAGCTTTCCTCTTCTTGCTTTATGGAAAGTTCTCTGGGAAGTACCATACACACATCCGTTCCGGCATTTTCTAAGGACTGCAAATATAAACCGTATTCCCGCCCGTAGAGCAAATGGATTCTCTCCTGAATATTCAAGAGAGAAACCCCCATGCCGGCCTTACCTATTCCGGTATTCCCCACAACACCTCCTTGAAATCCTCTACGGATATTCCGAAGGTCCTCATTTAATTGTCTTAGCTTTT
Source organism: Oribacterium sinus (assembly GCF_963537195.1). Taxonomy (GTDB): domain Bacteria; phylum Bacillota; class Clostridia; order Lachnospirales; family Lachnospiraceae; genus Oribacterium; species Oribacterium sinus_A. The sequence continues at coordinate 595 of NZ_CAUTEG010000056.1, read as the reverse complement.
TCTCTTCTATACCAATGCCATTATCAGAGACTCGAATATAAACATGCTGATTGCTTCGGCTAATAGAAATCTCTACTTTCCCCGCAGTTTCTCTTTCTTCGAAGCCATGCACAATACTATTTTCCAAGATAGGTTGCAGTAAAATTCTTGGTACTTTTAGCGATAACAAATCTTCTTGTACCTTAACTTCCAGTTCCAGTTTTTTAGAAAAACGAAATCGTTGAATTTGAAAATATACTTCTGCATTGTCCAGTTCTTCTTTTAAAGATACAAAGTTGTCCTCCTGAGAAATGGTATAGCGATAGAAATCTCCCAAAAGCTCTGCCATGCTTGCCACGGATTCCAAACCGTTTAAAAGGCTTTCCGAACGGATATTTTCCAGAATATTATAGAGAAAATGAGGATTCATCTGGTTTTGCAGGTTTTGTATATAGGCCAGTTTCTCCCCTTCTTCTATGATTTTATTGGCACTGAGGATTTCCGAAATATAATGGTATTCTTCATGACTTTCCTCTGTCAGATAAACCGAAAGCTCCTGCAATTCCTGCACTTCGCTATAGCCCTCTAGGACTCTTCGCAGTGTGGACTGATAAGT
>NZ_CAUTEG010000055.1:0-15899 GCF_963537195.1 Oribacterium sinus | reverse complement strand
GGGACCGGGATATGGAAGAAAATGTGAAGAAAATCCTGGAAATAGAGCAAAAAATTGGTTTCGGAAAGCTTGTTATTTCTGCTCATGACGGACACATTCAGAAGGAAAATCCAATTTATAACAGCATGGGCGTGCTTCTGACCAAGGACTTCGGAGAAGCCTACTATGCCATCGGAACGGATGTATGGAAAGTCACGGACAATATCAAGGTGCTTGGGGAAGCTAAGAGAACAGTGCAGAGCTTTGTTTCCGTAGACCCCTTAGCTGCGCAGGCAAGATTTGCAAAGGGAAAGCAATATGCCTTGTATTTTTCAGGTATTACAGACGAGAAAAGCAAAGTCTATCAGCTGATTCATAACCCTATGAAAATGTTACAGCTGGGAGAGGGATACACTTTCGTTATGCGATTTTTCCCGAATTCTTATCGGGTGAAAAGTGAACCTGTTCAGCGCTACGACGGCATGATTTATTTATATGAGGGAAAGCCGATAGAGATTTTGGAGAAGAAATAGTGACTGGCGAGGCAGAGTGATTCGTGTAAAATAAAAACAAGGCGAAAGCATTCTGCTAAACGAAAATGCAATATCGTAATATGCAAAAGTATGTTATTGCATAATACGGTATTGCATTTTGTTCCATTGGAATGGATTATTCTAACTTAAAACCACTCTATAGTTTTGATTTATACTTACATAGCACTAAATTTATTATAGAAATGAATGCTAATCATTGCAAAATGCATTCATTTTTGGTATATTTCATATATACATGAATGTAGATAGGAGGTGGAAACAATGGCAACAATTACAGTACGAATTAATGACGAAGATAAAAAAGTATTAGACCAAGTAGTAGAAGATATGGGCTTGAATTATTCCACATTTTACAGTATTTATACGAAGAAAGTTTTACGAGAAAGACGAATCCCTTTTGAAGTATCTGCCAGTGTGGATCCATTCTATTCGGACAGCAATATTCGTTCGCTGAAAAAATCTATAAAGGAATTGCGTGAGGGTAAAGGCAAGGTACATGAACTTATTGAGGTAGACGATGAGTGAAAAAATATGGTCTGATGATGCATGGGAAGATTATTTATTGTGGCAAAATACCGACAAGAAAATTGTTAAAAGAATCAACCAGCTTATTAAGGATATCGAGAGAAACGGATGCTCTGATGGAATTGGAAAGCCCGAAGCTCTAACCGGTGATTTAAGCGGAGAATTTAGTCGAAGAATTGATGATAAAAATCGACTGGTCTACCATATGGAAGATAAACGTATTTTTATCGTGCAATGTAAAGGGCATTATCAGGATCATTAAGCAAATGGTGCAGTTTCTCTGCACCATTTTATGCCCTTTTCTAAAGCGATATAACAGATTTATATGATATTATCCTTGCAAGTGAGGTTTATATAGACAAACAATAGGAGAAATCATGAAACAATCTTTAGAAGAAAAACAGACATTAGCGATGGAAGGCTTAGCGGCAGGTAAGAACTGCGGACAGCTGGTGCTGCTTGCATACCAAGAGGAATTAAATCTGCCCGAGGAGCTTCTGCTTCCTCTCTCAGCCGGTCTTATTGAGGGATTGGGAACTTTAGAGGGAACCTGTGGCGCACTCATTGGAGCAAATTTGGTTTTGGCTATGAAAAATAAGGGAAATCCAATGGTACAGGTGGAGGCCGCCCATCTTTTTCAGGATTTTGTTGAGCGATGCGGAGCCAGCATTTGCACAGACTTAAGAGGCATAGGTAAAGAAAAGCCTCTTTGCAGCTGCGAAGATTGCATCAAAGAGGCGATTGCTTTACTGTATTAAGTTTTAGGGGAGTTCATTAAAACTGATCCACAACTTCCACGCTATCCGGTAAGAGCTCCAGATTCACAATGGAGTTTCCGGATAGCTTTACTTTTTTCAGATTGGGCAAATTCCGTAATGCACTGATGTCGGAGATATAGTTATCAGAAATGTCCAGCTCTTCCAGAGTGCTGAGTCCCTCTATACAATCCAGATTCTCCAGCTTGTTTCCACGAAGTCCAAGCCTTTTTAACGCTTTAAAATGGGAAAGAAAGGCTTTGGCATTGACCGTGAAATTATCAGAATCATCATCCAGGTTTTTGATTTCTGCCTGGTTGAGAATCAAGGTCTCCGTAGCGTTGTTATCTTCCATCTTACTAAGGGATAGGGAAATATCAGGCGTTTCAGGTGGACCAATAAGATTTTCGTCAAAAATCAGTTCTTTTACTTTAATGCCGGAAAAAAGTCCATGATAGTCTTTTAGGAGGTCTAAAGATTCTCCCAGAATGCTCATTTTTTCAAGGTTTGGTAAGCCTGCTAAAACATTTTCCCAGTCGTTAGAAATATAATCCAAGGAACCGGAAACTACTAGAGTGTTTAATGAGTTCATACCGCGAAGGGACTCGGCGCTAATATTCCATCCATTCAAAACACAGTAGAGGCTCTTAATAGAAGGCATATGAGCAAAATGCTTGAGATCACTCGATCCGCAAAACACGTCTTCCAAGGCGGTTAAATTTTGCAAATCCGGTATGTAACAGCCATGCCCGCGACCGCCAAGGTGCAGGCTTTGTAAAGCGCTGAGACCGGCAATAGCCTTTCCGTCCGTTAATTCATAGCAGTCATCAATGAAAAGCGTGTTTAATGAGGGGTGATTGGCTAAACCGTCCAAAGAGAGTATCGGTACGCTCTCGAGCTCCAGAGACTTTAAATTAGGCATATTTTGGGTAAAGTTTAAATCCTTTAAGGACATAACATCGTGTAATCTGAGATGTTCCATTTGGGGCATACCGGATAGAACGGAGATATTTTCTAAGGGTTTATCATAGGGACCAGACAGACTTAGATTTTTACAATTGCTTAAAGTAGCTAAAGGAGCTAAATCTGCAGAGGTATCAAGGGTTAAACTCTCTAAGTTAGGAAAGTGTCTTAAAAAAAGTAGTCCCCCTTCATATTTATAGTTTACCCTGATGGAAAGGCTTTTCAGGGAAGAAAAGGGTGTGAAAATATCCGTGATATCTTTTGTTTTGTCAGAGGAAATGCTGTAGGGAACAACGTCATCACGGAGGTAAATACCGCTAAGACCGAGTATCTGTTCCGGTTTTGCCAAGCTTAGCAAAAGCTCTCTAAAGCCTTCCGAATTGTTTCCTATAGCAGAAAAGTATTTTAACTCTTTTAGATTTTTTAAATCCTGATTGTCTTGACTGTCGCTATCGAAGTCCAGGTCTTTTCCCAGTGCCAGATTTTCCAAACCGGTGAAGGGCTGAATCTCCTGCCGGGGAATGTTTTCCGTAGCAGGAAAATAAAGAGTCTTTTCTTCCACGGGATTTCCCTCTTCATCCAGCTTCTCGGCATAGGAAAAACACCAATTTTCTTCTTTGTTATCTTTTGCAATGGACAGGAACTTTAAGGAACTGTAGTCTTCCCCTGTAACTTGAGAAAGATTTTTGGAAAATGCTTTTTCTACAAAGGAAATCATTACCGGATCCTGCACAGTGCTACGATATTGGTCGGTAGGAAGTTCTATTCCGCTAGGAGAAAAGAAGGTTTTTAGTAAAATAAACAGAAGGATTGATATCACCACTACTACAGTGCCCACTGCACAGCTTTGCAAAAGATATTTCCCTCGTACGTTGTTTGGAACAGTTCTTTCCTTGTTATAATTCACATTTTTGATGGTGATATTTTGGGTAATATCCGGCTTGTGTGGTTCCAAATAGACCTTGGTATTACAGAATTTACACTGCACAAAGCCTTCCTTCATTCCTTCGGGAACGGATAATTGGCCATTGCAGTTAGGGCATTGGATTTTGGTAATCTTCATGGATTTTCCTCTTGCTATTTTTAACTTATATTTTGTAAAATAAATATTATTTTATAAATAAACTAAGTTTACAAAATGTTTAAGGGATATGCAAGATAAGATTAGGAGGAAAAAAATGAGAAGTGTTTTGGGAGATCGTACAGCGGTGTTTGATGATGGAGGACGGAAGTTAAGCATTACGAAAGATGGAATTTCCGTAGAAGGGAAGAAGCCCTTTACTCTTTCTTTTTCCGAGGTGGGAGCTATTCTTCCTATGCGATATTGTAACTCCAATATGCACTATTCTCTGATTTTTAGGGATCTTCAAGGGAAAAATATCAGTCTTCCGGATTTGGAGACAGATACCAAGGCAAATGGTAGAGGGCATAATATCGCGGAAACCAAGACGCTCTTACTTGCATTTGCAAGAAATAAGCTGGGGGCTGAATTTCCCAATAGCATCGATAGCTTGGATCTTCCCATCGGCTTTAATTTAAAGGAAAAGGAGATTCGCCTTTCCGGAGGACATATTACCGGAGCAAAGCATAGTATTCCTTTAACTGCGATTAGACGAGTGAAAATGGTGACCAACGGCACCATTTCCAACTTAGGCATTTATACCAAGGAAAAGGGCGGCTTCTTTGATTTTCCGGATATGAGCATTCCTGCAAATGAATTGACCCTTCCTATCCTGGAGGCAGCCATGACCAGAAATACAGGAGTCGGCATTGACTTTAGTAGGGGAGACGGATTTGCGCAAAAAACTTCCGAGTTTATGATTATTCGTTTTTTAAGTGCCGATTTTTTCATTAATGAAGATGGCAGTTTCTCCGCTGAATGGCAAGAGAGGATCTATGACAGAATTTTTGCCTATGGATATGAGGAGGATACCTTGCTGGAGCAAGCTATATTGCTTTAGGAAATGCTCATAGCTATAGCCTGAATACAAAGATAGATTTATGAGAGTGCTATAGCCTCCGTATCAAGAGAAAAATGTTTCCTCCACATCTTGATAAGGATAAGTCCTGCGGAGTGCCTGATAGCAGGGGCAGTCTTCTTCGTGGTCGTTAATGACACCACAGGCTTGTAAAAAAGAATAGACAATGACGGGGCCGGTATATTGAAAGCCCCGTTTTTTTAAATCTTTACTGATTGCTTCGGAAAGAGCATTTTTGGCAGGCATTTCCCCCTTTTCATGCCCCTGATAACAAAGACTTTTTCCGCCGGAAAAGCTCCAAAGATAAGTATCAAAGCTTCCCTCCTCTTTTTGAAGGGCTAAAAATGCCTTGGCGTTTTGAATCATGGCTCTGATTTTTCGCTCCGACTTAATCATATTTTCCGTATGCATGATTCGTTCAATATCTTCTTCCGTGAACGCTGCGAGCTTTTCCGGGGAAAAGTTTGCAAAACAGCTTCGAAGGGTTTCTCTTTTTCGAAGAATCAAGGCCCAGCTAAGACCGGCCTGCATGGATTCTAAAAGCAAATATTCAAAGAGCTTTTGATCCTCATGGGTGGGTACGCCCCACTCCTTATCGTGATAAGAAATCATTTCCGCACTGCTGTTTTTCCATTGACAAGCCATAACGCCTCCTTTTTGAAAGGATTATAACAGAATTTATTTAGAGTTGATAATAAATAAGCAGGGTAGTATAATGTACTACATATAAGGCTTGTGTATTCTTTGCTTGAATAGTACAGCAAATAATTTTTGAAATAGAGGTAAAATCATGGCATTTTCAATTCGAATGAACGAGGAAGAAAAAGCACTTGCAGAAAGCTATGCAAAGCTTCATGCAATGTCTTTAGGAGAGGCTTTCAAAAGGGCATTATTTGAACGTATTGAAGAGGAGTATGATATCAGCCTTGCCAATGAAGCTTATCAGGAATATAAGAATACCGGCTGTAAGTCCAGACCCATTGAGGAACTCTGGAAGGAACTTAATCTATGAGCTATCATGTGGAAACAACTGCTCGATTCGATAAAGAGTTCAAAAAACTGGACAAATACACACAACAGATGATCAAATCGTGGATTGGAAAAAATTTGCAAAATTGTGAAAATCCGAGAGTTCATGGAAAGGGACTTACCGCTAATAAAAGTGGACAATGGCGGTATAGAATCGGAGATTATCGTTTACTCTGTCTTATACAAGATCAAGAGCTGATTATCCTTGCATTGACTGTTGGGCACAGAAGAGATATCTACAGCACTTAGGGGAACAGTAAGTCTCTATAACTGTGAAGTGGTAGATTACGGCCTATTTTAGACCTACTTTCACTGTTACCTTCTCCGCTTCTTTCTTCGTAAATCCTTCATTCATCAGAGCCTCTATTAAATCCTCTTTGGAGCTAACGCCGTCTTCCATGTATTCTTTTGCAACAATCTTTGCTTGCTCTACCCAGTTCACGTGAATGTGGCTTAGGGCAAAATCCGCTTCCTCTTCTGTGAAGTGGTCGAAGAGCAACTGTGCTTTTAATTTCACTTTGGAAAAGCCGATTTTATGCTTGCAATATTCTTTGGCTTTCTTCCGTGCCTCTTGATTCCAATCTATATCGAGATACCCTATGGCAAATTTTGCATCTTCCAATTCGATATTTTCCACAGTGAGCATTTGCAATAATTCTGTTTGAGATAAGGGCATAGTATCAAGATAATCTTTCGCAGTTTGGATGGCCTGTACTTGATTTTCGCTTAAGCTTTCCAATGGGGGCTTGGTAGTTTCTACGCTTGATGATTCCTTACCTGCCGTGCCACTATCCTTACTTCTTTCTTTGGAATCTGCAGAGCTATTCTCCGGGTAAATATTTTTGGAATCTACCGAACTGTTCTCTATGCTTTCTGAAGAGATTTTCGAAGAACTCTCTACAGTATTCCCTTCTTCATTTTGCTTTGTACAGGATATCATAAAGAAGAGAAAGAAAATGGCAGTAAGCCGGGTAAAGTATCTGGAAGCATGACTCATTTTTGTAGCTCCTTTCGTGGGAGAGAATGGAGAGATTTCTTCATTTTCATAAAAACAAGCTATAATAATTACGGTATAATGTCCTTATAGTAATCTTTGCTTTCTTATTAGGCAAGAACTAGTGCAGTTTAAGAAAAGACTTTTGAAAGAAATGGAGAAACAATGGAAGAATTTAAAACAATGAGACGGTTTAAGCAGGAAATTTCTAAAGAAGAGTGTATTCAAGTTTTACGGGAAGCTCCCAGAGGAGTCATGGCTTTTCATGGGGAAAATGACTATCCCTATGCTATTCCTTTAAACCAGTTTTATGATGAGGAAGACGGAAAGCTCTATTTTCACGGTGCGAAAGAAGGATTGAAATTGGATCTGCTTGCTAAAAACAATAAGGTTTGCTTCACCATCATGGACTCCGGATTCAAAAAAGAAGGAGAATGGCCTTGGTATATTCGTTCCGTACTTTGCCTTGGAAGGGTGGAAGCTGTAGAGAATCAGGAGAAGGTGATAGAACAATGCAGAAAGCTGGCGGAAAAATTCTATCCGACGAAGGAGTCTATCGAGAAAGAAATAGAAAAAGCCGGGGCAAGAGTCAATATGCTTTGCATGACGATTGACAGAATGACAGGAAAGCTGGTGAAGGAATCTTAAGTCGGGTTTGAATTTTATGGAAGGAGGAGAAGATGAGTCGAAAGGAAGAAATTCAAAATGCCTATCAATCCGTTGGCAATCATACCGGCTTTTATGACGGAATGATGACCTATGGAAATTTTGCAGGAAAGCTTCTATGCCGTTTGGTATGGAACATGGATAAGGAGAAAAATCTCTATTATCGGAATAAGGTCTTATCCTCCATTCCTAAGAACTTTTCCGGAAGGCTTTTGGAAATTCCTGTGGGTACGGGAATCATGACTCTTCCATTATATAAGGGGCTTCCTAATGCAGAGATTGTCTGTATGGACTATGCGCCGGAAATGATGGAGCCGGCAAAGGAGAGGGCGACATTACTGGGGATAGAGAATATTCATTTTCAACAGGGAGATGTGGGAGCTCTTCCTTTTCAGGCGGAAAGCTTTGATATCGTTTTATCCATGAATGGTTTTCATGTTTTTCCGGACAAGGAAGCGGCTTATCAGGAGGTGTTCCGCGTATTAAAACCGGGAGGAATTTTCTGTGGCTGTTTCTATGTGGAAGGGGGCGTTAAGAGAGCGGATTGGTTTGCAAAGCATATCTATGTGCCGAAAGGACTATTTACGCCGCCCTTTGAAACGGAAGAGAGCTTAAGAAAGCGGCTTATGGAAAGCTACACAGAGGTTTCCGTAGAAAGGGTGGAGACGGTGGCCTGCTTTTCCTGTGTAAAAAAATAATCTCCTTATTGTGACCTTTCCTTTCTATTCTCCGTCTTGATGGGAGAAGGGAGCTAAGGCAAGGCGGAAATTTTGTCTACAGAAGATGTGGATTTTGGCGTATAATGGGGGGGATAAAAATATTTTGTCCTATCGCAGACAGCGTATAGGAAAAGTCGGGAAAAATTAAGCAAGCCTTAAAGTGTGAAGAGGGCAATAGAATTCCTGATTTTTAGAGTAGAAATAGGGGAAAATATGCTTGTTACGAAAAAGCTAAGCAACGATAATACATGGATTAATATTAACTCGGATGAAATTACAAAGCATTCCAAAGTATACGAGGAATATGATATTGATCCGAAAACGCTGGAGTATGCTTTGGATGAAAATGAGCATGCCCATATGGATTATGATCGGGAGGATGGAACCGTTACCTTTATTTACAGTGTTTTGGATCTGGAAAAGGATAAGGAATATTATGAGACGGTTCCTCTTACGTTTATCGTGCAAAAAAATCGACTGGTGACCATTAGTAATGAGGACAATGTGTATATCATTCAGAAGATGTGCGAGTATGTGGATGGCAAAGAGAATCTTTCGATTTATACCTTACTCTTTGCAAGCTTGGAAATGATTTCCAATGCCTACTATCCGATTATTGAGCGTTTGGATAAGCAGAAGGATGAGATTAACCATTTGCTTCGGCAGAAAACCACGAAGAAGAACCTCTATGCTCTTTCCGACTTGGAGGTGGGCATGATTTATTTACGATCCGCCGCTACGCAAAATCGTCTTTTGCTGGAGCATATCCAGGCTCATGCCATTTATCGTAGCTTTAATGAAGAGGAGTCTGCGCAGTTTGATGATGCCATGGTGGAGGCCAGACAGCTGGTGTCCATGACGGACTTACTTTCCAGCGTTGCCCGCCAACTGTTGGATTCTTACAACAATGTTTTAAATAATGACTTAAATAACAACCTGAGTACTTTAACTATTTTTGAGATTTTACTCAGTGTTCTTGCGGTTATCACCGGATTCTTCGGCATGAATGTGCCTCTGCCTTTTATGAATGAACAAAGAGCGTGGATTATGATTTGTGCTGTCAGTGCACTGCTATGGGTGATTTTAACTTGGGTAATGCGCTGGATTATAAGACGCAGATAAATGAATGGATAGAAAGTAAGGAATAAAACGTATTTGAAGCCGAGATTGGGAAATGAAGCATTTGGAATATAGCTTTAGGAATGTAAAATCATAGATAAGGATTCAGAAGGATGGAAGACCAAAAGATTATTACCCTGTATTTTCAGAGGGCGGAGACTGCGATTTCAGAAACCAAAAATAAATACAGCCGCTTACTCCTTTCCATTTCCTATGGCATTTTAAAAATCATGGCGGATGCAGAGGAGTGTGAGAATGACACTTATTTAAAGACATGGAATGCCATTCCACCGAAACAGCCGGATAATCTGCCGGCTTTTTTGTCGAAGATCGTCCGGAATCTTTCTTTAGACCGCTATGACAGTTTGCATGCGGAAAAGCGTGGGGGAGGAGAAGTTCCGGTGGTGCTGGAAGAGCTGTCGGAAGTCCTTCCGGATAAGGGGGCGATTCCGGGAGAGGGTAATGAGCTGTCGGAACTTATGGACTCTTTTTTACATACATTGAAGCCGGAGAGCAGAAATATTTTTATGAGAAGATATTGGTTTATGGATTCCGTATCCGAGATTGCGGAGGAATCCGGTTTTGGTCTTAGTAAGGTGAAAATGAGTTTAAGCCGTACAAGGGAGCAGCTTAAGCTTTTCTTAGAGCAGGAGGGATATCGTTTATGAAAGAGGACAGCAAGCGACTGCTTCGGGGAATGACAGAGGTAAGTGACCAATATATTCTGGAAGCGGAGGCCTTTTACCAAAAGAAGGATGAACAGAACGTTGATAGGGAAAATGCAGTAAAAGAAATTAAAGGAAAAGAAAGCATAGAAGAAGCAAGCAAAGAAAATCAAGAAAAAGAATACCAATACAAAGAATGTAATAATGAAGAAGGCGGAAATAGAGAAAGTATAGAAAAAGAAAAGAAGATTATCAAAATGCAGGAAGCTAAGAAGAGGAAATTTATTACCCTTCCTCGGGTTTTAGGATTTACTGCTTCCATAGCCGCTGCCTGCTTTGTTTGCTATATCGGAGTATTCATGTTTTTCGCTCCCAGAGCAGCCAAACCGAGTTCCGTAATGCTGGAGGGAGCGCAAGGGGAGGACTCCGGTGGAACACAGGATAAAGCGGAAGAATTTGCAGCGGAGAATGGAGAGCTGAAAGAGAACTCTGCCGGTATAACCGCCAAGGGACGGAGTGTAGAAGAAGTTGAATCAATGCAGCAGGCTACAGAGCTTACCGGTTTTACCATGCGTATTCCGGAGGGAAAAGCTCCTTATACCGAAAAAACCATCAGCGTAATCGGAGAGGATATGATCGAAGTGGCTTATTCTAAGGAAGAGCCCTTTGCGATAGGATACTCCATCCGAAAAGCAAGAGCTGAAGGGGATATCAGTGGAGATTTTACGGAGTATTCGGACATCCGAGAAGTGGATTTCGAAGGAAGGAAAGTCACTTTAAAGGGTAAAGCCGGAACATACTCCTTAGCGTTATGGGAAGAAAATGGCTTCAGCTATGCGGTAAAAGCACAGGAGAAGCCGATGACGGAAGAGGAGATTTTGGAAATTGTAAAGGCGGTGGAGTAAGAGACTCGTCAAGGCAATGGAGGAACGTAAAAAATCGGACGGCGAATTTTCACCGTCCGATTTTTTATGAAATATTGTAGAAGCTGCATGTTTCCTATAGCAATATCGTCCTTGAGGCTATATTGATTTTGAGATTACATTGTTCTTGAAGTTATAATGCTCTTAAGGCTATATTACTCTTGATACTTTGGAACTATTATTAGCCCCAGAAGTAATGTCCGGTAATTAAAGAATAAATGCCCATAACTGCTACAACGGCACAAGCTATAATTTGCAATGGACGAATGCGGACACTGGTTCCGTTTTCATGAGCTTGTTTAATCATAAGAATCTGCCCTACGCACATTACTAAGCAGACAAGAGTAACGATAATGGTCATGGTTTGCTGGTTCATTTTGTTCCCCCCTAAAAATCAAAGTGATTTGTTTATTCCCTTAAAAAAGAAAATGTTGATTTTAATCCTTAAGAATTGTAAGCAGAATATTAATGCCTGTCAAGAAAAATCTTAATATTTTACGGAAGCAGATTGACTTCCTGGACAGTGAATTTATAATGGTTTTGCATGCATAGGATAGAGATTTTTTCCTATCCCGTAAGTGAGATTATGGAGAAGAAGTAAACGTTACTGTTTATCAATATTTGTAGCAGCTTTCAGGAGGAAAACAAGATGAATCAGACTATTATGATTGTAGCCGGTGTGGTAGTTGTTTGGGCAGTTTTATTTGCTGTCATGATGAGCTTTCAAAAAAAGCGTAAGGCAGGGGAACAGCAATTTAATGCGGATAATGCTTATAAGGCGCTCTTGCATTTGTACTGCGATCATGTTGCTATTGACGGAAACAGTCTTTCAGCATTTTCCCATACGCAGGGAGAATACATGCAGACAATCGTAGCGTTGGAGCCGGGACAGCATAGATTGGAAGGTATTTTCCGCTCTACAGAGGCAGGCGTTACAGGCAATAAGAATTTGGTCAGTGAAAAGCTTAGTATTGATATCGATTTGGAAGCAGGGCATGTTTATTCTGCAGCCATGTATTTTTATTCCGCAGAAGATAGAAACGAGTATTACAAGGGGCAGACCGGAAAGGCTATTGCAGAAGTTCCTCTTTCCATTGTGAAGGGCAGCGACCAGGTTAAGGCCTATGTCATTGTGTATGAAGAGCAATAAAAGTAGCTAGAGAAAGTGGTGGATTCATGTGGAAAATAAAGTCAAATACTTATCTGGATGAAAATGGATCCTGCCACTGGCAAATTAGGCACTATTCGGCCAATCCGATTTTTTCTTTCTTTGGTCTTCTTTTCTTACTGGGATTATTTTTTCTGATTTATAGGCAATTAGGCTTAGATAAGAGTGTGTGGCTTCTGTATGGACTGCTCACTATGTATTCCGCCTTTTGCGTATGGGATATCTACAAATATTTCTTTCTTACTTATATTGTGGAAGCAATTCTGTATGAAGAGGAGATTGTGCTTCTCTACAACAAGGGAGAAAGCCGGAGGATTCCCTATACGGAAATAGGATTTGTGGATTTTCAACTCCATGAGGGTATGGGAAGTAGAATACGTTTTTCGCCCCACTTTAGCCTTTACAAGAAGAACAGCACATCTAAGATTCTGGATTCCGTGCTGTATAAAAATGATTATTTGCTTTTTACAGGAGAAGTAGAGCTTCTGGAGGATTATCTTAGGATTAAAGAAATTCTGGCGGAAAAGGGAAAACATTGTGTGGAACCAAGAGAAACCGAAGAGTGTTTTCGAAGAGGAAGGCTTACTATACAAGCTAGAAGAGATATTGGATAAGAAAAGAATCGTACGATTTTCATTGCGGAAATTGTACGATTCTTTTATACTAAGAAAAAAGGAGGAACAACGATGTCTATTACTGCAACGGAGCTAAAGTTAAATTTAAGTAAGTACTTATTACTGGCGGAGAAAGAAGATATTTGCATTACAAAGAATGGCAGACCGATTGCTAAATTAGTTTCACCGTATCAAGATAAATTAAAACTCGTAGACGAGTTATTTTCCAGTGTACCTTCTGACTTAAATTTAGAAGAAGCTCGCGAGGAGAGAATGAATCAGATATGAAAATATTATTAGATACTTGTATTGTGATAGATTTTTTGCAGGGGAGGGAGCCCTTTGCAGAGGATGCCTATCAAATTTTTCGCCTTTTAGCAATGGAGATATTCTCTGCTTATATAACTGCAAAGTCAACAACAGATATTTACTACTTAACAAGACGCTGCACACATAGTGACAAAGAAGCGAAGGACAAGTTGAATCGTTTATTGGGAGTTTTAAAAGTGGCAGATACTTTGTCTGAGGATATTTTCAATGCCTTGATTTCCGAGGCAAAGGATTTTGAAGATGCGGTAATGATGGAGACGGCTCTTCGAATAAAGGCAGATGGTATCGTGACCAGAAATACAAAAGACTATAAGAACTCTTCCGTTAAAGTATATACACCGAAAGAGTTTATAAAATGTTGTGAGGAAAGTTTTTACAAAACTTAGAAATAAAAAGAATACTTTAGTTCTATTTTAGGAGCCCAAAAGGCTTCTTTTTTATGCCTAAAGAATATTAAGTGAAATAATGAGGACATTTTGTATTGTAGACGTAATAAAAATCTAAAAACGGATAAATATGCAATAAAATGCAAAATCATACATTTTACACATTTCATACACAAGCTGAACATAAGTTTCTGCGATAGTAGGGCGTGTAAAGAGCAACCTAATCACAGAAAAGAGGACAGTATGAAAAAGAATAAAAATAAAATGAGTATATGGCTTATGGCAATGGCGATGAGCATGTCCATCGTAGGATGTTCCAATGCAAAGACTGCTACAACAGCGGCAGCAACTACGGCCCAGAGCACAGAGGCGGTGGCAACGAACACCTCCGCAAAAACAACGGCAAGTTATTCCGAGGAAGACTTAAATACTTCTTATTCCGACTCGGATACCAAGATTGAGTTGAGTAGCGGAAACGCCAAGATTACCGGAGAGGGCGCAAGCTACACGGATGGCAATATTGTCATTACCAAGGCCGGAACCTATGTCTTTAGCGGAGATTTCAACGGACAGATCATTACGGAGGTGGGAGACGAAGACCTGGTACACATCGTTTTCAACGGCGTAAATATCACAAATACGACTTCCTCCGTCATTAACGCAGCTACAGGACGTAAGATTGTGTTGACCTTAGTGGACGGCACTACCAACACCATAACAGATAGCGCAACATATAATTACGCGGAGGGAGAGGATGAGCCGGATGCAACCCTCTTTGTAAAGCAGGATTTGACCATTAACGGAAACGGAACTTTGAATATCAGCTCCAACTATGCAACAGCCCTTAAGGCAAAGGACAATCTCATTATCTTAGGCGGAAAGCTGAATATTGAATCGGTAGGAAAGGCCATCAAGGGAACCGACTCCGTTACCATTGAAAATGCGGATATCACCATCAATGTAGAGGATGACGGTATTACCACAGACGGAGCCTTGGTCATCAACAGCGGAACCATTAAGATGGAGAAGGTTGGAGAAGGATTGGAGGCTGTTACCATTGATATTAACGGCGGAACCATTGATATTGTGGCGAGCGATGACGGTATCAATGCCCGTGGTCTGATTGACGACAGCGCCACCGATGAGGAAAAGGAAGCTTACGGAGAAGAAAATCAGGCAGATACTTATTTCCGTATTACAGCCGGTACGGTAAATGTGACAGCCGGCGGAGATGGAATCGACTCCAACGGTCAGGTCTATATCGAAGGCGGCACCTTAAATGTTTCCGGACCTGCTTCCGGACCGGATGTGGCTTTAGACTATAACGGAAAGGCAACGATTACCGGCGGAACCTTTATCAGCACCGGTGTGCAGGAAATGTTTGAATCCTTCGACAGCAGTTCTACCCAGAACTTTATCAATGTGTTCTACTCTACTACTGTAAGTGGTGGAACAGAGATTAAGGTGACAGACAAGAGTGGAAATGTAGTGCTTAGCTACACACCGACCAACGATTTTACGGCAGTGATTCTTTCTTCTGACAAGCTTGTTACCGGAGAGACTTATACCGTAAGTGCGGGAAGCAATAGCGAAGAAATCACGATTTCTTCCGGAGAAAATACTATAGGTGAACAAAGTGGCGGTATGAGCTTTGGCGGTGGAAACGGTACTCCTCCAAGCGGAGCTCCCGGGGAAAATGGCGGTACTCCACCTAGCGGAAACGGCTCTATGGGACAGCCGCCTGAGAAGCCGACAGATGCCAATGGAAATTAACTGGCTATGCCGGAGCCACCCAGCGGTCAGGGAAGTAATAGTGAAAGTAATTAATACCATTAGAAGCTGTATTGCGACTTGCGAAAATAAGTAAAGCAGATCTTAGAGGCGTTTGCTTAAACCAGCGATTAAGCATGAAGATAGGGCTATAGAAAAAACAGGGGAGAGTAAAGTTTCTCCCCTGTTTTTGTGATAATAAGAAAGGCCAAAAGATGATGAAAATTTTGATTGCCTTAATTTAGTAGACGTTTAAAAAATTTATGTTTAAATACATACTAAATCTTCGTTCTAAAGGAATTGACAATGCCCCGTACTGCCCCGTAGCCCACTCCGGCTACAGGCCACACAATCCAGCTGATATCCCAACGCTGTGTAATAAAGCTGTAGCCCAGATAGATAGCCGTTACTAAGCACCAGTATATTTGCCCTACTGTTTCATTTTTATGCTTATCCATCTTTTTCTCTCTTCTATAATCCCCTTGCTCTAAAAGCATATTCATGGAATCCCAAATAATATTTGTCTTGACAATCTGAAACACGCCAACGGCCACAAACATCAGAAGGAAGGGCACGGCAAGAGCGGTATAGAGATCATCTTCTCCAAAAAGAATCATACTGAGGAAGATGGGACTTATCGCAATGATGCAAAGAAAAACACCTAAAATCATCTGAGAAGTATACGTTCCCTGGTAACGGGATTTTTTCTCCTGCACCATACCGTTTACCCCGTAAGCGGTATTCAGAAGCTCTTTTTCCAT
>NZ_CAUTEG010000054.1:0-15992 GCF_963537195.1 Oribacterium sinus | reverse complement strand
CACGGCATTTCAGGATTTGCTTTTTGATCCCCAGTCCTCCGGAGGATTGCTTTACAGTATTCCCATGGAAGAAAAGGAAAGAGCACTGGAAGCTTTTGAAAAGGCAGATTTAGATACGACGGTATCCTGTATAGGAGAAGTAAGGGAATTAGAAGAGAAAAATATTATTCTCTACTAAAAAACTTGCAAAGCAATAGCAAATAAGGCAACAAGGAGACGTAGCATGAATATTAAACAGCTAGAAGCATTTGTTCGTATCGTTAAAAACAAAAGTTTTTCACAAACGGCCAAGGAATTATATCTTACCCAACCTACAGTGAGCTCTTACATCAGTAGTTTGGAAGAGGACTTGGGGGTACAGCTTTTTAACAGAACCACAAAAGAAGTGCATACCACCAATGAAGGAGAGCAGATTTATCTCTATGCCAAGGACATTGTGAATCTTTCCAATAAGATTCGGAATGCTTTTAAAGATGAAGAGAAGGAAGAGGTAAATGAAATTATTATTTCCGCATCCTCCATTCCGGCGCAATACCTGCTTCCAGGCATTTTGGCAAACTTTAGCAAACGATACCCGAATACAGAGTTTCGTATTCATGAGACAGACAGCAAGGGAGCTGTTACCGATGTGGCGGAGCATCGGTCGGATTTGGCTTTTTCCGGATCCATCGTTCCCATGTCTAATTGCAATTTTCTGCCTTTCTATGAAGATGAATTAATTTTGGTCACACCCAATACGGAATTTTACCAGAATAAGCAGAAGGAAGGAGATCTTTCTTTTTTGCGAAAGGCAGATTTTGTCATGCGGGAGAATGGTTCCGGCACGAAAAAAGAGGCGATAAATCTTTTAACACAGATGGGCTTAAAACCGGAGGAGTTAAAGGTGGTGGCTCGTTTTGCCAATACCGGTGCCATCTTGCTTTCCGTTAAGGAAGGCATTGGGGTAGCTATAGTTTCCCGTCTTGCAGCAAGAAATGCTATCAAGAATCAGGAACTTTTAGATTTTCCGCTGCAGAAGGACGGATATTTTCGTAAAATTTATTTGGTTAGCAACAATCATTATCCCATGAGCAATCGGGTGAAGCTGTTCTTACAGATGATGCAGAATCATGTTGAAAAGCAGAAGATTTTATAAAGGATATTCATGAAGGAAAATTATAAGCTTATCGTTGCCTATGACGGCTCCCGATATTTTGGATTTGAAAAACAGAAGGATCAGGAAGCGACCATTCAAGGCAAGCTGGAAGGGGTATTTTCCAGAATTCCGAGAAATGAAGAGGGGGTAGAGATCATCGGTGCCTCCAGAACCGATGCAGGGGTGCATGCCAGAGGAATGTGTGCCAATGTATTTTTGGATACGGAGTTTTCCGAGGAAGAGATTCAGGATTACGGAAATCGTTATCTTCCGGAAGATATTGCCATTGTCTCTGTAAAGAAGGTCAGCCCCCGCTTTCATGCCAGATACAATGCCCTGGGGAAAATCTATCGCTATTCCTGCTATATCGGAAGAACAAAACCGGTTTTTGATCGAAAGATTTTGCTCCATTTGGAGGAAGAGCCTGATTTGGAGGCTATGCAGGAGGCGGCGAAGTTTTTGATCGGAAAACAGGATTTTAAATCTTTCTGCGGTAATCCTAAGATGAAGAAATCCACCATTCGTTCCATAAGCAGTATTCGTATTCAAAAAAGTCAAAATCTGCTTCGCTTTTACTTTGAAGGCAGCGGATTTTTGCAGTACCAGATTCGGATTATGGTAGGGACACTTCTGGAAGTAGGCTATCATAAAAGGAAAGCCGGGGATCTTCCCGGTATTATTGAGGCAAAAGATAGGCAAAAGGCCGGTTATACGGCACCGGCGAAGGGACTTTGTCTTATGAAGGTTCTATACGATTAGAAAGGATTGAAATTGAAAAAAGCGTTGTTATGCTCCTTGGGAATAAGTATTTTATCCATAGTATGCATTGTTTTAATTGGTTTAAGTCTGCTATCCGGTCGCTTTTTCCCCGGAACCTACATTGAAAATGTTGATGTTTCCCTTTTAAAGAGGGAGGAAGCCCAGGAATTATTTTCAAAAAAAAGGCAGGATGCCTATCATCTTGCTATTATTGATAAATACGGCAATCAGGAGGATCTTTACGGAAAGGATATTCAGCTTCGTTATGATTCCGACTTTTCTCATATTCCCAAACCGGATTCCTTCTATCTCCTGTTCTCTCTGGGAAAGAAAAAGAATTATGATTTAGAAGGCAGCCTGCATTATGATGAAGCGGCTTTGGATGCTTTTATTACAAAGTATCTTGAAAAGCATGACAGTGATGAAGAAGCAAGGGCTGCGTTCCTTACCGCCTATATTCCCGGAAAGGGCTATGCGGTGGGAGATGAGCAGTGGAGTGGAAAAATCGATAGGGATAAATTCCGTAATATGCTGATTCAGGCCATTTCGGAAGGAACTTCCCGAATCGATTTGAGAGAGGGAGATTTTTATCAAAAGCCCGAGGCGAAAACGGAAGAGCTAAAACCGGTGGCAGAGGAAAAAAATAAAAGCTTGCAAGCTCTTCTTCAGTACAACTTTTCCGGTGAGACAGTGGAACTGACCCCGGACCGATACCACCAATGGATGGAAAACGGAGAATTCAATAAAAAGGCATTAAAGGACTATGTAAAAGAGCTAAAGGCGCTTACCGACACCGCAGGGAAAGAAAGAGCTTTTCACACGGAAGACGGAAGAGTGCTTCTGTTAAAGGGAAAATACGGTTTTTCTCTTTCCGTAAAAAAGGAAGAAGCGGCACTGCTTTCAAATTTAAAATCCAATGAAGCGGTTTCCAGAGAAGCGGAGTATGACACGGTGGCACCGGGAAGAGGTGCCTCCGATTTAGGAAATACTTACGTGGAAGTGGATATTGCAAGACAAAAGATGTTTTACATTGAAAATGGAGAGATTAAGCTTAGCTCCGATTGTGTGACCGGAAATGTAGCCAGAAATAACGGAACTCCGGACGGTATTTATCCTCTTACCTATAAAACGAAAAATGCCACTTTGAAGGGTGAGGATTACGAAACCAAGGTGAGCTATTGGATGCCCTTTAATCGAGGAATCGGTTTTCATGATGCTTGGTGGAGAAACCGGTTCGGAGGAAATATTTACCTAAGAGGCGGGTCTCATGGATGCGTGAATCTTCCTCCTCAGATTGCAAAGGATTTGTACCAGTTTGTTTATCAGGGTATGCCGATTATTTGTCATCATTAAGGAAAAATAAAAGTATAGTAGAAAGAAGGATGAGAAGTGCAAGGGGAAGAAAAGCAAAAGCAGGAAATACTAAGTATGCAAAAGAGCGGAGAAGCTTTTGCTCATGAAGCCAAGGAAGAGGGTTCAGAAGAAAAAGAGAGAAAATCCTATGGGAGAAAGGGGAAAAGCCCTTTTCTCCTCTTTTTCGTTCTTTTGCCGTTTGTACTTTCAGGAATTTTTCTCTATGGGGTATATCGTTATGGGAAAAATGTGATAGCGGAAAGGAATCGGCATAACGGAGAAACGGTAGTTGCTGAGCAAGAGGAAAAGCCGGGAGAACAAAAGGAGGATCAGCTTTCCAACAGTATCAACAAATTAAAGACAAAGGGAGAACTTAAGCTTCTTTTTCTTGGAAATGATTATTTAAAGGGGGAGAATGACTTTTTCACCACGGTTCAGGGAGCACTGGAAGAAAAATACGGCGGAAAGGTAGAATGGAATATTCCGGAGCTTCCCGAAAATGCTACTGCCTTATCCGGATATCTGAAATTACAGGAGGAAGAGCTTTCCGGAGATGTGATTTTTCTTTCCTTTTCGGATTATGACAATCCTTATACTTTTCCTTATTATTACGAGCTATTGCTGCGGGATTGCCAAAGGAAATTTCCACAGGCAGAGATTTTGTGCCTGATTGGAGACCGGGCATTTGCGGAGGATAGGCATACCAAGGACAATGCTTTTGTGGTGAAGAATCTTGCAGAATATTATGGCATGGAAGTCATGAATCTTGCAGAGCTTATGGCCAAAAAGCAAACGGATCCCAAAGCCTTTTTGACGGAAGGGGAGGGTTATTCCGCCTTTGTTCAGCGTTTTTACCCTAATGCCTTTATAGAGGCTATAGAAAAACCCGTTAAGGAAAGACAGGAGAGTTCTTCGAAAAGTGAAGAAAACAAGCAGGATAGCTTAAAAACTCCCTTAAATGCTCTATTGGAGCAGGAACCCTATTGTATAAAGATTTTCAAAGAAGAATTTCAAGAAATCGGAGACACAGGACTACTCCTTCCAAGGGAAAAAATGGAAGCTTTAGGCCTATTGGGAAAAAACGGAATCTTGGCCCAGTCTTTAGCTTTGGTTCCCGGAGCGAATCAGGGGAACTGTCTTGTGGACGGGATTCTTACAGCCAGCTACAGTATGGAAGGAAGCAGCTATTTAGGCATATACACGAAGGAAGTTCTTCCCAAGGGACAGATTCTTTTGCTCTTTGCCTCTAAAGAGGAAAGGGAGAATTTTCATGAGCTTTATATGCTTTCCGGAGTTCCTTTGGAAAGGGGACTGGAGAACGGAACAGCCCTTCCTGTTCCGGAAATGCCCGCAGCAGAGACTGCCGGAGCGGAAGCTTCTTCCGAGGCGGTAGCGGAATCCTCCGGGGAAAGTCAGGCTCCTTCTACGGAAAATGCCGGAGCTACCAAAACGGAAGAGAAGCCTGCTGCAAAACAGGAGGAGAAGAAGACGGAGACAAAAAAGCAAGAGGAAAGCAGTTCGGAAGAATATATTATTTCCGACCAGGGGCCCGGAGATGTACGATAAAGAAATTCGGGAAAGTCTATTTTTCTTTTTGGAAGAAAGCTACGGAAAGTCCAGAATACTGGAAGAAAAGGTCATAGGAAGAGCCCGGGCGGACTGTGTTCTGATTCAGGAAAACAGTTTTATGGGGATTGAAATTAAATCGGACCACGACAGCTATACCCGTCTGGAAGGACAGATTAAAAATTATAATCAATATTTTGACTACAACATGGTGGTGGTGGGCAGTAAACACGCCCACAGCATAGAAAGTCATGTTCCCTCTTTTTGGGGGATTATCACGGTGGAAGAGGTAGAAGGGAAATGTGATTTTTATATACTTCGACAGGAGCAAAAAAATCCGTTTTGTGATATAAAAAGAAAGACAAGTTTACTCTGGAAATCCGAACTACAGGAATTACAGAAAAAATACGGTTTTCCCAAGTATCAGAATAAATCCAAAAGCTTCTTAGCGAATTACCTTTTAGAAAGAATAGCGGAAGAAGAACTGCAAAAAGATTTCTCTCATTTATTGTTGGAGAGAGATTATACGATATTTTCTGTAGAAGAAAAAAGCACTGAGGCAGAAGGAGCGGAGGAACTTAAAAAAGGAAAGAAAATCAGAAAGAAAAAATACAAAAGAAGAAAAAAATCATTGACGAAAACGAAGCTGGGGGTTACCCATTTGATTCGTAAAGGAAGTAAGAGGACGGTAAAAAAATGAGAGAGGAAGAAATCAAAAAGGCATTAGAGGAGAAGTTTTCCGAGCTATATGGAAATACAGAAGGGATTCGCTATTTCTTTGCTCCGGGAAGAGTAAATCTGATTGGAGAGCACACCGATTACAACGGAGGCCATGTCTTTCCTTGTGCTTTAAGTATGGGAAGCTATGCGGCAGTAAAGAAGAGAGAAGATAAAAACTTCCGCTTTTACTCCTTAAATGTGGAGGGAGCAGGGGTGATTTCTGCTGGAGAGAATGATTTTACCCCTCTAGAGGATAAGCAGTGGGCTGCTTATTTAAAGGGGGTTATTTGGGCTATGGAAAAAAGAGGTCTGGACATTCCATGCGGTCTGGATTTAGTGCTTTACGGGAATATTCCCAACGGCTCCGGACTTTCTTCCTCTGCATCCTTAGAGGTCTTGATGGGAAGCATTTGTAAGGAGCTTTACGGACTTTCCGTAAGCTTCCCGGAACTGGCTTTAATCGGGCAATACAGTGAAAACAATTATAACGGGATGAACTGCGGAATCATGGATCAGTTTGCCAGTGCGATGGGAAAGAAGGATCATGCGATCTTTTTGGATACTGCCACCCTGCAATTTTCCTATGCTCCCATAGTTTTAAAGGATCATTGCATCATTATCAGTAACACCAACAAAAAGCATAAGCTTATCGGCTCCGCCTACAATGACAGAAGAAGAGAGTCGGAAGAAGCACTGAAAATTTTGCAGAAATTCCGTCCCATTAAGAGCTTGGGAGAGCTTTCCGATGAAGACTTCTTTGCTTTGGAAAAGGAAATCTCCGATCCTATCATTCGTAAGAGAGCAAAGCATGCAGTATTGGAAAATAACAGAACCATTGCGGCAAAGAAAGCTTTGGAAGAGGGAGATTTGCATCGTTTTGGAGAATTAATGAATCTTTCCCACGATTCCCTTCGGGATGATTACGAGGTTTCCTGTGAAGAACTGGATACCTTGGTGGACGCAGCAAGAGCTCTTCCCTTTGTCTACGGCTCCCGTATGACAGGAGGCGGTTTCGGCGGATGTACCGTTACTCTTTTGGAAAAGGACAAGAAAGAGGAATTCAAGAGAAAAGTGGCGGAAAGCTATGAAAGAAAGATCGGTTACCCCTGTAGTTTCTATGAGGCAGAGGTTTCTGACGGTCCAAGAGAATTATAAGGAGGCAATATGAAGATTTTAGTTACCGGCGGTGCAGGCTATATCGGTTCCCATACCGTAATTGAGCTTCTTGCAGAAAACTATGATGTGGTGGTTTTCGATAATTTCTATAATTCCAGCAAAAAGGCTATTGATCGGGTAAAGGAAATCAGCGGAAAGGATTTTCCCTTCTATGAGGCGGATATGCTGAAAAAAGAGGATATGGAAAAGATTTTCTCCGAGCACCCGGATATTTCCGCGGTAATTCATTTTGCCGGCTTAAAGGCGGTGGGAGAGTCTGTTGTGAAACCTCTTCTGTATTATCATGATAATCTTTTAGGAACCCTGAATATTCTGGAGTGTATGAAAAAATACGGCTGCAAAAACTTTATTTTCTCTTCCTCCGCAACGGTTTACGGAGATCCGGCGGAGATTCCCATTACGGAAAACTGTCCCAAGGGAACCTGCACAAATCCCTATGGCTGGACGAAGTGGATGCAGGAGCAGATGCTTTGTGATGTGCAAAAGGCCAATCCGGATTGGAATGTGATTCTCCTTCGTTACTTTAATCCTATCGGCGCCCATATTTCCGGAAAAATTGGAGAGGATCCCAAGGGAATCCCCAACAATCTTCTTCCCTATGTGGCCAAGGTAGCCTCCGGTGCTTTGGAAAAAATCCATGTTTTCGGACAGGATTATCCCACCAAGGACGGCACTGGCGTCAGAGACTATATTCATGTGGTAGACCTGGCTAAGGGGCATGTTAAGGCGGTAAAGCGCTTAGAGAAAAATGACGGTGTTTTGGTATGTAATTTGGGGACCGGAAAGGGCTATTCCGTGCTGGAAATTATTCATGCCTTTGAAAAAGCCTGCGGAAAGACTCTTCCCTATGTGATAGATGAAAGAAGGGCAGGAGATGTGGCTACCTGTTATTCCAGTCCCAAGAAGGCGGAAGAGGTTCTTGGCTGGAAGGCGGAGAAGGATATTCTGGAAATGTGTCAGGACAGCTGGAGATGGCAGTCCCAAAATCCTAACGGATATGGAGAGTAAGAAAAGATGGTAGAGGAACTATTACAGGACTTTGTGGCCTATGGCGCTTATTGTAAGCTGATTGAAGAGGCAGACTTTGTTTATATCTACAACAGTCTGGCTACTTTACTTACGGTAGAGCCTAAGGATTATTCTTATGAGAAGATCCGGGAAAAGCTTCAGGGGATTTCCAAGGAAAGTATTGAACACGGTTCTTATTTGGAAAGTTTACTGGCGAAACTCTTATCCCTGGCCTTGGAAAAAGGCGTTTTAAAAGAGGACAATGTGGTGGAACGGGATCTTTTGGATACCAGAATCATGGGAATTCTTACAGACCGTCCAAGCCATGTGCAAGAAAAGTTCCGGGAATATTATCAGGAATCGCCTAAAAAGGCTACGGAATATTTTTATGAGTTTAGCCAAAATAATGACTATATTCGCCGTTACAGAATCCGGAAGGATATTCATTTTCATAAGGAAACAGACTACGGCCCTGTGGAAATCAGCATTAACTTAAGTAAACCGGAGAAAGATCCGAAGATGATTGCCCTCCTTGGAAAGATGCAGTCCTCTTCCTATCCGGCCTGCATGTTGTGTAAGGAAAGTGAAGGCTACGGGGGCAGACTGGATTTTCCGGCAAGGGAAAACCATAGAATTATTCCACTGAACCTGGCAGGGGAGGCGTTTTATTTCCAGTATTCTCCCTATGTATATTATCCGGAGCATTGTATCGTCTTTCACAGGGAGCATAAGCCCATGCGGATTTCCGCGGAGATTTTCCCTAAGCTCTTCTCCTTTGTAGAGCAATTCCCCCATTATTTTGTGGGCTCCAATGCGGATCTTCCCATAGTGGGAGGCTCCATCCTTTCCCATGAGCATTTTCAGGGAGGAAACTATAGCTTCCCCATGGAAAAGGCGGAAGTTGAGGAATACTTTACATTGGAAGGCTATCCGGATATTCAGGCAGGGATCGTGAACTGGCCCATGTCCGTGATTCGCTTACGGGGAAAGAATTCTGCTGAGCTTTCTTCCTGTGCTACGATGATTTTGGAGCGTTTCCGCTCTTACTCCGATCCGGAAGTTTCTCTCCATGCCTTTACGGAGGAGACTCCCCACAACACCATTACCCCCATTGCCAGAAGAAGGGGAGAGGATTTTGAACTGGATTTGGTGCTGAGAAACAACCTATGTACGGAGGAGCATCCCCTTGGATTGTTCCATCCTCATGAGGAATATCACCATATTAAGAAGGAAAATATCGGTCTTATCGAAGTGATGGGCCTTGCAGTGCTTCCTGCAAGACTTAAGCAGGAGCTGGAGGAATTGGAATCGGCACTTGTTTCCGGAGAGGATTTAAGGAAAAAAGAAAGCCTTCAGAAGCATGCGGATTGGGGCGAGGAGATTTTAAGAAAATATCCCCATCTTTCCTCGGAAAATGTCCATGAAATTGTGCAGGAGGAAGTGGCCAAGGTTTTCATGGAAGTTCTTTCCTGCGCGGGAATCTTTAAAAGAAATGCGGAAGGAAAGGCAGCCTTCCGTCGTTTTACGGAAGTGATTTCCAGAGCATAATTTTCAAAATAAAAAAATAGGGCGGTAAGGATAAGCTCAATATAGGGCAGTAAGGGAAAGCCCGGAAAATAAAAAGGAGAAAAATGGCAAAGAGCTATAATGCAGACAGTATTACTGTTTTAGAGGGATTGGAAGCGGTACGAAGAAGGCCGGGAATGTATATCGGATCCATCGGAAGCAAGGGCTTAAATCATTTGATTTATGAAATTGTGGATAATTCCGTGGACGAGCATCTAGCCGGATATTGTACAGAAATTTCCGTAACTCTCCATAAGGACGGCTCCTGTACGGTAAGGGATAATGGACGTGGAATTCCGGTAGACCGGCATAAGAAGGGCATTTCTGCGGAAAGAATCGTAATGACCACCCTCCATGCCGGAGGAAAGTTTGATGATAGCTCCTATAAAACCTCCGGAGGCTTACACGGCGTAGGTTCCTCCGTGGTAAACGCCCTGTCCAACTATATGCGGGTCAGGGTTTATCAGAATGGAAAAATTTACGAAGATGAGTACGAAAGAGGGATTCCCAAGACGGAGTTGATTGACAGCCTCTTGCCGGTGGTGGGAAAAACCAAGGAGACCGGTACGGAAACCACCTTTATTCCGGATGACAGCATTTTCGAAAAAACCCGTTTCAAGGAGGAGTGGCTGATGTCCCGCCTCCATGAAACTGCTTACTTAAACCCCACACTTCATCTTCATTTTCGGGATGAACGGGGAGAGGAAGTTGTCAGCAAAGATTACTATGAGCCGGAGGGACTTCATGCCTTTGTGGCGGAGCTGGTAAAGGATCAGACGAAGATTGTGTCTCCCATCATATCCTTTCAGGGAAAGAGCGGTAAGACGGAGGTGGAGTGTGCCTTCCAGTTTACCGATAGCTTTGAGGAAAATCTTCTTGGCTTTTGTAACGGTATTTATACCCAGGAGGGGGGAACCCACATCGTGGGCTTAAAGACCAAATTTGCCCAGCTGATGAATACTTACGCAAGACAACTGGGAATTTTAAAGGAAAAGGATCCGAACTTTACCGGAGCGGATACCAGAAACGGTATGGTGGCGGTGCTTTCCGTAAAGTATCCGGAGCCTGTTTTTGAGGGGCAGACAAAAACCAAGCTGGCTTCTCTAGAGGCAGCCAAGGATGTATCCTCCGTGGTAGGAGAAGAGCTGGAGCGATATTTTGACAGAAACCTGGAAATCGTGAAGGCGATTCTTTCCTGCGCGGAAAAATCCGCCAAGATTCGAAAGCAGGAAGAAAAGGCCAAAGTAAACCTTTTATCCAAGTCCAAGTACAGCTTCGATTCCAATGGAAAGCTGGCCAACTGTATTTCCAAAACGCCGGAGGAATGCGAGATCTTCATCGTGGAGGGAGACAGTGCGGGTGGCTCGGCCAAAACCAGCAGAAATCGTCATACCCAGGCCATCCTGCCTTTGAGAGGAAAGATTTTAAATGTGGAGAAGGCTTCCATCGATAAGGTTCTGGCCAATGCGGAAATCAAGACCATGATCAATGCCTTCGGTTGCGGTTTTTCCGAGGGCTTCGGGAATGACTTTGATATTTCCAAACTTCGCTATCATAAAATTATCCTCATGACGGATGCGGATGTGGACGGTAGCCATATTGATACCTTATTACTTACTTTCTTTTACCGCTTTATGCCGGAATTGATTCAGGAAGGACATATCTATGTTTCCATGCCTCCCTTGTATCTGGTGATTCCGGACAACAAAAAAGAAAAGCCTCAGTATCTTTATGATGAAAAGGCACTTTTGGCTTACCAGAAGAAGCATGGCAGCTCCGGCTATGAATTAAAGCGCTTTAAGGGTCTTGGAGAAATGAATCCGAAGGAACTTTGGGAAACCACGCTGAATCCGGAAAACAGGGTGCTGAAAAGAGTGGAAATTGAGGATGCCAAGCTGGCTTCTCAGGTGACCAGTATGCTGATGGGTACGGAGGTGGCTCCCAGACGAGAGTTTATCTTTACCCATGCTATGGAAGCGGAAATTGATGCATAGAAAGGCTGAGGAAGAGAGAGTATGCCAGAACAAATCTTAACCACGGAATTTTCCGAGGAAATGCAAAAGTCCTATCTGGACTATTCCATGAGCGTAATTACCAGCAGAGCCGTGCCGGATATTCGGGACGGTTTAAAGCCTGTGCAAAGAAGAGTCCTCTTTGATATGGGAGAGCTTAGGGTATTCCATGACAGACCAACTTTAAAGTCTGCCAGAATCTGCGGTGATACCATGGGTAAATATCACCCCCACGGAGACAGTTCCATCTATGAAACTCTGGTGGTTTTGGCTCAGGGCTTTAAGAAGAATCAGGCCTTGGTGGAGGGACAGGGAAACTTCGGCTCCATTGAAGGAGATTCTGCGGCAGCCCCACGATATACAGAGGCCCGTTTGGAGAAATTTACGGAGGATGTCTTACTGCAAGACATGGCTCTATCCGTTCCCTTCCAGCCTAACTATGATGGAAAATTGGAGGAGCCGGTGGTGCTTCCGGCAAAAATTCCTTATTTTCTTTTAAACGGTTCTGAGGGAATTGCAGTGGGTATGACCACCTCCACCCCTTCTCATAATTTGTCCGAAGTGATTTCTTTGATTCTGGCTTATCTTAAAAATCCGGAGCTTTCCCTTACGGAAATGCTGGAAATCATGCCGGGACCGGATTTTCCCACAGGAGGAATCGTAGCCAATCAGTCCGAGCTGGAAGAAATTTACAGAACCGGGCAGGGAAGACTTCGTTTAAGAGGAAAGCTCTCCTTTGAGAAAAAGGAAGGTCGTTCCGACAGAGATAAGCTGGTGGTAACGGAGATTCCCTTTACCATGGTGGGCCAGGGCATCAGTAAGTTTATGCAGGATGTGGCCAATCTTTGTGAGGAAAAAAAGATTAATGATATTCTGGATATTTCCAATCAGTCCAATGAGCAGGGAATTCGTATTGTTCTGGAGTTAAAGTCCGGAGCGGATATTGAAAAGATTGAAAATATTCTTTACAAAAAGACAAAGCTGGAGGACAGCTTCCCAGTAAATATGCTGGCTATTGCCAAGGGTAGACCGGAGACCCTTTCTTTAAAGAGAATTTTAGAGGAATATCTTGGCTTTCAGGAAGAAAGACTGGAGGCTAAGTTCTCCAAATTACTGGAAAAGGAAGAAAGAAAGCGGGAAATTGAGGAAGGTTTGATTTCCGCCGTGGACTCTATTGACGCCATTATTGCCCTGCTTAGAGGCGCAAAGAACCATAAGGACGCGAAAACCGCTTTGATGCAGGGAGATTTATCTGCCATCCAATTAAAGGAAAGGGATGAAGTTTTCCGAAAGACCATAGAGGGATTTTCCTTTACGGATTTACAGGCCCAGGCCATTCTGGATATGCGCCTGTCCAAGCTGATTGGTCTGGAGATTTTGTCTTTGCAAAAGTCTCATAGAGAAAGCCTGAAAAACATTAAAAACTATAAGGAACTTTTAGGCTCCAAAAAGGTGCTGTATGCTCATTTGGAGCAGGAGCTTCTGCAAATCCAAAAGGATTACGGGAAAGAAAGAAAAACGAAAATCTGCGACGCCCGGGAAGCGGTATATGATGATACTGCCATTGAAGAGATGGATTTGTATTATTTGCAGGATCGCTTTGGCTATGTAAAGTGTGTGGACCCGGGAACCTTCCAGAGAAATAAGGAAAGCATCGAGGCGGACTATGCTTATGTACTTCCCTGTAAGAATACGGATCGCCTGCTTTTCTTTACAGACTTAGGAAATATGCACCAGATTAAGATGCTGGATGTTCCGGTTACGAAGTTTAAGGATAAAGGTGTTCCCCTTGATAATTTAAGCAAGTTCTCCGCAGAACAGGAAAGAGTGGTGGCGGTCTTTATTCGAAAAGTATTGGAGGAAGAAACCCTGCTCTTTGTAACGGAACAGGCCCAGATTAAGAGGGTGAAGGGGGAAGAATTTGCCACCCAGAACCGTCTGGTACAGGCCACCAAGCTGGGAGAAGAGGATAGACTCCTTAGCGTAATGCCTGTGGGAGAAGAGGATATTGTTCTGGAAACAGAGGATTCTTATTTCCTTAGATTCTCCCTAACGGAAGTACCTTTACAGAAAAAGACGGCCAAGGGTGTACTGGCTATGAGTTTGCGTCCTAAGGACTATGTTAAAAAGGTATATTCTCTTGCTTTGGAGGAAAATGTGGAGCTGGAAAGTAAAACGCTGAACCTGCAAAGATTAAAGCCGGGCAAAAGAGGTGGAAAGGGTGTAAAGCATAGTTAGGGAAAATACTTTTTTTCATCACCCTGCCATGCTACAATAGAAGCGTTATTGAGGAATAGAGGGAAAAGATATGGAAAAATTTAAAGTAGGTATTTTAGGAGCAACAGGAATGGTGGGACAGCGTTTTGCGACTTTACTGGCAGAACACCCATGGTTTGAGGTGGTTTGTCTTGCCGCATCTCCAAGATCCAGCGGATTAACGTATGAAGAAGCGGTAGGGGATCGTTGGAAGCTGGAAGAGCCTATGCCTGAGAAATTAAAGAAGATGGTGGTGAAGGATGTATCCAAGGTAGAAGATGTAGTACAGGGCTTGGACTTCGTTTTCTCCGCTGTGGATATGAAGAAGGAAGAAATCAAGGCCATCGAGGAAGCCTATGCCAAGGCGGAGGTTCCGGTGGTTTCCAACAATTCTGCACATCGCTGGACAGAGGATGTTCCCATGGTAGTACCTGAGATTAATCCGGAACATTATCAGTTGATTGAAAAGCAGAGAAAGCGTTTGGGAACCAAGAGAGGCTTTATTGCGGTAAAGCCCAACTGTTCCATCCAGTCCTATGCACCTGCTTTGGCAGCATGGGCAGAGTATGAGCCTTACGAGTGTGTGATTTCCACCTACCAGGCAATTTCCGGTGCGGGAAAGAACTTTGAAACCTGGCCTGAGATGGTAGGGAACATTATTCCTTACATCGGCGGAGAGGAAGAGAAGTCAGAGAAGGAGCCTCTTCGTGTATTGGGAACTTATACAGAGGATGGTATTAAGTTGAAGGAAGGTTTGGTTTTAAGTGCCCAGTGTATTCGTGTTCCGGTATTAAACGGTCATACGGCTACAGTTTCCATTCGTTTCCGGAAGAAGGTCACTAAGGATGAGTTGATTGCAGCACTTAGAAATTATAAGGGCTTACCCCAGGAAAAGCATTTGCCTTCCGCTCCAAAGCAGTTCATTCAGTATTTGGAAGAAGACAACAGACCTTCCGTTCTTACGGATGTGAATTTCGAAAAGGGAATGGGAATTTCCATCGGAAGATTACGGGAAGATAATCTTTTCGATTTCAAGTTTGTGGGACTGAGCCACAACACCCTTAGAGGGGCAGCCGGTGGTGGAGTACTTTCCGCGGAAACTTTGGTAGAGCTTGGATATATTCAAAAAAGATAAAGTGTAGGGGGTGTGAACAAGGGGGATTTGCTTTCTTTTTCACACTCCTTTTTTTCAGGAGGCTTGCTATGCGTATTGAAAAATGTGGTCATTTTGTAGACGAAAGAGAAGTTCATCGCTATATTTTGGAAAACAAGAACGGCGTCCAGGCGGTTTTCACCGACCTTGGTGCTGTTTGGCTTTCCTTTCTTTTTCCTGATCGGAGCGGAAAATTGGTGGATGTGCTTTTGTCCGTTGAAAACTGGGAAGATTTAATGGAAAACCCGGGACATATGGGAGAGGTGGTAGGAAGAAATGCCAACCGTATTAATGGGGGACATTTTCAGCTACACGGGAAAGATTACCATTTGTTTTTAAATGACAAGCAGCATAGTAATTGCCATTCCGGCCCGGAATATTTTGGCAGAAGACTGTTTCAGGCCAAGCAAAAGGGAGAAAATTCCATTTGCTTTTCTCTCTTCTCTAAAGATATGGATCAGGGCTTTCCCGGAAATATGGATTTTTCCGTGACATACGAATTAACGGAGGACAATGCCCTGCATATCCGCTATAAGGGAAGTTCGGATAAGGATACCCTGATGAATTTTACCAATCATGCCTACTTTAATCTGTCCGGTCATGACCAGGGAGGTATAGCGGAACAAAGCGTTCGGATTTTTGCTTCCGCTTATACGCCATCAGATGAATACTTGATTCCTACGGGAGAGATTCGTCCTGTTGCAGGAACTGCCTTTGATTTCCGGGAGGAAAGGCCGATTTTTGAGAAGGCCTTTAAGAAAGATCCGGAGCTTTTGGCGGCAGGAGGCTATGATCATAACTTCTGTGTAGACGGGGAAGCGGGAACCCTTCGAAAAGCAGCCCTGGCTTATTCCAAGAAAACAGCTATTGAAATGTCGGTAGAAACGGATTGCCCGGGAATTCAGTTCTATACCGCCAATTTTTTAATGGCGGAGGATATGGGAAAGGACGGAGTGAGCTATGAACCCCATAGCGGATATTGCTTTGAAACCCAGTACTATCCCAATGCCATCAATGTTCCGACTTTTCTTTCTCCTATTGTAGCGGCGGGCTCTATCTACCGTTCTGAAACCGTCTATCGTTTTCGGCAAAGATTGATTTAATAAGAGTTCATGACAAAAACGGAAATAGGAAAGAAAAAAAATTTATATATAGCGGAGAAACCTTCTGTAGCAAGGCAATTTGCGGAAGCTTTGGGGGTAAACATCAACTCCGGCGGAAGAAGGGGATATATAGAAGCGGGAGAGCATATCTTTACCTGGTGTGTAGGACATCTGGTCAGTATGAG
>NZ_CAUTEG010000053.1:0-16289 GCF_963537195.1 Oribacterium sinus | reverse complement strand
ATCTATCGCTGTGACTGGAAGTTCAGACGTGTGCTCTTCCGATCTTAAAAAACAGTCGAAATCGAAAGAATTTCTAAAGACCTTGACACCCTCTTAGGAGGGTGTTATTCTTTGAAAAGATTTAGCACTCGAAAATGATGATTGCTAACAAATGAGAAAAAACGTAAAGGAATGAGGAAGAAGAGAAGAAGCTTTTTTCTTGTTTCAGAAGGGATATGTATATGAGTATGCAAGATATTTTGGAACAAATCCGTTCCCTTTTAAAAAAGAAGAAAAGGGGGCGGATTTCTGCCATTTCTCGGGATATTCCTCAGGATATGCTAAAAAAGCAGAATTCTAAACAGGGAAATGAAATACAAAGCCCCCAGGGTCAAAGCTCTGAAGTACAAAGCTTTTCAGGCCAAAAATCCGGCGAGCAAAATAGGGAAGGCCGGGAAGCTGCATTAGGAAGTTCTTCGGAAAAAGCTGCCGAAGGACAAGAGGGACAAAAGCTCCATGGACAAGAGGCGGATGCACGAATGACGGCTCAAAATGCTGCCGGAGTGAATACAGTAACTATTCAAGCTGTAGCGGAAGATTCGACAGTGGAAAAAAACACGGCCGGGCAGAGTACAGAGGGGCAAAATGGCATAGAGAGAGCCAAAGACAATATGACAGAATATAGAGGAGGAAATGTGATGCGGGTAATTCCAGTTTATAATATGATGGTTCTTCCCCATTCCTACATTTATTTTCAGGTACAAAGCTTTAAAAATATTGCAGGACAGGAAATCAGACAGGACGACCATGTATTACTGGCTGTTTTAAAGGAAGACAGCTTTAATATCAAGGATTTAAGGAAGGAAGAGTTCCACTCCGTTGCGGTAGAGGGAAGTGTTACGGAAATCAGCGGAGACGGCTACGTGGTGGTTCGTACAGGACAGAGAGTTAAAATTATGGAGTTGGCTCAAAAAGAAGGGGAGCCCCTGTTGTTGGAAACCGCTCCATTAAGCGATATCGAGGACTTGGATCGGGAGGATTCCGAGCGTAAGCTGAAGGAAATCAAGGCGGAATTAAAGACGCTGGTGGATCGTTTTAGAGCCGGAAGCATTATGCAGACCATGATTGACCAGTACGGTTCCATTCAAGAGGTGGCTTGCATTCTTTCCCCCTGGCTCAGTTTGAAAAATGAAGAGCGTTATCAGGTACTTAAGGAAGACAGACTTTCTGTTCGTACCAAGATGCTGGAGCAGATTCTTTATGAATATGTGGAAGTGACCAAGGTTACCTCCGATGCCAGAAATCAGCAGCAGGAGGACTACCAGAAGCTCTATAAGGAGCAGGCTTTACAAAAGCAAATCGACTATTTGCAAAAAGAGCTGGATGAGATGCATCCGGAAAAGGTTTCCGATTTAAGAAAGCTGGAGCTTAAGATTGAAGAATCCGGCATGAACGAGATTGCCAAGAAGGAAGCCACAAAGATTTTAAATCGTTTGAAAAATGAAGGTACTAACGGTCAAGAGGCAGGTATGCTTTATGACTACATGGACTTTGTGACAGGACTTTCCTGGAAGAAGGAAGAGCAGAAGAGCATTGACTTGGATGAGGCGGAAAAGATTCTCTCCGAAGACCACTTCGGCTTAAAGAAGGTTAAGGAAAGAATGATTCAGCAGATTGCTGTCATGAACTTAAAGAAACAGCAGTCCGGTTCCATCCTTCTCTTTGTAGGTGCTCCCGGAACAGGAAAAACCAGTATCGGAAAGAGCATTGCCAAGGCTCTTGGCAGAAAATATGTCCGGGTAAGCTTGGGTGGCGTGCGAGATGAGGCGGATATTCGAGGACACAGAAGAACCTATCTTGGAGCTATGCCCGGAAGAATTATGGACGGTATCCATAAGGCGGGAGTTTCCAACCCGGTTATGGTATTGGATGAGGTAGATAAGCTTTCCTCCTCCTACAACGGAGATCCGGCAGCAGCCTTGCTGGAGGTACTGGATCCGGAGCAGAACAATACCTTTACGGATCACTATATGAATGTACCTTATGATCTTTCCGATGTGCTCTTCATTTGCACCGCAAACACCACGGACAGCATTCCCGCACCTCTCCTAAACCGTATGGAGGTGATTCAGTATCAGGGCTATACTCCCAGGGAGAAGTTTGAAATCGGTAAACGGCACCTGATGAAGAAGGCTTTGAAGAATGTAGGCCTTCAGCCGGAAAATGTGGAACTCAGCGATGAGGCCTTGGAAAGCATTATCTCCGACTACACCAGAGAAGGTGGCGTGAGAGGGCTGAAAAAGCGCCTGGATACCCTGTGCAGAATTGCCGCTGTGCATTTGGTAAGAGGAAAGGGCGAGAAGATTACCGTAGGGAAAGAGGATTTACAGGAATATCTGGATATGAATCCTCTTCATCATAGAGAAGTGGAAGAAAAGGGCAGAGCCGGTGTGGTCACAGGTCTTGCTTGGACTGCGGTGGGAGGAGAAATTCTCTTTATCGAGACTCTTGCTACCAAGGGAGAGGGCAAGCTTACCATTACCGGACAGCTGGGCAATGTAATGAAGGAATCTGCCCAGATTGCCATCAGTCTGGTAAAGTCCATGTTCCCGGAGAAGGCAAGCTTCTTTAAGGAAAATGACTTACACATCCATGTTCCTGACGGAGCAACCCCGAAGGATGGCCCCTCAGCAGGTGTAACCCTCACCGTAGCCTTATCCTCCTTGGTGACAGGACAGGCAGTTTGCCCTCAGATTGCCATGACAGGAGAAGTTTCCCTGGAAGGAAAGGTAAATCCTATCGGAGGACTTCCGGAGAAGCTGATGGCTGCGGAGCGTGCAGGGGTAAAGACTGTCTTGATTCCCAAGGCAAATGTAGATGACCTTCGGGATGTACCGGAAGAGGTAAAGGATAAGCTGGAGATTCGTCCCGTGGAAAATGTGGATGAAGCTTTGGAAATTTGTGGCATCGAAAAGAGCACAGAAACTCCTTCTGAAGAAAAGTCCGAAGAGTAAAAATGAGGCTGTAAAAATCAAAATAATATAGAAATTTTCGACAATATAGGTCTGAATGCGGGAGCGTGCCCCAATTTCAGACCTATATTGTTTAGAAAATTATTTTGGTACTTACACTCCATTTTACAGCCTCATTTTTCTTTTGTTTTATAGGGAAGCAACGAATAAAGACAAAATAGATAATAAAATATCATTTTGAAAATAAAAAATTATTCATATTTACAAATCTGTTGTTTGGAGATATAGTCCTTAGTGTTAGAAAAAACTAATTTTGTCCTTGAAAGGAGCTGCACATGTCTACAACATCAGTACAGAAGCATACGAAATCCGGTTTTACTACTTTGGGAATCGCAATCACGGCAGTGTTGATTGCACTATCTACTTTGCTTACGATGTTTACCAAGATTCCCGTACCCGGAATACGTGGATATTTCAATGTAGGAGATGCGGTGATTATGTTGGCGGCTCTTCTACTGGGAAGAAAAGAGGGAACGCTGGTGGGGGCTATCGGTCCAGCCTTAGCAGATTTGCTTTTGGGCTATGCGGTATTTGTGCCGATTACCTTTTTGGTAAAGGGAATTGAAGGCTTTTTGGTAGCCACCGTCTACGGCAAAAAGAAAAGCTTTTCCTCCGCTCTTCTGGCGACGGTTATCGGTGGAGTGATTATCGTTGCAGGATACTTTGTAGCGGAGAGCTTCGTCTTTGATTTTGGTGTAGCCTCTGCAGGAATCCTGACCAATACCATTCAGGCGGTAATGAGTGTGTTGATTTCCATGCTTCTCTATACTGCTCTTCGGAAGATTCCTTTTATTGCAAATTTTTCCAAGCAGGTGCAAGAGTAAAGAAATTTCTTGAATTTTTCAAGTTTCTTAGTATAATAAGCAAGGAAACTATTTTTTACTGTTTTCTGCCGAGATTTAAGAATTCCACTTGAATTCTTTGGCAAAGAAGCTTTGCACGTAAGTGCCCTGACCTTAGGAAAAGAGCTCAGGGCGACCGGAAAAAAGGAGGAACTGCAGATGGTTTTAGTACCCGTTATCCTTATCGTAATTGTTCTTGTTTGGTTTATCGGACAGAGCAATATGCTGAATCGTTACTTGGTTATTATCGAAGAATCCAAGAAGACAGTGGATATTACCTTGGTAAAGCGTTACGACACCATTTCGGAAATGTTAAAGGTGGCTAAGGCCTATGCCAAGCATGAGGAGAAAGTATTTACCGAGCTGGTAGCTTTGCGTCAGGGAGGAAGTATTCAGGATACGAACCGAGCGATTGCCAACCAAAATGATGTATTGGCACAGATTCGTATGGTAGGAGAGAATTATCCGGAGCTTCTGTCTTCCAAGCAGTTTTTAAACCTACAGTCCGAGATTGCCAGTGAAAATGAAGATTTGGCAGCAGCAAAGCGGATTGTCAACAGTAATGTGCGTGTGATTAATCAGGCTATTGTAAGCTTCCCCACAAGCATAGTTGCAGGAATCAAGGGACTTAGAAAGGTGGATTTCCTGGAAGAGGATTTACAGGGCAAGAGAGATTTAAAGGATTTGGATTACAATATGGATTAATGGCGGATAAGCCTTCGCTCAGAAAGAGCACAGGGCTTAAAGTTGGAAATTTGGCAGGCGGAAAAGTCGGGATATGGGGATTTTTCTGCCTGCTTTTCTAATCGTAAGGAAGCTGTACCGGGAAGTTTGGAAGTGACTAAACAATACATGAAGAATAATGAAAGCTGGGGAGGAGAACTATGGAGGATAGCCAAGAGTTTCAAATGAAATATGAGACCATGCGGAAGAAAGTACTGGCTTTGATGAAATGGGCTGTTGTGAAGCCATTAATGGCTCTATCCTCTTTTGCAGGATTAATGCTTCCCGGAGGAGGAACCGCGTCTGCCGTCCTTATGATAGCTCTTCCGGTCCTAATTTTCCTTTATTTTTACAAGACAAATCCCGGATTCTTTAGGGAGAAGCGAAAAAAGATTCAAGATGTTTATATGGAAGAGTTCATAGAACCTATGTTAAGGGATTGGTATCCTGATGTAACTGTTGAGGAGAAGGAAAAAATACCTTTTGAGGAAGTCAAGAAGTTCCTTCCCTCTTCTGAAGAATATACACAAAATACAGCAATACAATTTCATGATGAAAAGGATCTTAGAATACAAAATTGTTCTGCCTGGCATCAAAAATCAGGAAAGAATAGAACGTATATTCGTGATTTTTTAGGACAGGTTTTTTGTATGAATAGTCCTGTTTCCATAGAAGGAGAAGTCCGTATTGTGCCCACGGGCCGATCCAAATTCATGAATAAAGAAGTGCAACGACGTTATCCTCCTTGTGAAAGAGGGGAAAAGAAAATTGATACGGAAGATATTCAAAATAATGAGAGATACGATATTTACACTAACGATGAGATGGGCGCCAGGCGTTTCTTAACGCCGGGAAGGCTTAGGAAGTTTACGG
This sequence comes from Oribacterium sinus, assembly GCF_963537195.1. Classification (GTDB taxonomy): domain Bacteria; phylum Bacillota; class Clostridia; order Lachnospirales; family Lachnospiraceae; genus Oribacterium; species Oribacterium sinus_A. Next base: position 10,840 of record NZ_CAUTEG010000053.1, on the reverse strand, counting down.
AGCATTTTTCCGAAAGGGAAATCTCGGTTTATCTAAAGGGGAGCAAGTTGTATGTTGCTGTTAATAGCGGATATTCCCTGTTTCGCGTTTCTTTGAATAGTCTGGAATTTTGGCAAATGAACTATGAAGAGGAATGCGAAAGATTTCGTGATTCTTTAGGGGATATTAAAGATATCTGTGAGGGATTTGAAGAATAAGAAAAGATATTTAGGAAATAAAGGATAAGCGCTCGAGGAATACTTTAACAACAAAGATATAGTTTAGCAGTAGCCTTAAAGAATAGAAAGGACATTTATGTTAGGAACTTTGGAAGAGGATTTAAAGAAAATTGAGGACATGGAGGACAGTGCGGAGTTTCAAATCAAACTCCAAGCACTTCGTAAGAAAATGTTGGAAATTAAAAGGTGGTCTACAGCAAAATACCTTGTTCCGTTTTTTCTGATTCTTATGCCTCGTCTTATCGGGCGGGACAGTATGATCCTTTGCTTTATTTTGATTGGTAGCGGTCTTTTGTTTTATTATCTAAAATACCATAAGATGCCGGAGTTCTTCAGTAATATGGAAAGCCTTCAGGATGTTTATGCCAAGGAGGTGCTGGAGCCGCTGTTACAGAACTTCTATCCCGACCTAACGGTGAAAAAGAAGGGAATTGCTCTGGAGGATGTAGTGAGGTTCACCCCAAAGTCTCAAAAATATCTGCAAGATACCTTTTTGTTCTTTCATGATGACAGAGGACTTCTTATAGGAAATCTGGAGTCCTATCATACAACAGGCGGAAAGCATTCCACCACGGTGTATGATTTTACAGGACAGCTGTATTGCATGAAGAGCCCGGTGGCGGTGCAGGGAGAAGTTCGCATTGTCCCTACGGATAGAGCTTTTCTTTTAAAAAATGAAGTCCAGTACAGATATCTCGGCTGCGGAAAAGGGGAGATGAAGCTGGATACGGAAGACATTCAGCACAATGAGCATTTTGACATCTATGCCACGGATGAGTTTGGAACAAGACGCTTTTTAACCCCGGAAGTGCTCAGGGTATTTTCCGAAAAATTTGCGGGACAGGAGCTTTCAATCTATATCAAAGGAGATCTGCTCTATATCGCCATTTACAGCGGCCACAAAATGTTTAGAGCCCCTTATACAGAGGCAGATATTAATAACCTCTCCTTCACGGAGGAGTATAAGAAGCTTCGGGGCTCCTTAGAGTATATCGAAGACATTTGCAAGGCCTTCGAAGAAAAATAATAGAGGGATGGAAATATTCAAGGCAATGTGATTCTATTTCATGCGTAACGGTCTAAAAAGAGGGTAATCTGAGCCCGTCAGTACTTAGTGAAAGCGAACAAAGTGAAGCTTGAACTTAGTACTGTAAGGACAGACTTTTCATCAGAAAAGTCGTCCTGATACAGACCAACTTTCGAAGGAAGTTGCTTTGCGAAGCAAAGTGAGCAGTGGTTAACATAAACCACTGCTCAGTCAAGGCGAAGTTAGCGGGAGCGTGCCCGAATTTTAGACCGTTACGGCATGAAATATATTACCTTTATTCCATCCCTCTATTTTCATCAAAAGTCAGCCTTGCAAATGTCTTTTACTCCTCTAAGCGCTCCGGAGCGTAATATAATACCTGTGTGCCGTCATTTTCAAAGGAGAAGGGCACATGAATCAAGTTCTTCATGGCTTCTAAAACCTTTCCCTGCTTTTCCTTCTCCACATAGAAGAGGAGGAAGCCGCCACCGCCGGCACCCAGCAACTTTCCGCCAAGGGCTCCGGCCTTGCGACCCTGTTCGTAAAGGGCATCAATGCTGTCGGTACTGATGGTTTTTGCGGTCTTTCGCTTTAATTCCCAGGTCTTATGGAGAAGACGACCGAAGTCGTTTAAATCCTTGTGCTTATCCTGCAAAACATTCTCTGCTTCCACCAGCAAAGCCTTCATCTCGGACAAAAGACTTAGCTTGTCCTCAGGGGAGGACTTTTTATTTTCCTTCTGTACTTCGGAGGAAAACCGGGTAAAGCCGGTGAAGAAGAGCATAAGGTTTTCTTCCAGTGCCTTCTTTCTTTCCGGGAAAATGAGAATGGGGCTTACGGTATAGCCGTTTTGGGAAAACTCGATATGATTTAGCCCTCCAAAGGCTGCGGCAATCTGGTCCTGCCAGCCGCCGGATTCCTGACAAAGCACTCTTTCCAGATAAATGGCTTCATCTGCCAGGGTTTTCTTCCCCACATACTTTCCCTTTAAGGCATGGAAGGCATGGAGCATCCCCACTGCGAAGGAGGAGCTGGTGCCAAGGCCGGAACGGGCGGGAAGATCCGCCTCGTAATTCAAACGAATCTTCTGCATATCCAACATTTTCATAGCCTCCCGGATAGCCGGGTGCTGGATTTCCTCAAGGGAAGAGACCCTTTCCGTCTTGGAGTAGGAAAGCTCGGTGCTATAGTCAAAAAAAGGAGGCAAATGCCGGACATTTACATAACAGTATTTGTCAAAGGTGGTGGAAAGCACCGCTCCGCCATGCTCCTTGAAATATTCTTCCATATCGGTGCCGCCACCGAAAAAGGACATTCGAAAGGGGGTTTTGGTAATAATCATGTTTGCTCCTTGTGGATAATTGATGTAGCTGTCAGAATGAGGGGGATAGCCCTCTTATGCACCCGCCGGGTGGCTTACAAGCTCCTACACATATTAGCCTGTAATTTTGCTTTTACAGTATAGCATTTAATCGGAAATATCCAAATCTCGGGTAATCAGAAACTGATAGCCGGGGAATTTCTCTTCCAGCTCTTTTTGGATGCCGTCAATAAGGCCATCCCGGTCCTTTTCTTCGAAATCCACCACAACATCCATGTGAATCCGTTTCTTCTCTTCTTCTACATAAAAGCCATGCATCTGTAAAACATGCTCCTTGGATAAAACCAGATCATGAATTTCCTGCTGGAGCTTCAGGAGGGCTTTATTTTCCGTGTTGCGAGAGTAAATGCTGATTCCCGCCATAATCACATGGAAGTTTTTGTAGATTTTCCTTTCAATCTTCCGCATTAAGGCATCCAGCTCTGCGGCGTGCATGGTATCCGCCACCTCGATATGGGCGGAGGCCAGATAGGTGTCCGGCCCATAGTTATGGAGGAAGAGATCATAGGTTCCGAAAACGCCGGGAATGGCATTGATGGTTTCTTTAATCTCCTTAGTCAAGTTGCTGTCTGCTCTTGCACCAAGAATCTGGGAAAGGGTTTCCTGTAAAAGCTCCCAGCCGGCTTTTAAGATAAAGAAGGAAATCACAACCCCCACATAGGCCTCTAAGGAGATACCGGTAAAACGGAAAAAGAGGGCGGATAAAAATACGGATAAGGACAGGATGGCATCATTTCCCGCATCCTCACCACTGGCAATAAGATTTTGGGAATTTACCTTTTCACCTCTTCTTTTTACAAAACGGCTCAAGAAAAATTTGACCAAAACCGCTACAAAAATGATTACTAAGGAAATCACACTGTAGCTGGGTTCCTCCGGGTGGAGGATTTTCTTTCCCGATTCGATTAAAGATGTGAAACCGGCGTACAGCACCAATAGACTGATGACACTGGCGGTGAGATATTCAATTCGTCCGTGCCCCAAAGGATGCTCCCGGTCCGGAGCCCTATTTGCCAGTCTAGTTCCTACAATGGTTATGACTGAGGAAAGGGCATCCGTTAGATTATTTACTGCATCCAGAGTAATGGAAATGGAGTTGGAAAGAAGTCCGACTCCTGATTTAAAACCGGCCAAAAACAGATTGGCCAGAATACCGATGATACTGGTTTGGACAATGACTTTTTCTCTATTGTTATTCATAAAGTTACTCTATTCTATGTTTTGCAGAATTCCTTTCGCGTTTCTCTCAACTGTTTTCTGCAGAAATCTCCCTTCTCTTTGCTATCTTATTTCCAAAAGATGTTTTTCGGAAGCTTTACCTCCGGCTTGTCAAAAAGCTTGTCTTTAATGGCAAGCTTCTTCGCCTCTTCATCGTAAATGGCCATAGGCTTCTGTCTGTCCTTGATGGCAAGGATAATGGGCACAAGGAAAATGGCCACCACACCTCCGGCAAAGCCGTTGTTATAAAGATTTGTCCCATTATAAAGAATTCCAACATTTAAGGCAACGGAAGAATGAAGAAAACCGGCTGCAATTCCCCAGAAAATGCCGAATTCTCCTGCAATGGGAGCCAAGGTAGTCACAAGAATCAGGGTGAGGGTAGAGCTGGGATCCTGCACGGACCAAACCTTCAAGAATCCTGCAAGAATTACGCCGAAGATTACCGGTAGAATATTTCGCAGATGCTTTCCGGTGGCACTAAAGCCCACCAGACAGAAGATGGAACCGATGGTGGGGCCGTTAAAGTCTCCTCCCAGAATGTAGAGAATTAAAGTCATGGCAAGACCGTTTACCCCCATGTTGAAAATGGTGGGATAGTCTCCGTATTTCTTTAAATAGTCCGGATTTCCCTGTCCGCTTTCCTTCAGGATATCCCGATAGCCAAGAATTGTTTCCTTTCGTCCAAAGAAAAGGGAAAGGAGCATCAAGACGAGAAAGAGCGCAAGCAGACTGTAGAAGCCAAAGAGTCTGTGGGTGGTATCCCAAACCAGTCGGGACTCGATTTTTACCCCGAAGGATTTCATCAGAGAAATGACGATGGTGGCGATAATACCGCAGGCGAAACCGGCATTGTAGAGGGAATAGCCCATGTGAGCGTGCTTGGTGTGGAGGGAAATGGGAACCAAAACATAACCGATGACAAGTCCCACAGCAAGCGCCAAAAGAAGCTGAAGGACACCCGGAATATTGGGAATCAGCAGAATCTGGGTGATAATCGGAGAAAGGGTGGTACCGCAAAGCCCGATGTGAAGATATTTTCGGAAGGGAACCCGGTGAATTTTGGCATAAAGGGCATAGCCCAGAATTATTGCCCAGATATTTAAAAGATTCTTTCCGAAAAGAGAAAAGCCGAACATCAGGCAGGAGGCCATGATACAGCTTCCGTCAAAATTGGATTTGGCGATACAGAGTAAGCCCAGGGAAATAATGGTGAGGCATCCCGCATTGAAAAAGGCTGCTCCCACGCCGCCTACCACAAAATAGTCCGTAATCAAAATATCCGGTTGTACAATGATTTCCCGTACACCTTCAAAAATGCTCATAGGGTTTTGCTGGGTAAGACTGATGAGCATAAAATAAATAGGCACAATGGACATTAAAAGATAACGCTCCCAGTTCGGGAGAAAATGATGTAAAAGCAACTTGCTGTTTTCTGTATTTTTCATGAAAAAATTCTGCTCCTTCACTGCCGGGGGAGGGGGATTTTCCTAGCCGATTCCTCCAAATTAAACTCTTAAAATTTTACAGGAAAAAGAAAAAATAAGCAATTATAAGATTATAAGCAATTCCTTTATGAATAATAAATTTTATAGAGGCATTCTATAGGAACATTGTGAACATGAATCTATCAGGATCTTTGGGAAGAAAGACTTGCCTTTCTTTAGACTTTGTGCTATCTTGGTACGGCTAAGGGGTACGCCCCGACAGGTCGCTATTCCTATAGGAAAGCACTTGTATTATGAAAACTAAGTAATCCCCAAGAGGGATAGACGAACCGCATGGTTGGCAATCATGCAGAAAGAGGGAGAAAATGAGAGAAGGTATTCATCCAACTTATCACCAGGCAACCGTAACATGTAACTGTGGAAACACATTTGTAACAGGATCCACAAAGCCGGAAATTCACGTGGAAATCTGTTCCAAGTGTCATCCGTTCTACACAGGAAACCAGAAGCTGGCATCCGCTAAGGGTAGAATCGATAAGTTCAATAAGAAGTTTGGAATGCAGCAGCAGTAAAAAGCAGGGCCTCGGCCCTGTTTTTTTGTTAATCTTTATGAAAAAAGCGTGATACTTTCTTGGGAACGATTGTTCAAAGGCCGGTACTTTAGTATAATTCTTCCTATTCCGGAAAGATAATTGGTTTATTTCCCGTTGAAACTTCTGTGTGTTTTGAAAATGCTTGGAGTTTGGAGATCATCTTCAAAATAGAAAAGAAAGAATAGAAATCTTTTTGTATAGCCGGATAGTAAGAGCTTTGGAAAGGAAGAATTTTGGAAAAACAGGTATATAGCGGTATCGGCGGTCAGGCAGTGATCGAAGGCATTATGATGAAGAATAAGGAGGACTATTCCGTTGCGGTACGAAAGCCGGACGGCAGTATCGATGTGATACAGGGAGAGTATCTGTCTTTAACGGACAAATACCCTTTCTTCCGCCTTCCTTTTTTACGGGGAATTTTATCCTTTTACGATTCTATGGCACTGGGGATGAAGTGCCTTAGCCATAGTGCCAGCTTTTATGAGGATGATGAGGGAAGCGAGCCGGGAAAGCTGGAGCAGTTTTTGGATAAGCTTTTCGGAGAGAAGGTGGAGCAGGTGCTTTCCGCCTTAGTGATGGTCTTTTCCTTTGCTATGGCTCTGTTTATTTTTGTGGCTTTGCCCACTATTTTGCTAAGCTTTGTGAAGAAATTTCTTCCTATTGAATCGGCTCTGGCCTTCTTGGAGGGCTTACTTCGTATTTTGATTTTTGTTTTATATATCAAGCTGATTTCCCGGGCTAAGGATATTCGCAGGACCTTTGAATACCATGGGGCGGAGCACAAATGCATTAACTGTGTGGAGCATGGACTGGACTTAACCGTGGACAATGTGATGGCTTCCTCCAAGGAGCATAAGCGTTGCGGTACCAGCTTTATCGTCTATGTGATGATGATTTCCATCTTCCTCTTTATGTTTTTGCATTTTGACAGCCTCTATTTAAAGATACTGTCTCGTCTTCTTTTGATTCCGGTGATTGCGGGCATCAGCTATGAGGTGCTTCGTCTGGTGGGAATGGTGGACAACCCTCTTACCCGCTTGCTCTTTATTCCCGGTATGTGGATGCAGGGCTTAACTACCAAGGAGCCGGAGCGGGACGAGGTGGAAGTGGCCATTGCGGCGGTGGAACGGGTCTTTGACTGGAGAGCCTTTCAGAAGAAGGCCTTTCCGGAGAAGGCAGTTTCCCAGCAGGCGGTTTCTGAAAGTTCGATTTCCGAGCAGGCGGTTTCGGGGAATGCGAATTCAGAGCAGACGGCTTCAAAACCGGCTTCGGGGAATGCGGTTTCGGAAAATATGATTTCTGAGCAGGCGGTTTCTGAGGAAGGGGAAGCGTGATGGAAGATTGGATAGCTTCCTGGGAAGGTCTGGGCTTTCCGAAGCTTAAGGAAGCAAGCTTGCAAAAAATAGAAACAACGGGGAAGAAGCTCCTTGTGGAAGCAGGGGTGGAAGAAGAGGAGGCGGCATTGGAAGTCCGCCTCCTTTTACAGGAAAGCTTTTCTCTGAATACCGCAGGCTATCTTCTTAGAAAGCAGGAGCTCTTATGCAAGGCGGACAGGGAAAACGTGGAAGCAGCCGACATTGAACAAACGGAAATATTGGGAAAGCTTCATTCCTTTTTTGAATACTTTGAAAAGCGGAGAAGACGGATTCCCTTGGCGCAAATTCTGGGAAGACAAAGCTTCTACGGACTGGATTTTTTTGTCAATGAAGATGTACTGATTCCTCGGGCAGATACAGAGTGTTTGGTGGACCTGGTCTTGGAAGACTATGCAGACTTGGCGAAGCAGGCCGGATCTTCTTCCTTAAATATTTTGGATCTATGCACAGGCAGCGGTTGCATCGGGATTTCTGTGGCAAAGCATTTGCCCTATCAGGAACTGCTTTTGGTGGATCTTTCGGAAAAGGCTTTGGCGGTGGCCAAGAAAAATGCGGAAAAGCATTTAGGGGAAAATGTTACGCTCTTGCAAAGTGACTTATTGACGGGGGTGCAGGGAAAGAAATTTTCCCTACTGCTCTCCAATCCTCCCTATATCGTCAGCAGGGTGATTCCCGGCTTGGATCGGGAGGTTTCGGAGTATGAGCCTAAGATGGCCTTGGACGGGGGGGAGGACGGACTGGTCTTTTATCGCCGGATTGCCAAGGAGGCAAAGGCGGTTTTGCTTCCGGGAGCAAGGCTTTACTTGGAAATCGGCTACGACCAAGGAGAGAGCGTAAAAGACATTTTCCAAAAAGAAGGATATGAAGCGGTGGAAGTTTTTCCGGATCTTGCCGGAAATCCCAGAGTGCTTCGAGGGATTTTCCCCGGAAAATAGTTCGTTTTTTCTATTGAAGAAAGAGTGATTTTTTATTTTTAAAAACTTAGGCTTCTTAGGGGGCATTATCGGGAGAAACAGTAGTTCTTTCTTGACACGATATGCCCAATCTATTAGTATAAGGATTGCGATTTAATCTATAGATTCTTAAAGGAATCTTAAAATTGGTTTCTGGCAAAGCCATAGGCTTGCAAGAGAAAGAGAGGGTAAGATGAGCTACTTAGAGATTGAGAAGGTCATTGGAAGAGAGATTATTGACTCCAGAGGAAATCCAACTGTTGAGGCAGAGGTTATGCTGTCTGACGGAACTATCGGAAGAGGAACTGCTCCTTCCGGTGCATCCACAGGAGAATTCGAAGCATTAGAGTTAAGAGACGGAGACAAGTCTCGTTTCGGTGGAAAGGGTGTTGCTAAGGCTGTTGAGAACATCAACACCATCATCAACGACGTTTTACTGGGAATGGATCCTATGGACATTTATGCTGTAGATCAGGCTATGATCGAGGCTGATGGAACCAAGGACAAGTCCAAGCTGGGTGCTAACGCAATCCTTGCTGTTTCTATCGCAACCTGCAAGGCTGCAGCAAACGCTTTAGACATTCCTCTTTACCGTTTCTTAGGCGGAGCAAACGGAAACCGTCTTCCGGTTCCTATGATGAACATCTTAAACGGTGGAGCACACGCTACCAACTCCGTAGATACACAGGAGTTCATGATTATGCCTGCAGGCGCTCCTTCCTTCCGTGAGGGACTTCGTTGGTGTACCGAGGTGTTCCATGCTTTACAGAAGATCTTAAAGGATGAGGGAAATACTACTGCAGTAGGAGATGAGGGTGGTTTCGCACCAAACTTAGCTTCCGATGAAGATACCATTGAGCACATCTTAAAGGCTATCAAGGCAGCAGGCTACGAGCCCGGTAAGGATTTCGTTCTGGCTATGGATGCCGCTTCCTCCGAGTGGAAGAGCGAAAAGGGTAAGGGCTTCTACCATCAGCCAAAGTCCGGTAAGGATTTCACCTCTGATGAGCTGATTGCTCACTGGAAGTCCTTAGTGGAGAAGTATCCTATCTACTCCATCGAAGACGGTCTGGACGAGGAAGACTGGGAAGGTTGGGAGAAGATGACCAAGGAGCTTGGAGACAAGGTTCAGCTCGTTGGTGATGACCTTTTCGTAACCAATACCGAGAGACTTTCCAAGGGAATTAAGTTAGGATGCGGAAACTCCATCCTGATTAAGTTAAACCAGATCGGTTCCGTTTCCGAGACCTTAGAGGCTATCAAGATGGCTCACAAGGCAGGATACACCGCTATTTCTTCTCACCGTTCCGGAGAGACAGAGGATACCACCATCGCTGACCTTGCGGTAGCACTGAATACCTGCCAGATCAAGACCGGTGCTCCTTCTCGTTCCGAGAGAGTGGCAAAGTACAACCAGCTTCTTCGTATCGAAGAGGAGCTTGGTGCAGCAGCATGCTATCCCGGATTCGGCGCATTCAACAGAAAGTAATTTATACCATAAAACGAGGGCTTACGTGTTTCTTACGTAAGCCCTCGTTTTAAAATAAGGGATTGTAAAAAATCAAAACAATAAGGAATTTTCGGCAATATAGGTCTGAATGAGGGGAAGTATGAGCTGGATACTTATCTAAAGCCGGTGAAGTGAAGGACTGTAAAAATCAATAATTGAAGCGAATGATGCAGTGTAGGTCTATAATAGGGGTAGTCTGAGCCCGTCGGTACTTGCGAAAAACAAGAGAAACGCAGTTTTTCGCTTAGTATCCGCTACGTGGGTTGCATAATATTAACTGAACAGGAGTGATATATAGACACGAGAAAAGGAGGATAATGCCATGATAGAATATCACAATAAAATTACAGCACTATACTCCCGCCTTTCAGTTGGTGATGAAGATAGAGACGGTGGCGAGAGTAATAGTATTGTAAATCAAAAAGCCTTTTTAGAAAGGTATGCAAGAGAAAAAAAGCTGATAAACATTCGCCACTATATCGACGATGACGAAAGCGGTAGGTTCTTTGACCGTTCAGCCTATACACAGATGATAAGCGATGTAGAGCAAGGCAAAATAGGAATTGTCATCATGAAAGATATGACAAGATGGGGAAGAGATTATCTCCAAGTAGGAAATGCGATGGAGATATTTAGAAGAAACAATGTACGCTTTATCGCTATCAATAACGGAATAGACAGCATTGACCAAAACACATTGGAATTTGCCCCATTTATCAACATCATGTCAGAGTGGTATGCAAGAGACATCAGCAAGAAAGTAAAGACAGGAATTAAAACCAAAGGAGCAGACGGAAAGCCTGTCGCAACAGAAGCCCCATACGGCTATATAAAAGACCCTGAGAACAAAGATTATTGGATCGTTGATAAAGAAGCTGCCGAAGTTGTAAAACTCATTTTCAGGCTATTTATGGAGGGGAAAAACAGAAATCAGATAGCTGTTTACCTGAAAGAAAAAGAAATACTAACCCCAACCTTTTATATGAAACAACAAGGCAGAGGAACAGCAAAAAACAAACCACTAAATGAAGAAAACAGATATAACTGGAACAAAGCAACTCTAACACGCATACTGAAAAGACAAGAGTATTGTGGTGATGTAGTCAACTTCAAGAC
>NZ_CAUTEG010000052.1:0-16303 GCF_963537195.1 Oribacterium sinus | reverse complement strand
GGCTTTGCAGGAAAAGCTGGCTACGGATGGCGTAGTGCTTCATCCCTACAATGCCTTGTCCAGCTTTCTTTCGTCAATGTATAAGTCGAAACGATCCATGCGAATGATGGCATAGCTGAGAACAAGAGGGAAGAACTCGATATCATTACCGCGGATATTCAGAGTCCAGCAGGTATCATCCAGGGTGGAAACGATATGGGTATTGCATCCCGCATCTTCCATTTCCTTACGAATACGAGCCATCTTACTGCTTACACTTTCACCGGCATATTTTTCATCCAGATCAAAGGCAGGCTCTTCGGAAAGTGCCGGACGATCCTTCCAAACCGGATCCACAAAGTCCTCGTCATAGAGAATCTTAGCTTTCTTTTTCTCGGCAATACGAGCGTATTCCTGTCCTTCTCCTACGGATACGGCACGACCGTCAAAGGCAAGGGTATCCCCCTCCTTCAAATGCTCCTCCAAGAAGGCCTCCAGGCTGGGTACTCCCGGCTCGAACATCTTCATCAGCTGAACGGTGGTTCCTTCCAACTGCTTAGCAGCCTGGATAAAATAACGACCGTCAGTCCAAAGTCTTGCTTCCTCTAAACCGATAAGAGCAGTTCCGGCAGAACCGGTAAATCCGGTGATAAACATTCTCTCTTTAAAATGCTCTCCAACATATTCGCTTTGATGGAAATCCGCAGTGGGAACAATCAGCATAGTAATGCCTTTTTCCTTCATAATTTTACGAAGTGCGGAAAGTCTCTCAGGTACTGTCATGTTCTACCTCCATAATTCTTCAAGTATAAAAACCAAACGCTGTAGTGTATTATAGCACGATTTGCTCAAAAAGGCTAAAGAATAGGGGGATAAACTTTGATTTTTAGGAAAAATGTTCTAAAAAAATAACGGAAGCGAAAGTCCGGAGTAATCGCGCTATAAAGGAAAAAGGCTAAAAGTATTCTAAAAAGCTATATTAGTCTGGCTTAGAAAAACGTCCCATGTTATACTGCCATCAGTTTTGCATGAGAAAGGAAGAGCTATGTTAAAGTGTGAAAGAACATCTGTAATGAATATAGAAAATGCCATGAGAGGTGCCAGAAATCCTATGAATTCCTGGGATAGGGCGGACTCTTATTATGATGAAGAAGGAAATTATCAGCTGGGACCCAATGACATGAATCTGGCAAGGCGTTTACGACTGGCCGGTTCCGATCATAGAAAGTTTATCCGCCAAATCTTTGTCTCCGTGGACATCACGGCTCCTCTTTATTGGTGGAAGGAGTATGACACATATAAAGTGGCAACTGTAGCAAATTCCACCTCTACCATGCACAAAATCCATTCCAAGGAATTTAGCATTGAGGACTTTTCCCATGATCATCTAACCGAGGAAGGGCTGGAGAGTTTGAAAAGAACCGTGGAGGATCTGGAACGCATTCGTCTTCGCTTTCTGGAGAAGAAAAACAAGGAGGATTGGTACACCATTATCCAGTTGCTTCCCAGCTCTTATCAGCAAATGCGGACCTGCACCATGAATTACGAGAGTCTTATCAATATGTATTTTTCCAGAAAGAGCCATAAGTTAGAAGAATGGCATACCTTCTGTGATTGGATAAAAACCCTACCCTATGCCAAAGAGTTGATTTTGGCAGAGAAGGAATCGGAAGCATAGCCTTTTCTGTTTTTTAAAATTTTTTTATGGCAATAATCTTCCCTATAAATTCTTTATTCAAAGAGAATTTGTAGGGAAGATTATGGTATACTATTGCTTGTAGATTTCTTCTTTAGTTCTATTAGATTCTATTCTTCTCGTCTTTATCTGTTTTTTATTCATCTGTTTTTAAATATTTTTTCCGTCTATCCATTTGTTTTCAGGTTTTCTTATTTTCATCTATACCTTTCTTTTTTAGTATTCTATTTTTCAACGAATCATTCATTTATTTATTAGTTCATTTTCAAGTATTCTGCCAATTATTCATTTTTTCAAGTATTCTGCCATCTGTTCATTTTTTCAAGAATTCTACTAGCTATTCATTTTTCAGAAAGGAGCTTCTTATGCCCGATGTTTCTTTGTCTTCCCTGAAACGGGGAAGGATTATTTTATTACTTCTGATGCTTATGCTTCTGGGCTTTTTATTTTTGATGAATCAGGAACGGGAAAGAAGGATTATCTATAAGGGGACTGCGGGAGAGGAGAAAGAAGCGTTTCTGGCCAGGGGCGCTTATGAAAGCTTAGAGGCCAAGAGAAATGAAAAGTTGCCGGATAACCGGGAAAAAATAGCAGAAGAAAAGCAAGAGGGACGAGAAAATCAAAAAATAGAAGATTCGGTAGAAGTGGAAAGCCAAGAAAAGCGGGAAAACCTAGAAGGGAGTAAAAAGGCGAAAAAAGAAGAGAATCCGGAGATTGGTAAAGAAGAGAGTCAAGAAGAAAGTCAAGAAGAAAGCAAAGAAGAAAGTAAAGCGGAAATTGGAGTAGATGGTGAAAAGAAAGTAGCCGGCATAGAAGACGGTCAAGGAGGAATTCAACAAAAGCGGAAGGAAAAGAAAATCAATATTAATACAGCTACAGAGCAGGAGCTGGAAAGCTTAAAAGGAATTGGTCCCGCCACGGCAAAAAATATTATCCGTTACCGGGAGGAATACGGCGGATTTTCCAGTATTGAAGAAATTAAGAATGTAAAAAGAATCGGAGATAAAATATTTGAAAAAATCAAAGCGGATATCTGTGTATAACAAAGGCCGGCGTATAGTTGACATGATTTTGTAAGCTTTATCCCTTGTGCTTTTCTGCTTTGCCCTTTATGATGAAAATGTTTTCCCGTATTCCAAGATTATGAAGAGCGTAATAGGAAGAGGGATAGGAATGTAAATGCAAGAGTGAAATTTTTACTGGGAAGGGACAGGCCTTTCTTTTAAAAAGTTAAAATATTATAGGAAGAAGTAATCAGGGAAAGATGAGAAAAAGAATGGGAATCAAAAAAAGCTTGTGCTCTATGGTTTTGTTATTATCCATAGTACAGAGTACATTGATTTATGCAGAGGAAAGAGTTTACGGAATTTCAGACTACGGTCCGGTTTCCGTTAATGGAAGCGGTGTAGGAAGAGGAAAGGATCCTACCTACCATTATATTGAAGACCTTCTTTATAATAATCAGGGGAATGCGGGGGCCGGTAACAGCGGATCTGCGAATTCCGGCGGAAGCAGCCCGGCAGCCAATCCGGGGAGTGCATCCTCTCAAAATCCGACGAAGAGTAGCGGTCAAAATACTGCTGTTACCCAGGAAAGAAAGTGGAATTTGGCAAAGCTCTCGGGGAATGGGCAAACCAAGTCTATCGGTTCAGAGGTGAATGCCAATTATGCAGTGGTTTTTGACTTGGATCAGGGCACAATCCTAGGTGAGAAGAACAGCTCTGCAAGCATGAATCCGGCCTCTATGACAAAGGTGATGACTTTACTTGTGGCGGTAGAGAATCTTCCGGATTTAGAGAAGAAGATTACCATTACCCAGGATATTGTGGACTATGTGAAGGCAAGAGGTGCCAGCAACTGCGGTTTTGTAGCAGGGGAGCAGGTTCGGGTAAAGGATTTACTCTATGGGGTAATTCTACCCTCCGGAGCGGATGCGGTATTGGCTCTGGCTAAGGAAATTGCCGGTTCTGAAGCAGGATTTGTGGCTTTAATGAATAAAAAAGCTCAGGACTTAGGGCTATCTTCAGACTGTAAATTCCAGAATGCTACAGGGCTTTATCACAGTACCCATCATATGAATGTGAAGGATATTGGAGAAATTATGGCGGCGGCTATGCGAAATTCCTTAGCCAGAGAGGTTCTTTCCACGGAGAACTATCAGATTCCTGCCACCAATAAGCACGAGAATGGTATTAAGCTGACGAACCTGTTTGTACAAAGAATAAAAGGGCAGGATACCGGAGGTGCCAGCGTGACTATGGCGAAAACAGGCTTTGTTCGTCAATCTATGTTTTGCGCTGTCAGCAGCGGAAAAGGAGCAAATGGAAAGAATCTTTTGGTGGTAACCGGCTACAGCTCCAGCACCTGGCAGTGTATTAAGGATCATGCCACCTTGTATAAGCGTTTCGGATAGAAGTAAAGGGGGGAAGCTATGCCAATTAAAGTACAGAACCATTTGCCTGCAAAGGACATATTAGAGAAGGAAAATATTTTCGTTATGGATGAACAGAGGGCGGTATCTCAGAATATTCGACCTCTTCATATTGCCATTCTCAACCTGATGCCTTTAAAGGAAGATACGGAGCTGGATCTACTTAGGGTGCTTTCCAACTTCCCGATTCAGACGGAAATTACGCTGATGAAGATGGAATCCCATGTTTCTACCCATACCAGCTCCGTTCATTTAAATACCTTTTATGTTAATTTTTCATCCGTAAAGGACGAGTATTTTGACGGCTTAATCATAACCGGAGCTCCGGTGGAAAAGATGCCTTTTGAAGAGGTTGGATACTGGAAAGAACTTACGGAAGTTATGGAATGGTCTAAAACACATGTGTTTTCCACCTTTCATATTTGTTGGGGAGCCCAGGCGGGGCTGTACTATCATTATGGAATTCAGAAAGTGCCTTTGGAGAAGAAATTAAGCGGAATCTATTCCCATAGGGTTCTTCATAGGAAGAAGATGTTAATGAGGGGGATGGATGATGAGTTTTATGTTCCCCAATCCCGTTATACCGGACTGGATGAAGAGGCAGTAAAGAAAAATAAAGAGCTTTATGTGGTGGCGGACAGTGAAGAGGCGGGAAGCTACTTGATTTTGGCCTGCTCTTCTCGCCAAATCTTTGTTACCGGTCATTCCGAGTATGACCGGTATGACTTGGATAAGGAGTATAAAAGAGATTTGGCAAAAGGAATAAATCCGGAGGTTCCGGTGAATTATTATCCTGATGACAATCCGGAGAATACCCCGATTTTATCCTGGCGTTCCAGCTCCAACTGTACCTATAGTAATTGGTTAAATTTTGTGTATCAGGAGACGCCTTATCGTTTGGAGGAAATGCGCCCGGTTTCCGAGGACAGTTATCTTCGGGATGACCATAGAAGTGAAAGAGACAGCACCGTAAAGTCTACCGATTAAGGGAACAAAAAGTGACTGAAGCAGTGCGTACAAGTAAAGGAGAAATTATGGATGCAGTAGAACGTTTGATTCGTTACTTAAAAATTGATACGGAATCCGTACCGGATCAGGAAAAGATTCCTTCCAGCGAGAAGCAGTTTGATCTGGCAAGAGTTCTGGAAGCGGATTTAAAGGAGCTGGGGGTAAAGGACGTACAGTGTACCGACCATGCCTATGTTTACGGGAAAATCCCTTCCAATTTATCGAAGGAAGAGCAGGAAAAGACTCCTGCTTTAGGATTTATTGCCCATATGGATACTTCTCCCTCTGCAAGAGGTAAGAATGTGGAGCCCAGAATTGTAAGTAATTATGATGGAAAAGATATTGCTTTAAACGAAACCGAAGTTCTTTCTCCGAAGGTCTTTCCAAAGCTTTTAGAGGCGGTTGGACAGGATTTAATGGTTACCAACGGAAAAACCTTATTGGGAGCGGATGATAAGGCGGGCGTTGCGGAAATCATGGCTATGGTGGAATATATACAAACCCATCCGGAGTTTCGTCATGGAGACATTTGCATAGGTTTCACACCGGATGAAGAGGTTGGGGCAGGAGCAGACCTCTTTGATGTTCCTCTTTTCGGCGCAGAGGTGGCTTATACTGTGGACGGCGGCACTCTGGGAGAGGTGGAATATGAGAATTTCAATGCAGCCAGCGGAAAGGTGAAGATTCATGGTGTGAATGTCCATCCCGGTTCTGCAAAGGATAAGATGATGAATGCCAATCTTTTGGCGATGGAGTTTAATGCTTTGCTGCCAAATTGTACACCTGCCAACACGGAAGGGTATGAAGGCTTCTTCCACTTATGTTCCTTTGTGGGAGAGGAAAGTCTGGCTACTTTGGACTACATTATTCGTGACCATGATTGGGAGAAATTCCAAGAAAAGAAGAGAATTTTCCAGGAGGCGGGAGAGAAGCTGAATCAGAAATACGGAGAGAAGGGGGCACAGTTTTCTGTAGAAGTGAAAGACAGCTACTATAATATGGTGGAAAAGGTTCGCCCTCATATGTATTTGATTGATGTGGCAAAAACTGCCTTTGAAAAAGAGGGAGTTACCCCGAAGGTTTGTCCCATTCGTGGAGGTACAGACGGTGCTAAGCTTTCTTTCATGGGCTTACCCTGCCCCAACCTGTCTACGGGAGGAGAGAACTACCACGGGATTTACGAATACCTGAATCTGAATTCTTTCAAAAAGATGATTCCGGTGCTTTTGAAGATCTGTCAGGAAATGATTGGAAAAAAACAATAAGTTCCGGGCGATAAGACAAGACGGGCTCATAGATAGGACAGGCTCATAGAATAGGGCGGACTTATAGAACAAGACGTCTTGATGAAAAGCTACAGGACATTATAGAAACAAGAGAAAGGACCTTCGAGTATACATTCGAAGATCCTTTCTTTTATATGAATAGACTGCTTTTTCGTCCATCACTGGCATCCCTTTATGAAGGGACTTTTTCAAGCTTAGTAGCTTTATTCTACTTTTCTTGTTTCTTATTCAATATTCTTTTGTATGATAAACGATTCACTTATCGCTTATCTATCTTTTGAAAAGCAAGTCCTTTGCCTTTCTTACGATTAATTCCTCCTCTATACCAATGCCCCTTCTCTGAAACATTCGTATCGGAATTCCCTTTCCTCTTATTTCAGAGAATAGAGCTCGTCATTGTTTTTATCATGGATGCTATACATCCGAAAGCATTCCTTAGGAAACACCGGGTCTCATCTTCAGGAAATGCTCAATATTCAATTGTCTTATCTAGCCATTGGTTTGTACCACCTTTTTCCGAATCGCTTCTCTATAATTTCAAAATGGAATTTCACCATGATTTTATATATTTAAAGCGTTTATGATGGGAAACCGATTCTATTGGAAACCTGCTCTTTTCAGAAAATAAGAAGAAAGTCTTCTGCAAACCGATAGCATAATTCCCGCTATACAAGAGTTAGGTTTTCTCTACTCAGTTAAGTCTCCAGTAGAAGTACTGTTCTTCGTCCATTGGATTGTACCTCTCTTTCTTGATTATAGTTCGCAAACCTCCCGTTTGCACTTTGCAAATCCTTAACTCTTTCTCTTCGAGCTAAAGATTTTTTGCTGTTTTTTTCTTTCTTGTGCCTATAGGATAGCACAAAAAATTTCTTTTGTAAAGTAAAATTAAATAAATATTATTTTTATTTTTCGTAAAAAAAGAGATTATAAAAAAGAACTTTTCTCCTTGCAAATGAAATTTATATAGATAATAAAATTTATTTTCAAAAATCCGGAATAGGACTCATTTTGCTCAAAATTAATCCTATGGGAAGGGGAAACTATGGACGGGAGGCTTGGCTTTGCCGTAGAATAACAGACGAGTAAATAGAGTTAGTTTATACTTCGTATGGAGAGGAATAAAGCTATGTTTCGTTATGAAGAAATCAAAAATCCGGAATATTATCAGGAAAACGTCCTTTTGCCCCATTCGGATCATATTGCCTACCGCAATGCTACAGAAGAAAAGCTGGGAAAGAGTTCCCTGCGAAAAAGTTTGAATGGCTTATGGAAGTTTCATTATGCAAGAAGAATAGAGGACAGTATTCCGCATTTTGAAAGCCCGGAGTATTCCTGTAAGGATTGGGAGGATATTGTGGTGCCTGCCCACATCCAGCTGGAGGGCTATGACGCACCCCAGTATGCCAATGTACAGTACCCTTGGGAGGGACATGAAAGTATACGTCCGGGAGAAATTCCCCGGCATTTTAATCCGGTGGCTTCCTACGTAAAATATTTTATGCTGCCGAAGGAGTGGGGAAAGCAGCCGGTGCATATTTCTTTTCAAGGGGTGGAAAGTGCCTTTGCCCTGTATTGTAACGGAGCTTATATCGGCTATCACAGCGACTCCTTCACTCCCGGGGAATTTTCTCTGGAAGGCTTTTTAAAGGAGGGAGAAAATAAGCTGGCAGTTCAGGTTTACAAATGGTCCGCAGCCTCCTGGTGTGAGGATCAGGACTTCTTCCGCTTTTCCGGAATTTTCCGGGATGTTTATCTCTATACCCTGCCCAAGCTGCATTTGGCAGACCTGCATCTTCAGACGGAATTAAGCCGGGACTTTAAAGAAGGAAAGCTTTGCTTTTTGGGAAGAATCGAAGCGCAGGAGAAGGTAAAAGGAGAAGAGAAAGAAAAGGGCATTCTTCGCTATACTCTTTATGATGGAGGAATAACGCTTCCTAAGGGAAGAGGCTTTGCTTCTGAGAAAAAGATTGTTTCTAAGGGAGAAATCCTTGTTTCAGGGGAAAAGACCGATTTAAAGGAACAGACCGTTTCAAAGGAACAGACCGGTTTAAAGGAAAAGACCGATTTAGAGGGAAAGATTGCTTCAGAGCAAAATATAGCGGAATTTTCTATTTTCATAGAAGCGCCTAAGCTTTGGTCCGCAGAAGCTCCCAAGCTCTATACTTTGGTGCTGGAGCTTTGCACGGAAGAGGGAGAAGTGCTGGAATATATCGTGGAAAAACCGGGGTTCCGCCATTTTGCTTTAGAAGACGGACTAATGAAAATCAACGGAAAGCGCATTGTATTTAAGGGCGTAAACCGGCATGATTTCAGCAGCTTAACGGGAAGGGCAGTAAGTTTTTCGGAAATGGAGAAGGACATCCAAACCATGAAGAGAAACAATATCAATGCTCTTCGTACCTCCCATTATCCCAACAATTCCGCCCTCTACCGTCTGGCGGATGAGTACGGTCTGTATGTGATGGATGAGTGCAATATGGAAACTCACGGAAGCTGGGATACCTACGCCTTTACAAAAGATATAGACTATGTGCTTCCCAAGGATAAAAAGGAATGGGAGGCTATGCTTTTACAAAGAATTGAAAATATGTGGCAGAGAGACAAAAACCATCCTTCCATCCTGATCTTCTCCTGCGGAAATGAAAGCTTCGGGGGATCTGTAATCCATGAGATGGCAAAACGGCTTCGCAGCTTGGATTCCTCCCGATTGGTGCATTACGAGGGGCTCTTTAATGACCGTTCTTACCCGGACAGCAGCGATATGGAAAGTCGCATGTATCCTCCTGTTAGGGAAATTAAAGACTATCTTTCCGAGCACAGGGAAAAGCCTTTCCTGCTTTGCGAATATGCCCATTCCATGGGGAATTCCTTAGGAGCCTTATATAAATACACGGAGTATGTGGAAGAAGAGCCTTTGTTTCAGGGAGGCTTTATCTGGGACTATGTGGACCAAAGTCTTTGGAAGAAAAATCGCTATGGGGAGAAATTTTTAGCCTATGGAGGAGATTTTTCCGACAGACCTTCGGATTTTCAATTCAGTGCCAACGGCATTGTTTTTGGGGGAGATAGAAATCCAAAGCCCCAGATGCAGGAAGTAAAGTATCTCTATCAAAATATCTTCTGCGCTTTGGAAGAGGAGGAGATTTTGGTTCAGAATCGTTCTCTTTTCCTTTCCACTTCGGAGCTGGATTGCAAGCTTTCTCTGTACCGTTACGGAAAGCTTTGGAAGGAGTGCTCTTTGGAGACCGATGTTCCGCCTCAATCCGAGGGGAGAATACAAAATCCTTTCCCAAAAGAAGAGACAGAGGGAGAGTATACCCTTCGGATCAGCTTCCATCTAAAAGAGGATAGTCTCTATGGAGAAAAAGGTTTGGAGATGGCCTTTTCGGAAAGCTCTTATACAGTAGAGAAAAAAGAAGCCTTACAGGTATATCTGGCGGGAGAAGGGCAGCAGGAGGAGCGTTGGGTTCGAAGCTGGGAGAAACTTTTGGAAGAATGGAGCGATACCTCGGAAGGGATTCCGGAAGATTTTCAGATTCTATCTTCGCCCCACAACATTGGTGTACGAGGCAGTCATTTTGAGGCAGTCTTTTCCCTGATTCAGGGCGGGCTTGTGTCTTACCGATACGGGGGAAAGGAGTATTTGGAGGCAATGCCAAGACCTAACTTCTGGCGTGCCCCCACCGACAATGACACGGGAAATCTGATGGCTTTTCGCTATGCCCAGTGGAAAACTGCAAGTCAGTATTTAAGCACAAGGAGTCCGGAAGCAAGTCTTATGCTGGAAAAACCTCAAGAAGTACTGATGAAAATGGAGAAGGATTGCTTCCATATTCGCTACAGCTATCATTTGCCCACCAATCCGAGAAGCAGCTGTCAAATGCAGTACAGCGTTTTCCCGGATGGAAAAATCAGTGTGACTCTGGACTATAGCCTGCCGAAAGAGGGAGATCCTATCCTGCTCCAGCAGCTTTCAGAGCTTCCAGAATTTGGGACCCTCTTTACCCTAAACGCGGATTTGGAAAACTTTTCCTGGTACGGATTGGGAGAAGAGGACTGTTACGCCGATAGGAAGCATGGGGGAAAACTGGGTATTTATCATAGGAAGGTAAAGGATAATTTTGCTCCCTATGTTTTCCCTCAGGAGTCAGGAAACAAGGCGGAGGTACGACTGGCAAGCCTCACCGATGAAAAGGGCAGGGGTTTAGTCTTCTTAGCGGAAAATGAAGAGGGGCAAATGAATGTTTCCGCCCTTCCCTGGACTCCCCATGAAATTGAAAATGCTTGTCACGGCTATGAACTTCCTCCGATTCATCACAGTATCCTGCGTCTTTCCAAGGTCCAGATGGGAGTGGGAGGAGACGACAGTTGGGGTTCCCATACCCATGAGGAGTTTTTGGTGAAGGTAAAGGATAGGATTCATTTCAGCTTTTCCTTTCGAGGGATTTGCTAAAGCGGGGTTACGATCCTTTTGACAAATATAGGGAGATACCTTCTCTTAAGGCTTTGCATTATGCCATTTTTAGAACGGCTATCAAAAATTTAGAAATAATCTACGGGGATATAGAGGGAAACACTCCATATCCTTATTTTTTAAGAGAAAATGACGAAATATTCTGTATAGAAATGTTTCTCCCTGTATAAGGGCGTTTTTCACCTGCTTATTTTTGGAAATACTTTGTTTTTTTCGAAAATAGGCTGTAGTAAAGGAGGTAATATGCTGGAAAATGTACGTTCTGTAGGAAAGGAATCCTACCAAAACAAGATTTTATCCAAGGTTGAGAGCGGAAAAGTAAAGGAAAGCCAAAAACCGGATGAGCAAGCCTCCGGCAAGGAAGCGGAGCTTGCAAAGGCAACAGGAGGGGAAGAAGCTGTAGCGAAAAGAGACAGCTTGGAGCTTTCCGATAGAGCTAAAGATATTGCTGCCAAGGCGGCAAAAGGTACGAAGGCTGAAAAAGCGAAAGAATTAAGTGCCGAGGAGCAGCTTTCCGATAAGGCGAAGAGCTACCTGAAGAATTTGCGTCGTTCTCGGAATTTTGTGGATTTCCGTATTGCGGAAAAGGGAAAAGAGAATGATGCCTTAGCAGGAAAGAGCAATAAGGAATTTACCGTTGTTCTAAGTAATGAAGAAATTGAAAAAATGGCAACGGATAAGAAATTTGAAAGAGAGCAATTAAATACATTGGATCAGACTGTAAAGTCTATGCTGATGGCGCAGACAGGGATAGGCAATAACAATGGCGCAAACAAGACCAATGTGGAGGACATAAAGAGTATTGCGGCAAAAACCCAAGAGGACGGCACCACCATGCTGATTGCCAGCTTAGAGAAGAGTACAAGCTCTGCCAGAAAGATTGCCGAGGAGCAGGATAAAAAGCGGGAAGCGAAGAAACTGGAAGAAAAGCAGGATGCTAAGAGAGCGGCGGAAAAGGAAGCACTTAAGGGGGATAAAAAGTCCGAGAAGGCACAAAAGTCAGGGAAGTCCGGAAAGGTAGAGAAGACGGATTCCAAGGATAAACTTTCCGATAAAGAAAAAGCGATAAGGGAAACAGAGGACCTTGAAGCTGCGGAAAAAACAGCTGTAAAACGTGTGGAAGTAAGGGGAAGAACCATAGAAGAGCTTATGGAAAACATGAAAAAGCTGGATTGGACAAAGGTTCCTGTGACAGAATAAAGGGATAGCTCTCTTATTTTATTGTGAAATGAAATAGGGCAGGCAATTTATTATTTGCTTATATAAATTTTATTTTTGTTTATAATTAAAAAGATTCATGCTATACTTCCTCCTTGTAAGGGTTGAACTATCTTTAGGAGGAAGTATGGCATTTTTTTCATTTTTGGATCAGAAAAGGAAAAAGGATGCACTTAGGGAGCTTGCAAAGGAAAGAAAGAGAGGAATTCCTGCAGAACGGCTGAATAAGGCCAATGAGGAAATCCATCTTCGTCTTTTGCAATCTCCTTTTTTTCTGGAAGCGGAAAGGATCTTCTCCTATGTGAGTATGGAAGGGGAGGTGGACACCAGAATTATTTTGGAAACGGCTTTACAGATGGGGAAAAGAGTGTGCGTTCCCCGATGTATTCCGGGAAAAGAGCATCTGATGGAGGCGGTAGAGATTCATAGTATGGAGGAACTGATTCCCCAGACCTATGGAATTTTAGAGCCAAGAAAAGAACTTCCTTCTTCTACGGACTGGTGCTTTGACTTGTCTTTGATTCCCTGCGTAATGGCAGATCAAAGGGGTGGAAGATTGGGGCATGGAGCAGGCTACTACGATCGATTCTTGGAAAAGAGCAAGGGAAAGAAGCTATGTTTATGCTTTTCCTGGCTACTTTACGATAAGATTCCTATGGAGAAAACGGATATCCCCATGGATGCATTATTAACAGAGGAAGGATACTTTGCATTTCATTAAGAATCTTTCACAAAATACGAAAAAAATTTCTGTAAGAAATGCCAAGTTGTAATCTGTTAAAAAAATAGCTAGTATTAGTGAAGTCAAAAAATTAATTTGTTCCCAAAAAATATTTTTGGTCAGGAGGGGCGAAAATGGGTGTAGAACAAAACAAAATGGACGAGTTGTTTAAATGGGATGGAAAGCCTGATGTGGCACCTACCATTTCTTTGGCGCTACAGCACTTGGTGGCTATGATTATCGGTTGTGTAACACCGGCGATTATCATCTCTAATGTAGCAGGATTGGAAATCGGACAAAGAATCATCTTGATTCAGGCATCCTTAACCATGTCTGCAATCTGTACCTTCTTACAGCTTTTTCCCTTAAAGAAGGGTGTTTTTGGTGCCGGACTTCCTATGATTTTAGGAATCAGCTTTGCTTATCTTCCCAGTATGCAGGCTATTGCTAAAGATGGCGGTGGAGTAGGTGCTATCGTTGGAGCAATGATGGTTGGTGGAGTCGTTGCTATTGTAGTAGGATTATTTGTTAAGAGCATTCGTAAATTTTTCCCACCACTGATTACCGGAACTGTAGTATTTACCATTGGTTTATCCTTGTATCCAACAGCGGTAAACTATATGGCCGGAGGAGTGGCAAACAGAATGCAGACTCTTGCTGAAAAAGGAATTACCATCAATCCTGCACTGTACTATGGATCTTGGCAGAACTGGCTGGTGGCTTTTATCACCCTGATTGCTGTAATGTGCTTTAGTATCTTTGGTAAGGGTATTTTCAAATTGGCTTCTATCCTTTTAGGTATGCTTGTAGGATATCTTGTGGCTCTTGGTTTTGGGATGATTTCCTTTGACAAAATTGGAACCGCTTCTTGGTTTGCGCTTCCTCACCTCCTGCCATTCGGTGTTTCTTTCAATGCACCTGCTTGTATTTCCATCGGTTTGCTTTTTGCCATTAACTCCATTCAGGCTATCGGTGATTTCACCGCAACTACTATGGGTGGATTTAACAGAGAGCCCAGTGATGATGAGCTACGTGGCGGAATTATTGCCTACGGTGCTACAAACTTCCTTATAGCATTCTTTGGAGGACTTCCTACAGCAACATATTCTCAGAATGTAGGTATTGTAATTTCCAATAAGGTAGTAGCAAGAAAGGTATTTGCAACTACAGGTGTATTTATTTTGATTTGTGGACTGTGCCCTAAATTCTCTGCATTACTTACGACTATTCCTCAGTGTGTTTTGGGAGGAGCTACCATTACTGTATTCTCCACCATTGCGATGACCGGAATTAAGTTGATTACTCAGGAACCGTTAACTGCTCGTTCTACTACAGTAGTAGGTCTTGCGGCAGCTATCGGAGTGGGTATTGCGCAGGCTCCTGCATCCTTGGAACTGTTCCCGACTTCTTTCACTATGATTTTCGGAAAGTCTCCTGTAGTTTTGGCAACCATCATTGCAGTATTCTTGAATATTGTATTGCCAAAGGAAGAGAAAAAAGCTTAATTGCATATAATCAATAAGGGCTGTCTAAGGTCCAAAGAAAAAAGTGCTCAGACATATTCTGAGCACTTTTTTGCCTATTGTAGGAGCAAGGATAGATCTGGAGGCAGTTCCCGTTTAAAAAACATTTTTTCTTTCCCAATCGGATGGGTAAAGGAAATGGAGTAGGAGTGAAGAGCCTGACGGGATAAGTCTATAATTTGTGAAAATACACTTTCTTTCCCATTGCCGTACAGGCTATCCCCAAGTAAGGGGCAGGAGAGGTAGGCGAGATGGACGCGAATCTGATGGGTCCGGCCGGTGGCCAGCTGAAGCTGCAGAAGAGAATAGTTGTTCTTGGGGAAATAGTTTAAGACATTAAAATAACTTAGGGCTTCCTGCCCTTTTTGAAAATCCACGGTTCTCAGCATTTTTTCTTCTTCTACTCTGGCAATAGGCGCAGATATGGCAAAGGCATAATCAAATTCTTCTTTTTCGCTCTCATGAACCCGTCTAAATCCCGGAACATGACCTAGGGAAAATTCGGGATTTCCCTGACAAAAAGCCAGATAGCTTCTTTGGACGCGTCCCTCCTTCATATCTTTGTTTAGAATCGATGCAGCCAAACGATTCTTCGCCAGAAGGATTAAACCGCTGGTATCCAAGTCCAATCTGTGGATAAAGTGACAAACAAAAGAAGATGCAGAAGAATTCTGCATCTGATAAGAAACTACTGCTCCGGCTAAAGTCTTTTCAAAATGTCCGGGAGAGGGATGACAGGGAAGTCCTGCAGGCTTATTTAGCAGGAGGATATCCCGGTCTTCATAAACAATGTCCAAAGGGAAATCATAGGGTGGAGCACTGTTCTCTTCCTCTACGGGAAGGTAGACAGACAGGCAATCCCCCTCCGCCAAAAGATCCACTGTAAAGGCCCATTGACCATTTTTTTCAATACCGTAATGTTCCTTGTTCTCCTCAAAAAAATGAACTCTCTTTAAGGCGGAAAGAAGGGTTTTGGTATAGCCCTGTTCTAAAAGAAAAGCTTCGATCGATTTGTTTGCAAAATCTTTCGGAACGGTATAGGTAAAAAGAGTAGGAATGCTCATGCGTTAAAAGGAAAAGGTTTCTGCCAGAGGAAGCCAGAGCTCATCCTTTTCGGAGAGAAGAAGGGGACTGCCGTCTTCCATAGTGTAACCGTCTTTTTTCGCATTTCCGGCATAAGTACCCTTTAACTCCGGCCACTGAATGCCGATGCTTGGATCATTCCATGCCAGACCGCCTTCGTCTCCGGGATGGTAGAAGTCTGTTACCTTATAGGCAAATTCCGCGGTATCGGAAAGTACAAGGAAACCATGGGCAAAGCCCTCCGGAATATAGAACATCTTTTTATTATCTTCACTGAGGGTAATACCGAAATGCTTGCCGTAAGTTTTGCTGTTCTTTCTTAAATCTACAGCCACATCATAAACTCTTCCTTTTAATACGCGAACAAGTTTTCCCTGGGGATATTGCTTTTGAAAATGCAGTCCCCGTAATACACCCTTTACAGACATACTTTGATTGTCCTGTACAAAACGAAGATTAAGTCCCTGCTCCTTAAAATCTCTTTCATTGTAGCTTTCCATAAAATAGCCTCTGCTGTCCTGATGAATAGTGGGCGTGATAATGCATAATCCCTCAATGTCCGTTCTTTCTACCTGAATCTGTCCCATGAAATTTATCCTTTCTCCTTTGTTGTAAGTAATAGAAAACAAAGAGTTTCCTTTTTTCTCATAAATAGTAATAAAGCAAGAAATACTATCTATATTTTATCATAAAAAAAATTTTTCACATAATACTTATTTTTTAATACTTGCCTCCGATATATATACTGTAACAAGAATAAAACAAAAAAACTTGCTACAAAACATCTCTTCCATAGGAAGAGGACACGAACCGTAACAGCCGAAAGGCAAAAATCAGTCGAAAGACAAGAAAAGGCAAAGAAAATTCTTCTTTTCTGGCGCCGG
>NZ_CAUTEG010000051.1:0-16337 GCF_963537195.1 Oribacterium sinus | reverse complement strand
AAATTCAACTCGGATGAAGCGATTCGCAACGTAGGTATCACAGCAGGGGCAAGCACCCCAAAAGAAATAATAGAGGAGGTTCTAACTTATGTCAGAAATGAGTTTTGAACAAATGCTTGAAGAATCATTAAAGTCAGTTCACGCGGGGGAAATCGTTACAGGAACAGTTATCAGTGTGAAGCCGGATGAGATCGCACTGAACATTGGATATAAGTCCGATGGAATTATGACAAGAAGTGATTACAGTGCAGACAACCAATTAGACTTAACTACAGTTGTATCTGTAGGGGACGAGATTGAGTGTAAGGTTAAGAAGGTAAATGACGGTGAAGGTCAGGTCGTTCTTTCCCACAGAGATGCTCTTCAGTCTAAGGCTTCCGAGGAGTTAAGAAAGGCCTTCGAAGAGAATGCTATTCTTACCGGTAAGGTAGTACAGGTTGTTAAGGGTGGATTGAATGTAGAAGTAGACGGAGCAAGAATCTTCGTTCCCGCTTCTTTAGTATCCGATAGCTTTGAGAGAGATTTGAACAAGTATCAGGGACAGGACATTCAGTTTGTTATTACCGAGTTCAATCCGGCCAAGAGAAGAATTATTGGAGACAGAAAGCAGATTATGTCTGCTATGAAGAGAGAGCAGCATGATAAGCTCTTCTCTGAATTACAGGAAGGCGATATCCGTACAGGTGTTGTTAAGAATCTTACCGACTTCGGTGCATTTATCGACCTTGGCGGTGCAGACGGACTTCTTCACATCTCTGAGATGAGCTGGGGAAGAATCGAGAATCCGAAGAAGCTCTTTAAGCCGGGACAGGAAGTAGAAGTTCTGGTTAAGGAAATCAGCGGAGAGAGAATTGCATTGACCAGAAAGTTCCCGAACGAGAACCCATGGAAGGATGCAGAGAGCAAGTATGCTGTGGGCGAGATCGTTACCGGTAGAGTTGCAAGAATGACTGATTTCGGTGCATTCATCGAGTTAGACAAGGGAATCGATGCTTTATTACATGTTTCTCAGATTTCTAAGGATCATGTGAACAAGCCATCCGATGTTCTTGAGCCGGGACAGGAAATCGAAGCAAGAGTGGTTGATTTAGATGTAGACAACCACAAGATTTCTCTTTCTATCAAGGCGCTTCTTCCTGAAGAGGAAGGGGATGTAGCTGATGTAGATGTAGAGGCAGCATCTGAAGAATAAGACTTTAAAGCCGGGCCATGTGCCCGGTTTTTTTGTTCATTTAGCATGGATTTTAGCCGGTATCAGGCTTGATATTTGAAAATCCCGGCTTTGAGGATGAGGTGTGAAATGGGACAAGAAATCGAGAGAAAATGGAGAGTTAGAACCCTTCCTGAAGAGTATCGCTCATTTCCCTGTAAGGAGATGGAGCAGGCCTATCTATGTGTGAATCCTACCCTGCGTATTCGAAAGGAGCTCTTTTCCGCTCAGGGAATGGAAAGCAGCGTAGAGAAAACTTACGGAGAGGAAAATAGTGTAGAGAAAAAGGATAGGAAGGCCGGGGAAAAGGACTTAGAGGAAAAAGGTATAGCGCAAAGCGGCATAGAGAAAAGCGACATAGCGCAAAGTGGCATAGAACTAAGCGGCATAGCACAAAGCGACATAGCGCAAAGAGACATAGAGCAAGGGGAAGAGTATATCTTCTGTTATAAGGGAAAGGGAAGGCTGTCCAGAGAAGAATACAATCTGCCCTTGACCAAGGAAGCCTATGAGAGCCTTCTTGGAAAAATAGAAGGCCGGGTGATTCGGAAGTCCAGATATGAAATTCCCTGTGGAAAATACACTGTGGAATTGGATGTTTTTCATGGGGAACTGGAAGGGCTTTGCTATGCGGAGGTGGAGTTTTCCTCTTTGGAAGAAGCGAAGAATTTTCAGCCCTTAGACTGGTTTTCCGAGGAGCTTACGGAGGAAAGAGGATATTCCAATGCGGAATTAAGCTTTGCTAAGGATCTTTCCAGTCTTAAATTAAAGGATTAAAGCAGGCTTTTTCTTCTTTTTATTGCAGAAATGTCCGTTCAATGCTATACTTTACCCTCGAAAGCCCAGCAGAGGTGATTTTGAAATGTAGAAAAATAGTTTTGGAGGTATGCGCAATGAGCGTAAAGGTAGAAAATCTAGAAAAGAATATGGCAAAGATTACAGTAACTGTATCCGCAGAGGACTTTGCCAAGGCTGTAGAACAGGCTTATCAGAAGAATAAGACTCGTTATAATATTCCCGGATTCCGTAAGGGAAAAGCAACAAAGAAGATGATTGAGCAGCAGTATGGCCCACAGGTTTTCTACGATGCAGCGATTAACAATATTTTAGATATTCATTATCCGGCAGCAGCGAAGGAGTCCGGTTTAGACATCGTTTCCCGTCCTGAAATCGGCGTTGAGCAGATCGGAGAGGGGAAGGACTTTATTTTCACCGCTACTGTAGCAGTTCGTCCTGAGGTTATTCTTGGGGAGTACTTCGGTGTTACTGCAGAGAAGGCTGATGTATCCGTAAGTGCCAAGGAAGTTACAGAGCGTTTGAATAGAGAACTGGAGAAGAATTCCAGAATGGTAGATGTGGATCGTGCTATTAAGAAGAACGATATTGCCAACATTGACTTCGTAGGCTCCGTAGACGGTAAGGAATTCCCCGGCGGAAGAGGCGAGGACTATCCTTTGACCATCGGTTCCGGAACTTTTATTCCGGGATTTGAGGATCAGCTGATCGGCGCTAAGGCAGGAGAAGAGGTGGATGTTCATGTAACCTTCCCTGAGAATTACGGCGCTAAGGATTTGGCCGGAAAAGAGGCTTTATTCAAGGTAAACGTTAAGGCTGTTAAGGAGAAGCAGGTTCCAAAGGCTGATGACGAGTTTGCCTCCGAGGTTTCCGAGTTTGAGACTCTTAAGGAGTATAAGGAAGACTTAAAGAAGCAGATTAAGGAAGAGAAAGAGAAGAGAGCTACTTCTCAGGTAGAGAATAACGTTATTGCCAAGGTTGTAGAGAACGCTTCCGTAGAGCTTCCTGAGCCAATGGTAGAGATGCAGCTGGAGCAGATGTTCTATGACTATGCAAGACGCATGGAAGCACAGGGCATTCCTATGGACCAGTATATGCAGATTACCGGACTTACAGAAGAGGGCTTAAAGAGCCAGATGAGAGAGTCTGCAGTACAGAATATCAAGACCTCTTTGGTATTGGATGCAATCCAGAAGAAGGAAGGCATCGAAGTTACCGAAGAAGCTATTGAGAAGGAATTGGAGAGAATTGCTGAGCAGTATCGCATGAAGAAGGAAGATCTAGCAAAGACCATCAGCGATTCCCAGAAGCTTTCCATTAAGAGAGAGTTGGATATTCAGGCTACCATTGATAAGCTGGTTAGCGAAGCTAAGCTTGTAAAGCCTGAGAAGAAGAGCAAGAAGGAAGAGAAGGAAGAAGCAGAAGAGAAGTAAGCAGAACACTTTCCTTGGAAAAGGCCGGGATTTTCCCGGTCTTTTTCTATTCTTAAACTATGGGTTTATAGGGGAAAAGAAAGCCATGTGTTATTCTATGAGAGATACCATAATAGAGGAGGTAAGCTATGAAGAATTTTTCATATCCACAAAATATAACAACGATTCCCTATGTTATCCAGTCCACCAGTAGGGGAGAGCGTTCCTATGATATTTTTTCCAGACTTTTAAACGAAAGAATCGTTTTTCTGGGAGATGAGGTTAACAGTGACACAGCATCCTTGGTGATTGCTCAGCTTCTTTTCTTAGAGTCTGAGGATCCGGATAAGGATATTTCCTTATACATCAATTCTCCGGGAGGCTCCGTAACCGCAGGAATGGGAATTTATGACACCATGCAATACATTAAGTGTGATGTTTCCACAATCTGCGTAGGAATGGCAGCTTCCATGGGAGCCTTCCTGCTTGCAGGAGGAGCCAAGGGGAAGAGAATGATTCTTCCTAATGCGGAGGTTATGATTCACCAGCCCTCCGGCGGTGCTCAGGGACAGGCTACAGAGATTCAGATTACGGCAGAATGGATTCTCCGTACCAAGAAGAACTTGGCCAAGATTTTAGCGGAAAATTGTAATCAGCCCTTTGAAAAGGTGCTTGCAGATACGGAAAGAGATTACTGGATGACTGCGGAACAGGCCTTGGAATATGGCTTGGTTGACCACATTTTTCAGAAAAGAACTGATTTAGAAAAGAAATAATTCTAGGAAAGCGGGAAGAAATATGCCTATGAAACCGGATGATAAAGTAAGATGTTCCTTTTGCGGAAAATCAGCAAAGCAGGTTCGGAAAATGATTGCCGGCCTGAACAACACCTATATCTGTGATGAGTGTGTGGATCTTTGCCAGGAGATTTTCGATGAAGAAATGGGCGGGGAAAATGCAGGAGGCGATGTTACCGATATCCATTTACTGAAGCCGAAGGAAATTAAAGACTTTTTAGATGAATATGTAATCGGACAGGATGAAGCCAAGAAAGTGCTTTCCGTGGCTGTATATAATCATTATAAGAGAATCACTTCCAAAGTAAGAGATATTGATGTACAGAAGTCCAACATTTTAATGATTGGACCTACCGGAACCGGAAAGACCTACCTGGCTCAGACCCTGGCCAAGATTTTGGGTGTGCCCTTCGCCATTGCGGATGCCACAGCCTTGACTGAGGCGGGCTATGTGGGAGAGGATGTGGAGAACATCCTTTTGAAGCTGATTCAGGCAGCGGATTATGACATTTCCAAGGCGGAGATTGGTATTATCTATATTGACGAGATTGATAAGATTACCAAGAAGTCGGAAAATGTTTCCATCACCAGAGATGTTTCCGGAGAGGGAGTACAGCAGGCGCTACTGAAGATTTTGGAAGGAACCATTGCTTCCGTTCCCCCTCAGGGAGGAAGAAAGCATCCTCAGCAGGAGTTGATTCAGATTGATACCACCAACATTCTCTTTATCTGCGGCGGAGCCTTTGACGGCCTGGAGCACATTATTGAGAAGAGAATTGCCTCCGGCTCTATCGGATTCGGTGCGGAAATCGTGGAGAAGAACAAGGATAACTATGATGATGTTCTGAAGCAGGTACAGCCTGAGGACTTAACCAAGTTCGGTCTTATTCCCGAGTTTATCGGTAGAGTACCGGTAGATGTGGAATTAAGCAGCCACGATGTGGACAGCTTAAAGCGTATTCTGACCACTCCGAAGAATGCTTTGGTAAAGCAATACCAGAAGCTCTTCGAGATGGACGGCGTAGGTCTTTCCTTCACGGATGATGCGGTAACCGCCATTGCGGAGAAGGCGGTACAGAGAAAGACCGGTGCCAGAGGACTTCGTTCCATTATGGAAGGAATGATGACTGAAATCATGTATGAGATTCCTTCCGACGAAGACATTGCCGAAGTGGAAATCACCAAGGAAGTGGTGGAGAATCAGGCAGAGCCCAAGGTGGAAAGAAATCCTGAAAAGAGACAGGAGCGCTGGCTGGAGTTTCAGCAGAATAAAGAAGACAATGTAAAAGAGAGAAAAAGGGTTAAGAAAAGAGGATAATATGGTCATTCGTTCTGTGGACCTTCCCTATGTATGCGGTGTAAAGTCTACTTTGCCAAAGACGGGAAAGCCGGAATTTGTTTTAGCAGGCCGTTCCAATGTAGGAAAGTCCTCCTTTATCAATACCTTATTGCAAAGAAAGTCCTTTGCCAGAACCTCCTCCACCCCGGGAAAGACCAGAACCATTAATTTCTATTCCGTAAATGACAGTTTTTACCTGGTGGATCTTCCCGGCTACGGCTATGCGGCTACCGGACCTGTGGAGCAGGAAAAATGGGATCGCATGATTCGGCGCTATCTGGAGCAGGGAGAGGATATCGAAGAAGTAGTGTTGCTTCTGGACTGTAGAAGAATTCCCAGCGAGAAGGATTTACAGATGTTCCAATGGATCTGCTCTGCTACAGGATATGAACCCATTGTGATTATCACAAAGATGGATAAGCTAAAGCGTTCCCAGCAACAGCAGGCGGTAAAGGATATTCGAAAAGCCTTGTCCGCAAGCCCTGAATGCGTCATGATTCCCTTCTCCGCCACCTCAAAGGCAGGAAGAGAAGAATGTTTGGATCTAATTGAGAAGATTTTATTGACAAAGGAAGATTAGAGTGTTAAGATTCTTTAGTCTTATGACAGGAAAGTAGGTATCCACCTCACCTTGGCAGATTACTGACCCGGGTTAATATTGATTATTACCTTTGTGTATTTTCAATGGTGGATTGGCTTACAATCCACCATATTTTTTATTCTTAACAAGTATCCCTTTGCGAAGAGTCCGATATTTTGTTTTAACAAGTATCCTTCGTAAAGAGTGATAAGTCGATGTGTGCAGAGAGGAGCTTATGGCCATTAAAAAAAATGCGGAACTGGAAATTAACGAGCAGATTCGGGACAAAGAAGTAAGAGTCATCGGAGCAGAAGGGGAGCAGCTGGGGGTTATGTCCATTCAGGATGCTCAACAGAAGGCAAGAGAAGCGGAGTTGGATCTGATTAAGATTGCAGCTACTGCCCAGCCACCTGTAGTTCGTATTGCGGATTACGGAAAATATCGTTATGAACTGTTGCGTAAAGAAAAGGAAGCCAGAAAGAACCAGCACACAACAGAGCTGAAAGAAATTCGTATGACACCAAACATTGATACCAATGATTTGAATACGAAGCTTTCCGCAGCGAGAAAGTTCTTGGAGAAGGGAAACAAGGTAAAGATTGCCTTGCGTTTCAGAGGAAGAGAAATGTCTCGTATGAATCAATCCAAGTATATCTTGGATGAGTTCGGAGAGAAGCTTTCCGACATTGCCGTACTGGATAAGGCGGCAAAGGTTGAAGGAAGAAATATGGCAGTGGTTTTAAGCCCGAAAAAGTAAATTCACAGGAGGCAAATATGGCAAAGTTAAAGCTAAAAACGAAGAAAGCAGCAGCAAAGCGTTTCAAGCTCACCGGTACAGGAAAGTTAGTTAGAAACAAGGCAAACAAATCTCACATCCTTACCAAGAAGACCACAAAGAGAAAGAGAACTCTGAGAAAAGACACTGTGGTTGACCACACTAACGAGAAGGTAATGAAGAAGATTCTTCCTTATCTGTAATAGGCTAAGGGATTGATAGGAGGATAAGATGAGAATTAAAGGCGGAGTGAACGCAAAGAAGAAACACAATAGAATTTTAAAGTTAGCTAAGGGATACAGAGGCGCTAGATCCAAGCAGTATAGAATAGCTAAGCAGAGCGTTATGCGTGCTCTTACAGAGTCCTACAAGGGCCGTAAGGAGAGAAAGAGACAGTTCAGACAGCTCTGGATTGCCAGAATCAATGCAGCTGCAAGATTAAACGGTCTTTCTTACTCCAAGTTGATGTTCGGATTAAAGTCCGCAGGCATCGACATGAACAGAAAGATGTTATCCGAAGTAGCTATTGCAGATCCTGATGGATTCAAGGCACTTTGCGATGCAGCGAAGGCTAAGTTAGCTTAAGAAAAAAATATCGGCTTAACGATATAAAAATAGATACCGTTTCGAGCTTGGGGGAAAAGACCAAGAGCGGAGCGGTATTTTTTATTTTTATAGATATCCATAATCTTATCTGCCGGATGTTAAGAACAATGCATCTTGTAGGCTATAGGACAAAACTGACTTATAGCTTGAGGCATATAGGACAAAAGATGTTGAAAAAGTGTTGAAAAAAGACGCTTTACAATTGTGTAAAGGCTGTTTTGCGATCCTGCACACGCCAATAAAATATTGCGATATACTATAAATTGCATTTATTTATAAGATATTAAAATGTCGCATTCCTTGTACTTCTTTACAGAAATGTTATACTGCAATAGTTGTAATCATATTGACTTGAAGGAGTAGAATAAATGAAAAAAAATCTTATGAAATTTGTACTTTGCGGTTCCATGTTGTCCGTATTGGCCGCTTGCGGGAACAAAGCGGCGGACACTAAGGCAAGCACAGCACAGGAGAGTGTAAAGGAAAGCGAGAAGCAGAGCGAGAAAGCTACTGAGGCTGCTTCCGAGAAGGCGGAGGAGAAAAAGGAAGAGGCTAAGGATTTAGCGGATGTAAAGACCGAAACCGTTTATGTTGGTCCTGAGTATGTGAAGGAACTTATGGCTTCCGGAGAGGATGTAGTAGTTCTGGAAGCTGCATGGGGAAAGGTTGAGCAGGATGAAGCCTATAATAAGGCCCATATTCCCGGAGCTTTCCATGTCAATACAGATGATATTGAAGAAGAGGAGACCTGGAATTTCCGTACTCCGGAGGAAATCGGAAAGCTCTTAAAGTCCTATGGCATCACCAAGGATACCAAGGTGGTAACTTATGGAAACAGCCCTGAAAACGCAGCGGATGATCGTTTGGCAACGGTCCTTCTTTGGGCAGGTGTAGAGGATGTAAAGAACTTAAGCGGCGGAATCGATGCCTGGACCAAGGCGGGATATGAGACAGAAACTAAGGTAAACCAGCCTGTAGCTACCGATAAGGACTTCGGGGTAACGATTCCCGCTCATCCGGAGTATATTTTAAGCATTGATGAAGTAAAGGAAAAGCAGAAGGATGATCCCAAGTTTAAGCTGGTAAGTATCCGTTCCAAGGATGAGTTCTTAGGAAAGACCTCCGGCTATTCCTATATTGACCGTGCAGGAGAGCCCTTAGGTGCAGTTTGGGGACACGATACGGATGACGGTTCCTACAACAATCCGGACGGCAGCATTGTTTCCTTGGAGAAGCTGGAGTCCTATTTAGGAGAAAGCGGTGTTTCTTTAGAGAAAAATGATGTAGCCTTCTACTGCGGTACCGGTTGGAGAGCATCTGTTCCCTTCCTGATTGCCCATGAAAATGGTTATAAGAATGCTTACCTCTATGACGGCGGTTGGTATGTATGGCAGATGGACGGCGAGAACAAGGTTCAGCTGGGCGAGCCGGGAAGCAGCGACTATAAGGAAGTTTTGGTAAAAGACTTAAGCACAGATAAGGCAAAGAAATAATGAAAAAAATATTGCTTCAGGGAATTACGGTTTTATCCGGCCTCATCAGTATCTTATCCCTTGTGGGACTGTATGTTATCCATTACTTTACAGAGCATAAGATGGGCATGGCAAGGCACATGGTATATTTACGAAGCAAATGGAGGGGACCTCAAATCGGTCCCCTTTTCTTGCACCAATGGAAAGTGCTGTTGGGGATGATGGTGCTTAGCCTTTTATTCCTCATATTTACAAAGAAAACATTTGGCGGAAAGGGAAAAATGGAAGGCTTTCCCAAGCTTTCCCCTAAGCTTCTTCACAAGCTCTTATTGCTCTATGGCCTTGGCTCCTTCCTTTTTTCCTATGCCTATTTCTTTATTGCCATGACTATGAAAATGCGGGAATATGAGCTAAGTATATTGCTTCTACTTTTACAAAATGCTATGGTGGTTTTATGCTATGGAGCATATTTATGGAGGAGCGTATGGCTAAGAAAAAATTAGCGGCCTTTTTAATTTTTCTAATCCTCCTTTTTGTCCTTCTTTGGAAGGTGCCGGTAAAGGATATTTTTCAGGGAGAGCTACTTCGGTATTTACAAAGCCTGGTGGAGGAGAACTTCCTCCTTGCGGCCTTAATTTATGTTTTGCTCTGTGCCTTGGCGGGAGCCTTTTTGGCCCTCCCCGGTATCAGCTATGCCCTTCTGGCAGGTATGGTTTTCCATGCCTTCTGGGGAACGGTGCTTTGCACATTGGCTGCCAGTATTTCCGCAGGAATCTCCTTTCTTATGGGAAGGTATTTCTTGCAGGACAGCATTAAGCCGAAGCTCATGCAAAATCCCTATATTGCCAAGTATTTCATGGGAAAGGAAAAGAAGAATCTTCTCCTACTTTTATTTATCACAAGAACCATTCCGGTCTTTCCCTTTAATTTGCAAAACTATGCCTACGGGATTACAGACATTTCCTTTTCCCTCTACTTTGTGTGCAGCTTCCTTTTTATGATTCCGGGAACAGCTATGTATACCATTGCCTTCGCAGGACTACAGGAGAAGAAAAATCCCTGGATCTATTTTTTGACTGCAGGAGTATTGTTCTGTCTTTTGATGGGAATGCTGTATTATTTCAAGAAAAGAGAAAAAGCAATGGAGAAGCAAGAGAAAACTTAGGAAATTCAGGACTTTCCCAAGCATTCTCGGAAGCTTTGACAATGATTGAGAATACTGTTTAAGAATAAATGAGAAACTAAGGTTGAGAATAATGTAAGTAGAGTAAAGCTC
This sequence comes from Oribacterium sinus, assembly GCF_963537195.1. Classification (GTDB taxonomy): domain Bacteria; phylum Bacillota; class Clostridia; order Lachnospirales; family Lachnospiraceae; genus Oribacterium; species Oribacterium sinus_A. Next base: position 6,075 of record NZ_CAUTEG010000051.1, on the reverse strand, counting down.
AGGGGAGTATATGGCAGAAAAGAAAAAACGAGAAATTCATAAGCGGGTGGAGGAGTGTATTCACTGCAATGCCTGTAAAAGAAAATGTAAGTTTTTAACAAAGTATGATATTTGTATCGGAGATACGGAGAAGCTAAAGGAACTGGCTTACCATTGTTATCTTTGCGGAGAATGTACCAGAGTTTGTCCCAAGGGCATTGACGGAAGGGAAATTATTCTGGACTTCCGTAAGGAGCAGGTGAAGGAAGGAAAATACGGCTTAAAGCAAAGGGGCTACAGCGGGATTTTGCTGGAGAAGAAAAATTATCTCTTTAAGAATCATAGGAAAGCAAAGGGCGCTAAGACCGTGTTTTTTCCGGGCTGTAATTTTCCTGCCTATTATCCCAAGACCTTGGAGAAGCTTCTTTCCATCTTTGCAAATGTAGGGATTCCTCCCTTCTATGATTGTTGCGGAAAGCCGGTGCTGGAGCTGGGATTGGAAGCGGAGGCCAATGCCATTTTTCGGCGACTGAATCAACGCTTTCAGGAATTCGGTATTAAGGAGATTGTGCTGGCCTGCCCAAACTGCTACTATCATTTTGGAGATCAACTGAATGTAAAAATTACTACAGTTTATGAAAAGTTGAAGGAAATGGGCGTAGGTAAGAAGGTAGAGGGCGAGTATAGTTGCTTCTACCCCTGTCCGGATCGGGAGGATAAAGTTTGGATGGAGGGGCTGTCTCACTTTATCTCCGGAGAGATTTCTGAAAAGAAGAATCTGCAATGCTGCGGTATGGGAGGCTGTGCCTTTGTGCAGGAGGCGGAGCTTTCCAAGGAAATGGCGAAGAGCACTCAGGGAGGGGAGAAGCCTTTAATCAGCTATTGCTCCACCTGTATCGGACAGTTTACTAAGGAAGGAAATCAGGAGGCGGAGCATTTCCTGCCCTTGATTTTGGAGACAGGAGAAAAGGCGGACTACAGTCATTCCTTCTGGAATCGTTTTAAGCATAAGTTTTACTAATGAGGGGAGGGGAAATGAAAACTGCCCATGGTCTGTTTCATCGTAAAAAGTGCTGTAAGCTTGCTAGATCAAGTGAAAAGCCAAAACAAAGTGAAAAGCTAAAACAAAGTGAAAAGCCAAAACAAAGTGAAAAACTAAAACAAAGTGAAAAGGCAAGAGAAAGCAAAATCGAAAGACAAAAGGACAAAGATCAACAAAATCTGCTACTCTTTACCAGACTCCCTATCTTAGGGAAGACCAAAACCAGGCTTGTTCCCCATATCGGAGAAGAAGGAGCTCTGCAAATCCATTGGGCGATTCTAAAGGACTTTTCCGCAGTCTGGAAGAAGCTGGAAAGAAAGGAGAGGCGTGTTTCTCTTTTGGTATTTTATGATCTGCCCAAGGGCGTTGCCAAGGAGCAGTGGGAAACAGCCTTAAATTGCCTAAAAACCCTATTTCCCCAGGCAAGCTTTCAAAGACAGGAGGGAAAGGATATTTTCGAAAAGATGGAGAATGCCTTTCGCTACAGCTTTTCTATGGGAAGTTCCTTTTCCTACCTGGTGGGGGCGGATATCCCCTTTATGGAAGCGGAACATTTTCAACGCGTTTTTGCTTTAGGAAGGAAGGGAAGGCAGGTCTTAGGAGGAAGCCTTGATGAAGGCTATTACGGTATTGGCTTACAAAGAAGAATAGAGCCGGAGCTGCTCCATGCCTGTTTTTCTTATCAGGCGGTACAGGAGAATAGAAAAATACCCGGAGTAAAATCCCTTCAGACTAGTCGCCTGCATTTTTGTAAGCAACTTAATCCTTTTAAAGCATACAAAGAGCTATCCTCTGCTTCATCCGGGATGATCCTAAAAAATCTATCGAACAAAGCGAATCAGCTTGTTCGGAAAGAAAGCCCCTTTTCCTATACCCGGAAAATCTTAGAAAAGTCTCGGATGCCCTTAAGCCTTTTGGAAAAGAAGAGGGATGTGGATGAGGGAGAAGACCTGAATGCATATAGACGCATGCTTCCCTATGATAAGGGGCTTCGGAAATCCTCCTTCGGCGAGGCCTTGGTGGAAAATGCGAAAATCTCCGTCATTATCCCCTGCTACAAGGAAGGAAAGCTGGTGAGAAGAATGGAAAAACAGCTTCGACCCTATAAAAAGGAGTTGGAAATCCTCTTTGTAGACGGAGGGGAAAATCATTTTTCCGGAGAATATAGAGTGATTTCCAGTAGGAAGGGAAGAGCTTTACAGATGAATCTTGGGGCGGAAGAGAGCTCCGGAGATATTCTTTTCTTCCTGCACTGTGATTCTGTCCTGCCCAAGGGCTTCGTGAGAGAAATCCAGGAGGGAATAAAGCATTCTTTGGCAGGTTGTCTTGGGATTCGTTTTAAAAGTTCCTCCCCCCTAATGCACATTTGCAGCTTTATCAGTAACCATAGGGTACTGGATAGAAGGGTAATGTTTGGGGATCAGGGCATCTTTGTGGACAGAGATTGTTTTTTCGCCATAGGAAAATTCCCGCTTCTTCCTTTAATGGAGGACTATCAGTTTTCCCTGAATCTAAAGAAGCGGGGAATTGTTCCTTATTTGGCCAAGAAGCGAATCATTACCAGTGACAGACGCTTTCAGGGAAATTTTATCCAAAAGCTATCTTTAATGTGGAAAATGAACCGGCTTCGGGCCAGGTATCGTAAAGGAGAAGATATTGAACAGTTGGCAAAGGAATATAGAGACATTCGCTAAGGAACCGGCGCTTTTACAACGCATAGCAGAGCCCGGCTATCGGGAGGCTTTGGCCTTGGGGGCGGAAGTACGGGAGGAATATCATTTTCTGGCAAGGGGAGAGTATAACGAAAACTTTGTATTTACCCACCCGGATACCGGAAAAAAATATGTGCTTCGGGTGAACCATGGCTCTCAAATGCAGCTGGAAAAGCAGATTTCCTATGAAGCCCATGCCCTAAAGCTTTTGGAAGCCAGTGGCAGAACGCCTAAGCTATATTACTGCTCGGAAAGATTGGGGGAGCCGGGAATTCTTGTGATGGAATTTTTGGAGGGAATATCCCTTGACTATGCTAGGGACTTAAAGCTAGGGGCGGAAATTTTGGCGGATATCCACGGTCTTCCTTACAATAGGGAAGCGGATACAGGGGAAGATAAGCTGTATTATGCCAAGGATCCTTTACTGGAAATGCTTTCCGAATCTGCAAGACTGCAAAGGCTTTATGAGTTAAGCCCTTTTATGGAGGACTCTGTCTATTCCCGCCTTCATGCCCTTTGGAAGAAGGGGGTGCAGGAAAAGGAGCGGGGAGAAAAGCTCTTAAGGCAGGAGGAGTTTTGCATCATCAATACGGAACTAAACTCCGGAAACTTCCTGATTAACGGGGAAGGAAAGAAGAATTACCTGGTGGACTGGGAAAAGCCTCTCTACGGACACTTTGCCCAGGATTTAGGACATTTTCTTACCCCTACCACCACTTTTTGGAAGACGGACTACATCCTTTCGGAAGGGGAAATCAAGGGCTTTTTAGCACATTATCAAAAATGCAGAGGCATAGACTTTCCGGCTTTACAGGAGCAAACGGCTCTCTTTATCTTGTATAACTGCATACGGGGGCTTTCCTGGTGCGCCATGGCCTATACGGAATACAAGAAGGGAAGAGATTTGCAAAATGAAGATACCTTCCGGAAAATCAAGGCGTATTTGCAAGACCCCTTCCTGACAGAGGTGGAAGACTGTTGTAAGAGCTTGTTTTAGCCGGCAAAAATTATACTATAGGGTTATAAAATAATTGAGATTTTGCTATCAGAAATCACAATATAAAAATTTACATAAGTATGATAGAATGGCTAAGGAAATCTGAGGGCGTTTTTTCAAATATATAGCGACACATACATTTATTTTTTGTGTAATAATGTAAAACGAGAAGACTAACTCATGGAAAAACAGATTTAACGCATATTTAGGAGGCAAAGCTATGAAAAAGAACTTATTAGGATTAGGCGTTATGTTATTTGCACTTTCTCTCTCCGCTTGCGGACAGGGAAGCAAGCCTGCAGCGACTACTATAGCAGGAACTGAGGCTGCAGGAGAAAGCAAGGCTGCCGGGGAAACAACAGCTGCTGCGGCAGAGAAGGCTGAAATTAAGGAGATGAAGGGGGATGCTTTGGCAAATATCGTAGCGGACAAGGAGCAGAAGGAAAAATACCTTGTTATCGATGTTCGTAGCGCTGAAGACTATGCAAAGGGACATATCAAATTTGCCCTCAACATGCCTCTGGATACCTTTAAGGATGAAGTAGCTAAGATTGAGGATTGGAAGGATAAGGATGTAGTTCTGTACTGCAATTCCGGAAAGATGTCCGGAGAGGCTGCAGAAATTCTGGTGAATAACGGCTTTACCAAGGTTTATAATGCAGAGGGCGTAAAGAATCATTCCTATGAATTAACCACCTATGGAAATATCAGAGGGGCTGAGCTGATGGAGAAGGCAAAGGATGCTTTGGTGGTGGATGCAAGAGAAGCTAAGGATTTCGAAAAGGAGCATTTTGCAACCGCTGTCAATGTCAATTCTGAAGATACCAAGACCATTGATGCTATCCTTCCGGATGATAAGAATACTTTAATCCTTACCCATTGCTATTCCGGAAACCGTTCCGCAAAGGCTGCGGAGTATATCGCAAGCAAGGGCTATACCAATGTTTGGAACTGCTTGGACGGAACCAAGGAAATCACCTATGATTTTTCTAAGGGAGACAAGTAATGGAGAAAAAATCCTTTCTGAAAGAAAGAATTTTCATTATCGCCCTGGCTGTAGCTCTTATTGGAGCATATTTTGCCTATAGTCCCTTTCGAAGCTTTATGCAGGAAGTCTTCCGTGTTTTTGCCACGGGAGACTTTCAAAAGCTAAAGGAATTTGTGGCCTCCTACGGAGCCTATGCGGCGGTAATTTCCTTCCTTTTGATGGTATTACAGTCCATCATTGCGCCCTTGCCTGCCTTTTTAATTACCTTTGCAAATGCTGCCCTTTTCGGCTTTTGGAAGGGAGCCTTGCTTTCCTGGTCCAGTGCTATGGCGGGAGCTGCCTTAAGCTTCTTTATCGCCAGAGCCTTCGGAAGAGAGTTTGTGGAGAAGCTTAGTTCCAAGGGGGCTTTGAACCAGATAGATGCCTTTTTTAAACGGCATGGCAAGCAAAGTATCCTGATTGCAAGACTGCTGCCCTTTGTCTCCTTTGACATCGTAAGCTATGCGGCAGGTCTTAGCGGAATGTCCTTCTGGGGCTTTTTTATTGCTACAGGCGTAGGGCAGACTCCGGCCACCCTGGTCTATTCCTATGTGGGAGGCTTTTTAACCGGAGGAGCCAAATGGCTGGTGACAGGACTTTTGATTTTGTTTGCCCTTGGCTTTATGATTGCCCTTGGAAAACAGCTTTATGAAGAGCGGTCTAAGAAGAAAGATCAGGGCGATGGAGAGACTGCAAAAGCAGAGGAAACGCCATAAAGAACAGAACATAAAGAACAGTCAATACAGAACACTCCTGTGTACTACGACAGGAGTAGATGATGGATGAGAATAGCAGTATAGAAAAATGGAAAAAGCATTTTGCCATAAAGCCATTGGAATAGTAAGGAGAAAAAGGAGAAAGCTATGAAAAAAAGATTTTTAGCACTGGCGCTGTCTATGAGTATGGCGCTTTTGGCCTGTGGCGGTCAGAAGGCAAACACTGAGACAAGCGGGGCAGGAGCAAATGCAGCAGGAACAAATGCAGAAAGCTCTGTAGCGGAAGAATCCAAGGCTACAGAGGAAGCAAAGGCGGAAGGCTCTGCGGACTTTGATGCACTGGTAGCGGAAGCCAAGGGACAGACCGTAAACTTCTACGGCTGGGGCGGAGATGACCGTTTAAACCAATGGTTAGACGGCTACTACGCAGAGTATCTAAAGAAAAATTATGACATTACCCTGAATCGTGTTCCCATGGGAATCGAAGACATTTTAGCCCAGCTTTCCGCAGAGAAGGAAGCGGGAGCCAAAGAGTCCGATATCGATATGATTTGGATTAACGGAGAGAATTTTAAAACCGCAAAGGAAAGTGATTTCCTTTA
>NZ_CAUTEG010000050.1:0-16695 GCF_963537195.1 Oribacterium sinus | reverse complement strand
GCCTATCTGTGCTACGGAGGAGAATTGTGTAAATACCGCAAGAAAAAATGTAGAAGCCAAGGGCTTCCAATTTGAAACAAAGGGAATGATTCCTCCCCACTATGTACCCTCCGATTCCCCCTTTGTACAGAATCTTCTCTCTGTTTATGAGAAGGTGACCGGATTAAAGGGAGAGTGCCTGGCAATCGGTGGCGGTACCTATGTGCATGATGTGGAAAATGGCGTAGCCTTCGGAGCGGTTCTTCCGGATGTGGACACCAGAATGCACGGGGCAGATGAGTGGATTAAGGTAAAGGATTTACTTTTGGCGGCAGAAATTTATGGAGAGGCAATTTTGGCGCTTTGCCAATAATCCGGCGAAGCACCGGGATATTTATGGAAGATAAAATGACAGAAGCGATTGTGAAAAACGAGGCTCTTCCGAAAGAGAACTATAAATCAAACGGTTCCGGGGAAGAGTTGAAGAATGAAAATATTATAGAAATCAAGGGGCTTGGCAAGACCTTTAAAACCGACGGTGAGGACTTTGTGGCATTAGATCAGATTGATTTGTCCATCCGAAGAGGAAGCATTCAGGGTATTATCGGTCTTTCCGGTGCCGGAAAATCCACCTTGGTTCGTTGTATCAACTACTTGGAAAAGCCCAGTAGCGGACAGATTTATTTCCGGGGGCAGAGCCTGGGCTCCATGAAGCAAAGGGAAATTCTTGCCATGCGGCAGAACATGGGCATGATTTTCCAGCAGTTTAATCTTCTGGAACAAAGGAATTTATTGAAGAATGTCAGCTACCCCCTGGAAATTTCCCATAAGGGCGGTCCTATTTCCTACGTTAAGAAAAGGAAGGCAAGACTGGAGAGGGCGAAGGAGCTTTTGGCGATGGTGGGTTTAGAGGGAAGGGAGTACAGTCACCCTTCCCAGCTTTCCGGAGGACAGAAGCAAAGAGTAGCCATCGCCAGAGCTTTGGCGACAAAACCGGAGGTGTTGCTCTGTGATGAGGCGACCTCTGCCCTGGATCCTAAAACTACAGAGCAGATTCTGGAATTGCTGAAGAAGATCAATCGGGAGATGGGGGTGACCATTATTTTGATTACCCACCAGATGTCCGTGATTGAAGCCATTTGTGATGAGGTGGCCATTATCGATCACAGCCGGATTGCGGAAGCAGGCCCGGTGAAGGAGGTTTTCCGTTCTCCTAAGTCGGAAATCGGAAGAAAGCTGATTTTGGGAGAGGGAGAGAAGGAAACCCGATTCGGTACCGGAAAGCGCATTCGTTTGGTTTTTGACGGACGTTCCGCCCATGAGCCTGTACTTTCGGAAATGATTCTTTCCGCCAAGGCACCGGTGAATATTCTCTTTGCCAATACCAAGGATGTGGATAATATTGCCATGGGGCAGATGATTATAGAACTGCCGGAGAATCCGGAGGATGAATTCCAGATTCTCAGCTTCCTAAAGGAAAGAGGAATTCTGTATGAGGAGGTGCATTCATGAGCATGAGTTTAAAGGAGCTTTTGGCACTTTTTTCCAAGGAGACATTGGCAACCTTATATATGGTAAGTATTTCCACTTTGATTTCCTATGCCATCGGTATCCCTTTGGGGGTGATTTTGGTGGTAACGGAGGAGGGCAGTATTGCACCGAATAAGATTATTCATGGGATTCTCGGATTTTTCACTAACATTTTCCGAACCATCCCCTTCCTGATTCTTTTGGTTATGGTGCTTCCCATCACTAAGGCTTTGGTGCATACGACGCTGGGACCTAAGGCGATTATCCCGCCTCTGGTAATTGCTTCCGCACCCTATATAGCCAGAATGGTGGAATCTTCCTTGAAAGAAGTGGACAGCGGAGTGATTGAAGCGGCGAAATCCATGGGATCCGACAGCTTTCAGATTATTTTTAAGGTCTTGCTTCCGGAGGCCAGACCCAGTCTCTATGTGGGGGCGGCAATTTGCATGACCTCTATCCTTTCTTATTCCGCTATGGCGGGCTTTGTAGGGGGTGGCGGTTTGGGAGCCATTGCCTTAAACTATGGTTACTATCGTTACCAGACGGATATGATGCTGATTGCAGTGGTGGTGCTGGTAGTTATTGTTCAGTTGGTACAGGAATTCTGGATGAGACTGGCGAAATACAGCGATAAAAGAGGAAAGTTGAATTAAGAAATTTAGACCATTTAGCAGTCTTTGGAAAAGCCGGGATAGAGGCTTTAGGGAAATTTTATAAAATTGAATTAAATTCAGAGTTCTTGCTTTTTTCTATTTTTTCTTATACCATAGGGGAGTTGAAAAGGACTTTTCAACAGGGAGCACACCCGAGGAATAGAGTAGAAGAACATTTTCCTATGGGAAGGAAAGGATTCTCCCTAATGGGAGAGAAAGAGGAGTTTTATGAAAAAGAAAATTGGCGTGATTGTGGCATCCCTTGCTTTGGCCTTTGGGCTTGTAGCATGTGGAGGACAGAAGGCAGAAACTAAGGCGGAGAGTGAGAAGCAGACTGAGGCGGCTTCTGAAAAGGCTTCCGAGAAGGCCGGAGAAACAGAGAAAGCTACAGAGAAGGCTGAAGCGGGAGAGACCGTAAAGATTAAAATCGGTGCTACACCCAGCCCCCATGCAGAGATTTTAGAGGCTGCAAAGGATGCTTTAAAGAAGAAGGGCGTGGAAATCGAAATCGTTACCTACAACGACTATGTACAGCCAAACCTGGCTACAGATCAGGGAGAAATCGATGCCAACTACTTCCAGCATCTTCCTTACTTAGAGGAGTTTAATAAGGAAAAGAATACCAAGATTGTTTCAGTAGGAAAGGTTCACTATGAGCCATTCGGAATCTATGCAGGACAGTCCAAGGATTTAAAGGAGCTTAAGGACGGCGCTAAGATTGCAGTTCCCAACGATACTACAAATGAGGCAAGAGCATTGTTACTGCTTCAGGACAACGGTATCATCAAATTAAAGGATGGGGCAGGTCTTACCGCAACCAAGCAGGATGTGGTAGAGAATCCTCACAACATCGAGTTATATGAGGTAGAGGCTGCACAGATTCCTCGTTCTTTGGATTCCGTAGACTTTGCTTGTATGAACGGAAACTTTGCACTTCAGGCAAACCTTAAGCCATCTGATGCTTTAGTTGTGGAGAAGGCTGATTCCGAGGCTGCTCAGACTTACGCAAACATCGTTGCCGTAGCAGAGAAGAATAAGGATGCAGAGTGGGCAAAGACTCTTGTGGAAGTATTACAGTCCAAGGAAATTCAGGACTTTATCAACAAGAAGTATGATGGCGGAGTAGTACCTATTCAATAAAAACAAAGTGAACATGGGACTGTGAAAAAGCGGAAAGGGGAATCCCGACTTCCCTTTTTCATAGTCCCATTTTGATTATCAGAAGGGATTTTTGTATATGAAAAATAAAGACATGAGAAGGGTGGCAAGAAAATTTTGGAGGGAAAATTGGTTTACGATTTTTCTTTCCTATATAGCAGGATTATTGGGCTTCGTTCTTTTGACCATGCTCTTTTCTTCTCTCCTTAACCCTTTCATCCTTTTTACCGGAGATTTTTCTTTGGGAGAGCTAAGGAGAGGAATCAGTCTTAGCCTTACAGGAATCCTTTTTGCTTTATATGTTTTTGTGTGTATTTTTTACTTTATTGTATTGGGATTCTCTTTTCGAAAAATGTTGCTGGAGATGTCCAGGGGAGAAAAGAAGGTGAATGCCGCTATGATTTTTTACGGCTTTCATCCTAATTCCTTCCCTCTGTTGGGAAGAATGCTGGGCTTTAGTATCTTGGCTTTTCTCTTTTCTACGGTGATTTCCTTAGGGCAGGAAGTGATAGATTACTTCTTGGGAGAAGGACTCATTTACTGGTCTTATTACGGAGTAAGCTTAGCGGTTTTAATCTTCTTCTCCCTTTTCTTCGATATGACCTTCTTTACCGTCTGGGATGGAGAGGGAAATAGCCTTTGGCAGAATATGAAAAAAAGTGTTGCGGTAATGAAGGGCCAGAAGTTCTCTTATTTCCGTCAAATTCTGTATTTTTCTTTGGTAACTTCCGTTGCCGGATTTATTGCGGTAATGTGGTCCTTTATTCTAAAATCTCCGGCTTTACCCATTTTTGTGTTGTTTTTGTATTTATCCATTTATCTGCTTCCTTACATGGGCTTTGTGCAGGCTTTAATTTATCGAAAGGGAGCAGGGGATTTTTCAACGATAAGCGCTACGAACAGAGACGCCTATCAGAGACATGAAGAGCCTGCGGTTTCCGAACAGCAGCCCTCAACAGTCGAAGGAACTCCTACAGAACAGTCCGTAACATTTGAAGGAGCTTCTACAGAACAGTCCGTAACATTTGAAGGAGCTTCTACAGAACAGTCCGCAACAGTTGAATCTGCTTCTACAGAACAGCCCGCAATAGTTGAATCTGCTTCTACAGAACAGTCCGCAATAGTTGAATCTGTTTCTACAGAACAGCCTAAGGAAAATGAAGGAGGCTTTTCTGTGGTAATCTCCGAGGACCAGGAAGAGCGAAACTTGATTGGAGTGTCGGAGACTGCCGGGGGAGGAATGGAAGCCGGCGGGGTGGAGCAAGATACCGCTGCCGCAGGAACGGAAGCCACAGAGGTGAAGCAGGAGACTGCCATCGAAAATAAGCCTGAAAGCGATGAGGAAAATAAGCCTGAAAGCGATGGGGAAAGCAAGCCGGGAGCCGATGGGGAAAGCAAGCAGGACCCCAATCATAAAATGAGTTTTGAAGAAGCCAGAAGACAGTATACTGACTATGAGGAATAAGGAGGAAGTATGAAGTGCCCCTTTTGTAACGCGGAGGATACCCGAGTCATTGACTCCCGTCCGGCTGATGATAATACGGCCATCCGCAGAAGAAGACAATGTGAGGTTTGCGGAAAGCGTTTTACCACCTTTGAGAAGACGGAAACCCTTCCCTTTATGGTGGTGAAAAAGGACGAAAGTCGCGTGCCCTATGACCGTTCCAAGCTGGAAGGGGGAATTCTTCGTTCCTGCCATAAGCGCCCCATTTCTCCTAAGCAAATTTCCGCCTTGGTGGATGAGATTGAAAGTGTAATTTTTCATCAGGAGAGTAAGGAGGTCAGCACCGATACCATCGGGGAAATGGTGATGGAAAGGTTGAAAAACCTGGATCAGGTGGCCTATGTGCGTTTTGCCTCTGTCTACAGAGAATTTAAAGATATCAACACCTTTATGGAGGAAATCGGAAAGCTTCTCGGAGGAGGCTTAAAGACGGAGGGAAAAGAACTTGAAAAATAAGACATTTGCACTGTTTCCCTGTTTTTCCATCTCTTCCATCTACACCTTAGACTTTGACAAGCTGTATCAAAAGGGCTATCGAGCATTGCTTTTTGATATTGATAATACTTTGGTGTTGCATGATGAGCCTGCCAGAGATGAAACGGTCGCCCTGTTTCACCGGATGAAGGCTGCCGGTTTTAAAACTGCGGTGCTTTCCAACAACGGAGTAGAAAGAGTGGGGGCATTTCAAGCCAGGATTCATGCGGATTTGGTTATTCCCAATGCGGGAAAGCCTAAAGCGAAGGCGTACTTACAGGCAGTGGAGCAGTTTGGGATTAAAAAGGAGCAGGCGCTCTTTTTCGGCGATCAGCTGTTTACGGATATCTTGGGCGGAAATCGTGCGGAAGTACCTACTGTACTGGTAAAGCCTATGGGGAAGGAAAAGTATTTTCATATTCTTCTTAAAAGAATTTTGGAAAAACCCTTTCTTTTAGCTTATCAGAGAAATCATGCTCTTTTTCAAGAAGAAATTACTGCAGTAGTATAGCTGAAGGGGAAAAGTTTCCATACAAAAAAGCGTACATACAAAGAAGCATAGACACAGAAAAAATACAGATATGGGACGTTCACAGCGGAAAAGGAGAAGAGGGAAAATGGGAATGATTGTACCTTTAACAGGGGATTCTGAAAAGGATTTTCTAAGGGATGCCAAGGCATTAGCCCTGCATCCCCTGTATCCGTTTCTTTACGGGGTGGAAATTCGCTATGACTGTCTGAAAAAGCGTGAGGAGAAGTTAGGAAACTTTCTGGGAGAGCTTCGGAGAATTTTAGGAGACAAGAAGCTGATTTTCACCATTCGTACAGAGCGTCAGGGTGGTTTCTTTCCCTATGATAAATCTTATTTCCAACTGAATATGATGGCCATGGAAAGCGGCTATCCGGATTATATCGATTTAGAGGTGGAGCTGGACGGTAAAGGACGGCAGGCTTTTTTAGACTGCCACGCCATGATTTTGCAACTGGGAGGAAAATGCATTGCCTCCTACCATGATTTTCAAAAGACACCCGGCCGGGGAGAATGTAGAGAGATTCTCAGCGCTCTGGCCTCCTATGGAACGGACACGGTGAAACTGGCCTGTATGCCAAGACAGGAAGCGGATGTTTTGAATCTTATGCTGGCCTCTCGGGAATGGAAGGATAAGCATCCGGAAAGAAACTTAATCTGTATGTCTATGGGGGAAATGGGAAAGAGCTCCCGGGTGTTGGGAAGTCTTTCCGGCTCCAAACACAGCTTTGTGCAGGCCTTTTCCGCCTCCGCTCCCGGCCAGTTCGCTATAGAAGAATATATGAAGCTTTGGCGAAAAATGGAGGGAAGAAAAAACATTGCCCTGATCGGTTTTATGGGAAGCGGAAAAACAACCTTAGGGGAGATGCTTTCCCAAAAGCTTTCCCTTCCTTTGGTGGAGCTGGACAGAAGACTGGAAGAAAGCTTTTCCATGCGGATTTCCCAGTATTTTAAACAGTATGGGGAAGAACGTTTTCGGAGAGAGGAAACAAGACTTTTACGGGAAGTGCTGACGGAGGAAAATAAGCTGTCACAAGACTTGCAGGAGGATTTTCCTGCAGTTTCCCCGATAAGAGAGGAAGAGAAAATTCTCTATGAGGGACAGGCGGAAATGATTCTATCCCCGGGAGGCGGAATTGTACTTCGGGAGGAAAATCGTAAGCTTTTACAGGAGCATTGCTTTACCGTTTATCTGCAGCTCTCTCCCAAGGCGGTACTGGAAAGACTGGAAAAGGAAGCGGAGAATCGACCGGTATTACAAAACAAGCTGGATCTTCGTTCTATAGAAAAGATTATGGAAGAGCGGGAGAGCCGCTATCAAGCCTGTGCCGATGCGGTGCTATCCGTGGAAGGGAAGACTGTGGAGCAGTGTCAGGAGGAAGTGCTGAAGCTATTAAGGGAAGAAGGCCTTTTTTATTTTCCTGAATTCTGTCAAAAAGCGAAGGAAATCTAAAGGAAGAAGAAAGAAAATAAAAGATTTTAATCTTTTGGAGAAATGCTGGGATTTATAAAGGAAATGTGCTATTCTTGCAAAGAATTATCATTTTCAACAAAAGGAGAGATTATGAAACGGAAAAATTTAGTTCTTGCTTTGGCGATTTTAAGCAGTTTGACTCTTGCGGCTTGCGGCAATAGCGGAAAGACAGAAACCAAGGTTTCTGCAGAAACAGAGGCAACAACAGAGAAGGCTACAGAAAAAGCTGCGGAGAAAGCATCCGAGAAAGCAAGTGAAGCGGCGGGAGAGCAGAAGGCAAGCAATTTTTCCGTATCCGATAAGAGTTTGGAATTTACTGCAGAGAATTTAGCTTTGGAGTCTGTGGACAGTTCTATTTTCGGGGAGAAGGACTTAACCGTTCTGAATGTATGGGGAACCTTCTGCGGACCTTGTATTCAAGAGATGCCGGAGCTTGGAGAATGGCAGAGAAGTCTTCCGGACAATGTACAGATTATCGGCTTGGTGGCTGATGTGGCCGGAAAAGAGGATGCGGATCATATTGAGCTGGCAAATACCATCTTGGATAAGACCAATGCGCACTTTACCAATATTATCCCCAACAATGATTTTGCGGAATTACTCTCCGGTGTAGTTGGCGTTCCCACCACTTTCTTTATTAATAAGGAAGGTAAGATTGTAGGAAAGCCTATTGTGGGAGCCCAGGTTCCTAAGTATAAGGCTTTTGTGGAGGAGTATTTGAAAACGCTGGCTTCTTAGAGGAGAGCTTTTCGCAAAAAATATCAGCGAACTATTTGCAAAACTCTTTCGTGAATTTTTCGCAAATTATCAGGGTCATTTTCGTAGAAAAATTTTTCCTTTAGAAAGATTTTATTATTGACAAAGGGCTTTGTATTTAGTAATATGAACAGGTCGCAAAAAACGCGACAGGGGGTCTTAGCTCAGCTGGGAGAGCATCTGCCTTACAAGCAGAGGGTCACAGGTTCGAGCCCTGTAGGCCCCAGTATTCGGTCCGGTCTGCGTATTATGCGCAGCCTGGGTCGGACATTTTTTTCTAAGGCGAGATAGCTCAGCTGGCTAGAGCACACGGTTCATACCCGTGGTGTCGAGGGTTCAAGTCCCCCTCTCGCTACGATAAATCGAAACGATTTCCGTAAAAGGGACGTTTCGATTTTTTTGTTCTTAACAAGGAAATTGCCTTATTCCGGAGAAAGGAAGAGCATGAAAGATCTTTGGCAGAAATTTCTTCGAATTTATCATAAATACAGCTATGCCAATGTCCTATGGATCGGCATTATTTATCCCCTTTGGTTTAAGTCCATCGAGTCCAGAGTGACGGTGGCTACCGGATATCACATAATGCATACGAAGATCGATGAAATGATTCCCTTTTGCGAGTATTTCATCGTGCCCTATTTTATGTGGTTTCTCTATATTTTTCTGGGAATTCTATATTTTCTTTTTACCAATAAAGAGGACTTTTATAAGGTTTGTTTGTATCTTTTTATCGGGATGATTTTTAGCCTCTTGATTTGTGAAATCTATCCCAACGGAACGGATTTACGTCCGCCTTATATCAGCGATAAAAATATTTTCCAAGTCATGGTAGCCGGCTTGTATCGTGTGGACACTCCCACCAATGTTTTTCCCAGTATTCATGCCTACAATTCCATCTGCATGCATGTGGCGATTATGAAAAGTAAGGATATCCGGAGTCTGCGCTATGGAAAAGCGGTGGTTTGGGGCTCTTTTCTTTTGTGTCTTTTGATTTGTATGGCAACACTGGTGCTAAAGCAGCACTCTATTTTAGATGTGGGAGGAGCAATCCTTTTATCTTTTATTGCCTACGGCTTTGTGTACGGCTACCCCAGTTTTCGTTTATGGAAATATCTGGAGAAAAAATATCCTTGCCTTATGCAGGAAGAAGGATAGTATAGAAGAGGAGTTACAGATGGAAGGATTTCATTTTTGGAAAAATGCCATCGGACATTTTAAAACCATTACAAAGCATAAGATTTTGGTGATGCGCTACTGCTTTTCCATTGGGCTGTATAAGCAGGGCTTGCTCCATGACCTGTCCAAGTACAGTTGGACGGAATTCAGGGTGGGTATTCGTTTTTATAAGGGCTATAAAAGTCCCAACGGCGTAGAGCGGATTGAAACGGGAACCTCCACGGCTTGGTTGCATCATAAGGGAAGAAACAAGCATCATTTTGAATATTGGTGTGACTATGATTTACAAGACCCTAATCGTATGATAGGCTGTCCTATGCCTTATCGTTATGTGGCGGAGATGTTTTGTGACAGAGTGGCCGCATCGAAGAATTATCAAGGGGAAAAATACAGGGATGACAGTGCTTACATTTACTATAAGCCGATGAAGGATTCTCCCTTGATTCATGAACGGACAAAAAAAGAACTGGAAGAATTGCTGTTGCTTTTAAAGGATAAAGGAGAGAAGGAATGCTTTGCCTTTCTTCGAAAAGAAGTAAAGAGGCGGAGAAGAGAAAAGGATTTTTTCTAAAAGAAAGGGGAGTGCAGTATGGCAATCGTTTACGACAAGGAAAAGGGGCTTATTAGTTTACATAGTAGAAACACCAGCTACCAGATGGGCATTGGTCCCTATGGGCATCTTTTGCATTATTATTACGGCAAAAGGGGAGAAGGGGATTTTTCCTACCTCTTCCAGTATAAGGATAGAGGATTTTCCGGTAATCCCTATGATGCAAATGCAGACAGAACCTACTCCATGGATACCTTGGCCCAGGAGTATTCTTCCTTTGGAAATGGAGATTATCGTATTCCGGCTTGTAGCATTTCCGGCTCTGACGGGGAGGGGATCTTAGACCTGCGCGTTGACCGAGTAGAGATTTTTTCGGGTAGATCCCATCTGGAGGGACTTCCCCATGCCAAGGCGGTAGAGGAATGTGAAACCCTTCGCATTTTCCTAAAAGAAGAAAGAAAGAGAGTGGAGCTGGAGCTGGATTACATTCTCTATCCGGATGAGGATGTGATTGCCAGAAATGCCAGAATCAAAAATATTTCCGAGGAGGCTCTTTTTGTGGAGCGTCTGGATTCCCTCTCCCTGGACTTTTCCTATGGAGATTATGATCTGATTCATTTTTCCGGAAGGTACGGGATGGAGCGTCTCTACCGTAGAGAACCCTTGCAGCAGGGCGTAAAGCATATTGCCTCCATGAGAGGAAGCAGTAGCCATCAGGAAAATCCCTTTGGTATTTTAGCGGGAAAAAATACCACGGAGCATAGCGGAGATTGCTATGGCTTTGCCCTTTTGTACAGCAGCTCCTTCCATCTGGATGTGGAGAGGGATTCCTACCGGGGAACCAGAGTTTCCCTGGGAATGCAAAATGACAATATGCACTACTTGCTGGAAGCGGGAGAAGAACTGCAAAGCCCGGAGGCTATCTTAAGCTTCGGGGATGGACTTAGCGCCTTAAGCAATCAGCTACAAAGCATGGTGAAGAAGTATATTGCGGCAACATCTCCTTTACCCTATTTTCCCATTTTGCTGAATTCCTGGGAAGCCTGCTACTTTAATTTTACCGGAGAAAAAATCATTGAGCTGGCAAGAGAAGGAAAATCCCTGGGCATGAATCTGCTGGTGATGGATGACGGTTGGTTCGGAAAGAGAGATACGGATTTCTCCGGTCTGGGAGACTGGGTGACCAATGAAGAGAAGCTGGGAATGAGCCTGGAAAGCCTTGGACACAGACTGGAAGAAGAGGGGATGCATTTCGGCATTTGGATTGAGCCGGAAATGGTCAATGAAGACAGTGCTCTTTACCGCGCTCATCCGGACTATGCCTTGCAGATTCCCGGAGAGTCTCCCATCCGTTCCCGTTCTCAGCTGGTGCTGGATTTTTCCAGAAAGGAAGTGGTGGACGCAGTATTGGAAAGCCTGATTTCCTGCTTCCGTTCCGTGCCCCTTTCCTACATTAAAATGGATATGAACCGAAGCATTATGGACGTATATTCCCATGGGGTGAATTTCCAGGGAAGAGGAAAGATTTTGCACCGCTATTGTCTGGGACTATACCGTTTTCTTTCCGGCTTAAAGGAGGCATTCCCCAACGTATTAATTGAGGGATGCTCCGGTGGAGGCGGCCGTTTCGACCTGGGAGCGCTCTATTACACGCCTCAGATTTGGCTTTCCGACAATACGGATGCTATTGAGAGATTGGAAATTCAATACGGTTCCTCCTTCCTTTATCCCATCCAATGTATGGGTGCCCATGTTTCGCAGGTGCCGAATCACCAGACCGGACGTGTGGTACCTATGAATACCAGAGCTATCGTGGCTATGAGCGGAAGCTTCGGCTATGAACTGGATCCCAAGGATTGCCGGGAAGAAGACAGGGCGGAAATCCATAAGCAGATTGCCGTTGTGGAGGAGCTGGAGTCCTTAATGAAGGAGGGAAGCTATTACCGCCTCAGCGGTTACGGAGAGACGGGAGGCTATACCCCACAGTCCGAGGACAGGGTATCCGGAAAACGCTTTACCGCCTGGTCCTTTGTGTCTCCTGATAAAAAGAAGGCCAGCCTTTCCGTGGTATGGCGGGATAAGAACTTTAATGGAGCCAATGAAATCCTTTATTGCAAAGGCTTAAAGAGAGAAGGAAAATACCGCCTACGCTTACTCTTACAGGGCGGTTCCTTCCAAGATGAAGCCTTTGTGGAAAGCCTCCTGGAGAGAACGTACAGCGGGTTTTCCTTGATGGAGGTTGGTCTTCCTCTTCCGGAAGGAAAAGGAGAGTACGACAGCTTCTTGCTTCTTATGGAAGAGATTTAGAAAAGAAAGTATTTTATTTTAGAAAAAACAATAATTAAGAGAAGCAAATTTGAAAAGATTGCTTATGCAAGAGAGTTTGAAAAAGATGTAGACAGAAAGGTTTAAGAAAAATGTTGATTTCCACGAAGGGGCAGTATGCCCTACAGCTTATGATTGACCTGGCAGAACATAACGGGCAGGGCTATATTCCCCTGAAGGAAATTGCGGCAAGGCAGGATATCTCCGAAAAATATCTGGAGAGTATCGTTAAGGTTTTGGTAAAAAAGGAGCTTTTGCTGGCCTTAAGGGGAAAAGGAGGAGGCTATAAGCTGAAGAGGCCTGTAGCGGAATATTCTCTTTTGGAAATCCTTACCGCCTTGGAGGGCTCTCTTTCTCCCGTTTCCGATCTGGAAAAAAGAAGAGGAAGTCTTGGGGCTTGTAAAACCTATCCGGTATGGAAGGAACTGGATCGGATGATTCAGGAGTATTTCCAGGAAAAAACACTTCTGGAGTTGGCTATCCCGGATCTGGCCGGAAATGATTTTGTTATATAAAGAGCTGTTAAAAAACAGTGGACTATTGCAGCATAGACCTGAAATGGGGCACGCTCTCGCTAACTTCGCCACGTAGGGGTACTAAGTGAAAAACTTCATGGGATTCGTTTTTCACAAGTACCCACGGGCTCAGATTACCCCTTTTTCAGGTCTATACTGCTTAAGTCCCTCCACGGCATTTTTGTTTACATTGGTGAGAGATTGCCTCTGTTTCGGACCTATACAGCTTTGAAAAAGTAATGCATCTGTTTGATGGCTCTTTTTTGACAAAATCCGGGAAGGGTATATAGTATAGACAATCCTAAAAAAATATATAAATCCTATAATCCACATAAACATACTTGACTAGTATGTTTATGTGGATTATACTTTTTGCGAAGAAAATGCTTCAATATTTTATCTTGTAAGAGATAGTGCTTTTTGGAGAAGAAGTTTTACAAAGTAAAGAATGTACAGAGTAGCAGATTTACAGAGAAGAAAAGGAGAATGCTATGGGAAAGATTTATCATGCAGCGGAAGAATTGATTGGACGTACTCCGATTTTGGAGCTTAGCCATATCGAGAAAAAGGATGGTTTGGAAGCAAAGCTTTTGGCGAAGCTGGAATATTTTAACCCGGCAGGCTCTGTAAAGGATAGAATTGCCAAGGGGATGATTTTGGATGCAGAGGAAAGAGGTCTTTTAAAGCCCGGATCCGTAATTATTGAGCCCACCTCAGGAAATACAGGAATCGGTTTATCCTTAGTAGCGGCAAGCCGAGGCTACAGAATCATCATTGTAATGCCCGACACAATGAGTGTGGAGAGAAGAACCCTGATGAAGGCTTATGGCGCAGAGCTGGTGCTGACAGAGGGTGCTAAGGGAATGAAGGGTGCCATTGCCAAGGCAGAGGAACTTGCGAAAGAAATTCCCAACAGTTTTATTCCCGGTCAGTTCGAGAATCAGGCTAACCCCAAAACCCATGAGAAAACCACAGGCCCGGAAATCTGGGAGGATACTGACGGTAAGGTGGATTATCTG
The DNA here is from genome assembly GCF_963537195.1 of Oribacterium sinus. Classification (GTDB taxonomy): domain Bacteria; phylum Bacillota; class Clostridia; order Lachnospirales; family Lachnospiraceae; genus Oribacterium; species Oribacterium sinus_A. Next base: position 3,053 of record NZ_CAUTEG010000050.1, on the reverse strand, counting down.
ATTTCCGGAATCGGAACAGGAGGAACCATTACAGGGATTGGCAAATATTTGAAGGAAAAGAACCCTGCTGTAAAGGTAATTGCGGTAGAGCCTGAGGATTCCGCAGTGCTTTCCGGTAAGGCTCCCGGACCTCATAAGATTCAGGGAATCGGTGCAGGTTTTGTTCCTGACACTTTAGACACGAAGATTTATGATGAAATCATTACTGTTTCCAATGCGGATGCTTTTGCAACAGGAAGACGTATCGGAAAAGAGGAAGGCGTTCTGACCGGAATTTCCTCCGGAGCGGCTGTACATGCGGCAATTCAGATTGCAAAGCGCCCTGAGGCAAAGGGAAAGAACATTGTCATCATCCTTCCGGATTCCGGAGACCGTTACCTTTCTTCTCTGCTTTTTGCCGACGAAGCCTAAAGCATAAAAGGAAGTAGGAAATATCACAGTGAAATCATCGCTTCTATAGCAATATAGCTCTAAAGCGGGGCACGCTCTCGCTAACTTCACCTCATAGCTGTACTAACATCAAGCTTCATTTCATTCGCTTTCTGTAAGTACAGACGGGTTCAGATTACCCCTCTTTAGAGCTATATTGCACGAAGCTATTCATGGACTGTATATTCCAGACTTCCTTTTTTAGTTGTCTAATTGTGGTATGGTTGAAGTCTATAGCAGTGCTGTGGATTTAGAATTAGGAATATAGCCTTAGCTGACTTTCGATTGACAAAGCTGATAGACTGCATGAGAATAGAGAGGCTTTACAGTATAGAGCAGAAGGATATTTTCCACTGTAATAGGATAAGACGTTTCGTGGAATTGTGTATGAGAGAGTAAAAAGTAGGAGAGAGTAGAAAGGGAGAGGTGGCTTTATGGTTTTAGAAAGAATCAATAGCCCGGAGGATTTGAAGCAGTGTTCCATGGGAGACTTGAATACCCTTGCAGAGGAAATGCGGAATTTTCTGATTGAAAGAGCCAGTAAACACATGGGACATGTGGGACCGGACTTAGGTTTTGTGGAGGCGACTATTGCTCTGCACAGAGTTTTTGATGCCCCGAAGGATAAGATTGTCTTTGATGTTTCTCATCAGACCTATCCCCATAAGATGCTGACAGGTAGAAAAAAGGCTTATATGGAAGAGGCTTCCTATGATGAAGTGGGACCCTATACCGACCCTAAGGAAAGCCCCTATGATTTGTTTTCCATCGGACACACCTCAACCTCCATTGACTTGGCACTGGGACTAGCCAAAGCCAGAGACTTACTTTCCGGAACGGAAAAGGTGGTGGCGGTAATTGGAGACGGTTCCCTTTCCGGCGGAATGGCTCTGGAAGGATTAAGCATTGCGGGAGAGCAGGAGAGCCAATTACTCATCATTTTAAATGATAACGAAATGTCCATTGCGGAAAATCACGGAGGCATGTATAAGGGTTTGAAGCGCCTTAGGGAAAGTAATGGTCAGGCAGAGGATAATCTGTTTCGGGCTATGGGACTGGAATATCTATATGAGGAGCAGGGAAATGATGTGGAGTCTTTGGTAAAGGCCTTGGAAAAGGTGAAAAGCTATGAAAAGCCGGTGGTGCTTCACATTCATACCGCAAAGGGTAAGGGACTTAAGTTTGCGGAGCAGGATAAGGAAAGCTGGCACTGGCATCTGCCCTTCCATTTGGAAACGGGAAAAACCAGAGAAGAATACGATTTTCCTGGGGAGGATATCGGAGAACTTACAGCAGAATTTTTGCTGGCGAAAATGAAGAAGGATCCGGCGGTTTTGGCCATTACCGCAGGAGTGCCCGGTGGCATGGGATTTCATGAAAAGCAAAGAAAAGAGGCGGGAAAGCAGTTTGTAGATGTGGGGATTGCGGAGCAGACAGGAGTAACCCTTGCTTGCGGTGCCGCAAAAAATGGAGCAAAACCTGTATTTTTCACATCCGCTACCTTCCTGCAAAGAGCCTATGATCAGATCTCCCAAGATGCAGCCATCAATTCCCTTCCCATCACCATGGTGGTAAACAGCGCCTCTATTTTGGGAATGCGGGATAAAACCCACCTTGGACTGTATCTTTTGGCCATGGCCAATTCCATCCCGAATCTTTTAATCTTTGCGCCGGCCTTTAAAGGAGAATATTTCTCTTTACTGGATTGGGCTTTAGAACAGCAGGAGAATCCGGTACTGATTTTTGCACCGGAAGGAAATGTGCTGGAGGACGAAGCGCCGGTAAAGAAGAGCTTCTTCCCTGTTTCCTATCAGGAAATCCAAAGAGGACAGAAGGTCGCCATCTTTGCAACAGGCTCCTTGTATGAAGAAGGGAGAGAAGGGGCGAAAAACTTTGAGAAAAAGACCGGTATTAAGCCCAGCTTAATTAACCCCGGTATTCTATCTCATTTGGATAAAGCGTATCTGGAAAATCTGGAAAAAGACCATGAGTTGGTGGTAGTCTTAGAGGACGGCATTTTGTCCGGAGGTTTTGCAGAGAAAATTGCTTCCTTCTATAGCCTAAAGCCAATGAAGGTACTAAGCTTAGGTCTGGAAAAAGAATTCTATGACAAATATGATTTGGAAGCCTTGATGAAAGAATATCATATGGATAGAGAATCCATGGTGGAGCGGATTCTGGAGGTGCTGTAAAATAATATTGAAATCCAAAAGATTTCTAAGCAATATAGGTCTGAATTGGGGCACGCTCTCGCTAGCTTCGCCACGTAACAGTACTAACTTCAAGCTTCGCTTTGCTTGCTTTCAGTAAGTACTGACGGGCTCAGACTACCCCATATTCAGACCGATATTGCCGAAATCTTTTTATTTTGATTATTTACAGCGCCTTTTTCATCCTATGCATTCGAAATAGTTTTACGCTAAAAGAAATAAAAGAGTTTGTAAAACAAAAATTAATGCATAGACAAAAGCTTAATTGTTTTACAAACTCTTTTATGTCACCAAAAAGCTTGCATAACATGAAGAGATTTGCGATGGTTTTCTGGCAGTATAGGTCTGAAAGGGGGTAGTCTGAGCCCGTGGGTACTTGCGAAAAACGAAGGAACTGAAGTTTTTCGCTTAGTA